>JACRPZ010000001.1 GCA_016222905.1 Nitrospirota bacterium
AAAAAATCGTAACAAGGCAAGAAAGTTTAAGTAAAAACAGGAAATAACGATAGACTTATAAAAACAGAAGACGGATTTTAAAAAATCCGGCATGGAAAAACTGAAAATCTCTAAATGACTTTTTCAGGAGTCTCAATTTGACTTATCTCAGGGTAGGGCGGGTTAAGTCTAAACAAATAACAGAGCAATTGCAAAGAGCAGTTAGCCTGTTAGGTTACGACGGTTATTCCTTTCTCACTTTCAAAAGGGTTTTAATGCCTGTGCCAATGCATATTGGTATTGACAAACATCTATTTATGGTGTGAAATGTAATATATATAGTAACTTGTAACTTTCGAAATCTAAATATCAGAGGTGTGATTATGGGAAAGGAAGAAAAAAAACAAACAAAGGCCCGGTTTGGAGAGATACTGCTTGAGCACGGCATTATAACATCAGAACAATTAAGAAACGCGCTGAGAAAGCAGGACCAGATCGGCGGCCTTTTAGGCTCTATACTCGAAACAATGGGGTATATCGATGAAAAGACGCTTGTAAATTTTTTGGGCAGGCACTTCAATATGCCATCTATTAATTTATTTGAAGTGATTATAGAGCCTGCAGTTCTTAACCTTTTTCCTTTTAAAAAAGTAAAGGCTTTCAAGGTACTGCCTGTCAAAGAATTTAAGGGCGTTGTCACCCTTGCAATGGTAAATCCTCACAATATCAGCTCATTGCAGGAAGTAGAATTTGTGATTAGTCAGCGTGTTGAACCTGCTGTGGTGCCCTTTTATCAGATGGAGATGGCGATAGCTTACTTTGAGAAAAAAGGGTACGGCGACAGTGCGTTTGACGGAAGCCAGATGAGAGAAAAAGTCCAGCTGTCAGAAGTTCCCGTAGCTTCAGCTATTCCCGATGTAAAGGCTCTCTTAAAAATAACGCTTGAGAGAAAGGCCTCGGACCTTTTCATTACCGCGGGGGTCGCGCCTGCCATCAGGGTGGATAGCGATATTGAGAGACTCCAGATGCCCGTTGTGACACCTGGAAAAGCGAAGGAATTAGCATATGATATTCTTAACGAAGAACAAAGAAGAATATTTGAAGATAAAAATGAGATTGATCTTGCCATTTCTTTAAATGAACAGGCGCGGTTCCGTGTAAATATTTATAGACAGCGGAATTCAGTTTCGATCGCAGCGAGGCTTTTAGAAGACAAAATTCCATCCCTTAAAGAACTTTCACTTCCAGCGTGGTTATCTGAATTTGCTTTAAAAGAGCAGGGCTTCATATTAATTACAGGGCCTTCAGGACACGGCAAGAGCACAACAATGGCTTCTCTTATTGATATTATTAATGCCAACAGGAGGAGCAACATTATCACCATTGAAGACCCTATTGAATTTTTTCATAAGCACAAGAAGAGCAATATCAATCAGCGGGAAATAGGTGAAGATACAGAGTCGTTTGCCGTGGGGCTCAGGCATATTTTCAGACAGAATCCGGATGTCATAGTAATAGGGGAAATGAGAGATTATGAAAGTATTTCCATTGCCCTAACCGCCGCTGAGACCGGACATCTGGTGTTGAGCACCATGCATACACTCAATACCACGACAGCGATTGACAGGATAATAGACATTTTCCCCGGCAACCAGCAGAACCAGGTAAGGCTGCAGTTTGCAGATGCTTTTCTTTTAGTTATTTCGCAAAGGCTTATTACCAGAAAAGGCGGCAAAGGACTTGTAGTTGCTGTTGAAAAGCTGGTAAACACTCACAGGATAAGAAATCTTATCCGGGAGAGTAAAACCCACAGTATCAGGACTGTTTTACAGGCCAGTCTTGATGATTTCATGTCCATTGACCATGACCTGGCAAGGCTTTGCCTTGCTGATGAGATATCATTTGAGGACGGGCTTAAACATGCCGACAACCAGCAGTATTATCAGGACTTGGTCAAAAAACATGCGTAACGGCGGGGTGTAAGCCGATGGAGGGGCTTGAACGACCTGCTGGTTACGAATCGGTTGTTCTGCAGCTGAGCGAAATCCAAACAAAAACGGGGCCAACCACCTTATTACAAAGAGTAGTTAGCCCCGTTAGGTTACTTAAAGACCAGTTATTCTTTTATTACCTTAACAAAGATCTCTTTATATTTTCTAATGCCTGTGCCTGCAGGTATCAGTCTTACCATAATCTCATTGCCTCCGAATTATTGCACAACCAGCTTGCCTATCATACCACCCCATGAATAATTCAATCCCTTTTCAATGTAGCAGCCAAATTCAAATTCGCCTGACTTGGAGGCATAAAATTCTGCGACAAAGGTGCTATAATCTTAACAAAGAATCGTTGCGCATATAAAAGGAGGATAATCATGAAAAAAAGCAGTTTGATCGTTCTGCTTCTGTGCGGTTTTCTGTTAGTTGCGGTGATTGCCGAGGCGTCCGACCTCTTTGGCACTATCAAGCTCAAAGGACAGCCGCTTCCCAATGCCGGGATTATTCTGAAGGACGGCAGTCAGGAGCAGCGCTTAAAGACAAATGAGCAGGGCTATTATTCCATACGCAATCTTGAGCCTGGCAAATACACCATTACGATACAGCTTCAGGACGAGAGCACCCGCGAGGCAACGGTGCACGTGTTCCCGCAGAACACCGAAAAGAACATAGACCTCAAGTAGCGAAAAGGGGGGAATGATGAAACAGGAAAGCAAGGATCTGATTGAACTCATGGCAAAGATCGTTACCGCTGCCAGCGCTCTGATCGCGGGTATTGCCATACCTGTGGTGCTTAATTATAACGAGGGAAAGAACCGTCAGAGCCAGCTCTATGTACAGATTATGAGCCAACGGGAGCAGTCAGACAGCGCACTTAGGGAGCGCATGTTCAATGCTCTCATTTCTTCTTACTTCGGCAAAGAGGTCTCCACAGACCCGGAGAAGCAGATCATGTTCCTCAACCTGTTGACCCTCAATTTTCAGGAATTTTTCGATGCCAAGCCGCTCTTCGAGGACCTTGATGGAAAGCTAACAGGCGAAAGCAGGAGAAAGCTCCAGAAAATTGCGCGTGAAGTTGCGGACCGTCAGATTAATATGTTGAACAAGCCGGACCAGGAGCCTATTGAACTGATGCTGTGCGGCGAGGCAGAGGACGATTGCCGGAACACAGTCGCTTTCAGCCTAAATGGACTACAGCGTGCTTACCGTTTCAACGTCGAGCTCCTCGATGTCGGCACTTCGGCTGTATCAGTGCGGGTAAGTCCTGCGCAGGAAGGGGCTCAGCCGGAGAGTTTCGATTTTAAGCCCATAGAATTCGAGGTTTCTTACTACGATACACCTTTTATGAACAACACCCGGCTCACAGACGGCAGCCGGTTTGCAATCACACTTAAAAATTCCGACCCCGCAGCTAAGATGGCAGTCCTGAAGATAGTGACCTTTCCCGAGGAGTTCATGAGTCTTCGCGACCGTCCCTATTTCGATGAAATACTTGCCAAGGTAAAGGAAGAAAAGAAAGGCATATTTCTGAACGGGAATTGAACGGCTTTTTTCCTATGTAAATTATGAACAGGCGAAACAATGGCGTGTTAAATCCAAACAAAAACGGGGCCAACCACCTTATTACAAAGAGTAGTTAGCCCCGTTAGGTTACTTAAAGACCAGTTATTCTTTTATTACCTTAACAAAGGTCTCTTTATACTTTCTAATGCCTGTGCCTGCAGGTATTAATCTTCCCATAATCACATTCTCTTTGAGCCCCCTGAGATTATCCTGAGCGCCGCTTATGGCAGCCTCTGTAAGAACCCTTGTGGTCTCTTGGAACGAAGCGGCAGATATAAAACTGTCCGTTGTAAGGGAAGCTTTTGTAATGCCTAAAAGTATGGGTTTTGCCTGTGCAGGTTTACCCTTCTGCTTTAACATCCTGTTGTTCTCATCTTCAAAGACTATCTTGTCAACATGCTCGCCGACAAGGAAGTCCGTATCTCCGGAATCCTCTATCTTCACCTTCTTCATCATCTGCCTGACAATGACCTCTATATGCTTGTCATTGATTGTCACGCCCTGAAGCCTGTAGACCTTCTGCACCTCATCCACAAGGTAGCTCTCAAGCTCCTTAGGACCGAGGATCTCCAGAATGCTGTGAGGATTAACAGAGCCGTCCATTAACGCTTCTCCGGCCTTTACCGTATCGCCCTCATGAACGTTCAGATGTTTTCCCTTGGGGATATGATACTCCTTTGAGTCTGTTGCGTTTTTGACGATAACTATTCTCATGCCCTTATGAAAACCGTGAAATTCAACAGTGCCGTCTATTTCACTCGCAACAGCCTGCTCTTTTGGCTTTCTCGCCTCGAAAAGCTCGGCAACACGGGGGAGACCGCCGGTAATATCCTTTGTCTTTGTTGTCTCTCTCGGTATCTTTGCTATAATGTCACCAGGATGGACAATGGCGTTTTTCTCAACAAGAACATGAGACCCGGAAGGCAGCGGATAACGGGCCAGCTGATTAGTGCTTGGAGACCTCAGTGTAGCCTTTCCGTGTTCATCTTTTATTGAAATTCTGGGGCGCATCTCATTCGGATAATCAATGATAACCTTGTGAGAAAGACCTGTGACCTGATCCACCTCTTCCTTGACTGAAACGCCTTCAATTATGTCGCCAAGGGCGATCTTTCCGCCAACCTCTGTTACTATCGGGTTTGAGTACGGGTCCCACTCGGCAATATGCTGTCCGGCATCCACCTTCTGTCCGTCTTTGATCTTCAGCTTTGCGCCGTAAACAACCGAATATTTTTCCTTCTCACGCCCTTTTGCGTCAAGAATGGCAATGCTGCTATTACGGTTCATAACCACAAGTGAGCCTGCTCTGTCCTTAACTGTTGTAAGATCAATAAACTTCACGGTTCCGCTGTTTTTTACAACAAGAACGGATTGCTCTACCATCTTTGTGGCAGTGCCGCCTATATGGAATGTTCTCATTGTAAGCTGAGTCCCGGGCTCTCCTATAGACTGAGCAGCCATTATGCCTACTGCCTCGCCTATCTCCACATGTTCGCCCCTGCCGAGGTTTCTACCGTAACATTTCCTGCATACGCCGTGTCTTGATTCACATGTGAGAACCGACCGTATCTTCACCTCATTAATGCCCGCGCCAATAATTTTCTGGGAGAGTTCGTCATCTAATTCCTCGCCTTTCGGCACGATTACCTTCATTGTAACAGGGTCTTTTATGGCCTCAGCGGCAACCCTGCCGAATATTCTCTCTTCAAGAGGCTCGATGATCTCGCCGCTCTCCACCAGGCTTTTTACGCGTATTCCGTCATCAGTGCCGCAGTCATCCAGCCTTATAATCACATCCTGTGTAACATCAACAAGCCTTCTTGTAAGGTATCCTGAGTTGGCTGTCTTCAGCGCTGTATCTGCCAGACCCTTTCTTGCGCCGTGAGTTGAGATGAAGTATTGAAGAGGCGTCAGCCCTTCTCTGAAGTTTGCCGTGATCGGGGTCTCAATAATCTCTCCTGAAGGCTTTGCCATAAGTCCCCTCATCCCCGCAAGCTGCCTTATCTGCGCGGCAGAGCCCCTTGCCCCTGAATCAGCCATCATGAAGATATTATTGAAAGAACGGCGCTCAATAAGTTCTTCTGCTGATATCTTATCGGCCTTCTCCTGACTCTCAGCGCCTAATTCCTTCATCATTTCATCAGCGACTTTTTCTGTAACCTGTGCCCAGATATCCACAACCTTGTTATACCGCTCGCCGTTTGTTATCAGTCCTTCAGCATACTGATTCTGAACATCAAGCACTTCACGTTCCGCCTCTTTTATAAAAAGAGGTTTTTTTGCCGGGATATGCATATCATCTATGCATATAGAAGTCCCTGACATAGTCGCATATCTGAAACCGAACTTCTCAAGATCATCAAGAAATACCACCGTCGCTTTCTTTCCGACCTTTTTATAGCAAAACTCGATGATCTTTCCAACTTCTTTCTTGGTCATTTCCTTATTGATCATAGAGAAGGGAATGCCTTCTGGCAGCACCTCGCCAAGCAGAATACGTCCGGCTGTAGTATCTGTCATTTCCCCGTTCATTCTCACCTTTATCAAGGCATGTTCGTTTATAACATCAGCATCATACGCGATCCTCACTTCATCGGTACGGGGGAATACTTTTCCTTCACCCTTTGCGCCCTTCTTTATCTTTGTCATGTAATAGATTCCGAGTATCATATCCTGTGAAGGTATTGCAATAGGTTTTCCGTTGGCAGGGTTCAGGATATTGTTTACAGACATCATAAGAACCCTTGCCTCTACCTGAGCCTCTATTGAAAGGGGGACATGCACTGCCATCTGGTCGCCGTCAAAGTCTGCGTTAAACGCAGTGCATACAAGCGGATGAAGCCTGATGGCCTTTCCTTCAACAAGTACAGGATCGAATGCCTGTATGCCGAGACGGTGAAGGGTCGGCGCCCTGTTCAGAAGCACAGGGTGCTCTCTGATAACCTCATCAAGACAGTCCCATATCTCCTCATCTCCCCGCTCAACCATCTTCTTTGCAGCCTTGATGGTGGTAACATGCCCTTTCTCTTCAAGTTTGTTAAAGACGAATGGCTTAAAGAGCTCAAGCGCCATAGTCTTAGGCAGTCCGCACTGATGAAGTTTCAGCTCAGGCCCGACAACTATGACCGAACGCCCTGAATAGTCCACTCTCTTTCCGAGGAGGTTCTGTCTGAACCGTCCCTGTTTCCCTTTTATCATGTCGCTCAGGGACTTTAATGGTCTTTTGGTGGCAGCCTTGAAGACCCGGCTCCTTCTGCCATTGTCAAAGAGTGCGTCAACCGACTCCTGAAGCATCCTTTTCTCATTGCGGATGATGACATTCGGAGCCTTTAACTCCATCAGCCTCTTTAACCTGAAATTCCTGTTGATCACCCTTCTGTAAAGATCATTCAGGTCGGAGGTGGCGAACCTTCCTCCTTCAAGGGGAACCAAAGGGCGGAGATCAGGAGGAAGAACGGGAATAACATCCATGATCATCCATTCAGGCTTGTTCCCTGATTTTCTGAAGGCCTCAATAACCCTTAGTCTCTTTGTAAGCTTTCTCTTTACGCTGATGGATGATGTTGCGTGAATTTTGGCTCTCAAATCCTTGGCTTCGGCGTCGAGGTCTATATCCCTGAGAAGCTCTCTTACAGCCTCTGCACCTATACCTGCCTTAAAGCTTTCGCCGTGCTCCTGGATTTTCTTTCTATACTCGTCTTCAAGGATGAGGTCTCTCTTCTTAAGTTTTGAATCGCCCGGGTCCACAACAACATAGCTCTCAAAATATAGCACTCTCTCAAGCTGGCGCATAGTCATATCAAGAAGAGTGCCTATCCTTGACGGTATGCCTTTCAGAAACCATATATGGGCGACAGGCGTGGCAAGTTCTATATGTCCCAGTCTTTCGCGTCTTGCGCTTGACTGTATAACCTCAACTCCGCATTTGTCGCACACTACCCCCCTGTGTTTCATCCTCTTGTATTTGCCGCATATGCATTCCCAGTCCTTGACAGGGCCGAATATCTTTGCGCAGAAGAGGCCGTCGCGTTCGGGTTTAAATGTCCGATAATTAATCGTCTCAGGCTTTTTTACTTCTCCGTAAGACCATGCCCGTATTTTTTCAGGAGAGGCAAGCCTTATCTTTATGGCCTGAAAATCGGTTGGATTTTTTGGTTTCTCAAAGATTGAATAAATATCTTCCACTTAATTATCCCCCTTCAGAAAGGTTTCGGATTTGAGATTTCTGATTGCTGATTTTAGAAATCCGGCGCTTCAATCCCAGATTCTCTCTGTAATCAATATGTTTTATAATCTTATCCGACGGTCTCAGTTATGCTTTCCTTTGTCTTGAGTTGAACTCTTTTCCTCTATCATGTCCACATCAAGACCGAGACTCTGGAGTTCTTTAATCAGAACATGGAACGACTCGGGTACCCCTGGCTCAAGGTTGACATCGCCTTTAACAATCGCCTCGTATACCCTCGCCCTGCCCACAATATCATCACTCTTGACAGTGAGAAATTCCTGAAGAATGTTGGCTGCTCCGTAAGCCTCAAGAGCCCAGACCTCCATCTCTCCAAGCCTTTGTCCGCCGAATTGCGCCTTTCCACCTAACGGCTGCTGTGTAACAAGCGAGTAAGGACCGATTGAACGCGCATGAATCTTGTCTTCCACAAGATGATGCAGCTTCAGAACATACATATACCCGACGGTGATCGGTTTTTTAAAGGATTTCCCGCTCTTTCCGTCATAGAGCGTAATCTGACCGCTTGTAGGAAGCCCTGCCTCTTTTAAGAGGCTCTTTATCTCATTCTCCTTTGCCCCTTCAAAAACAGGAGTTGCGACATGGATCCCGAGTGCCTTTGCCGCCCATCCAAGATGCGTCTCTAATATTTGTCCCACATTCATTCTGGAAGGCACGCCGAGAGGATTTAGAATTACATCAACAGGAGTTCCGTCAGGCATATATGGCATGTCCTCTTCAGGCACAACTATAGAGATGACTCCCTTGTTGCCGTGTCTCCCCGCCATTTTGTCTCCTACCTGTATCTTCCTCTTCATGGCAATATAGACCTTTACAACCTTAAAGACACCGGGGAGGAGTTCATCACCCTTTTTGAAGTTTTCCTTCTTTTCCCGGTAATAATCTTCAAGCTGTTCTATATGCTTTCTTGTCTCTTCTTCTATATGCTTAATAGTTTCCTTACATTTTGGATCTGAAATTTTCACATTGCCGAGCGCCTTATCGGAGAGTTTGCTGAGGATATTTTCAGTAAGCTTCTTTCCTTCTTCACACAAAACCTCCCTGCTGCCGGGAAGCTTTACGGCATCCGCTGCTTTTTGATTGAGAAGTGCCTCCCTGATTTTTATGTCACTTCTCTCCTTTATAATTCTCACCTGATCTTCAAGGTCCCGCTGCATATGCTCCAATTCATCCTCTTCAATGCTCTTTGTCCTTTTGTCTTTTTTAGCGCCCTTTCTTGAGAAAACCTTTACATCAAGAACTGTCCCCTCAACCCCCGGCGGCACATACAGGCAGTTCTCCCTCACCTCTTCAGCTTTTTCTCCAAAGATCGCCCTCAGAAGTTTCTCCTCAGGTGTAAGCTGGGTCTCGCTCTTTGGAGTGACCTTGCCGACGAGAATATCTCCGGGCTTTACCTCAGCTCCTATCCTTATAATTCCGCTCTCATCAAGGTTGCGTAACGCCTCCTCTCCGATATTCGGTATGTCCCTTGTTATATCTTCAGGTCCGAGTTTTGTCTCCCTCGCCTCCAGGATAAATTCCTCAATATGTATAGAGGTGAACACATCTTCTTTTACCATACGCTCGCTTATTATGATGGCGTCTTCAAAGTTGTACCCTCCCCATGACATGAAAGCAACAAGGACATTCCTGCCAAGCGCAAGCTCTCCTCTGTCTGTTGCAGATCCGTCCGCTATAACTTCTCCTTTTTTTACCCTGTCACCAGCGCTTACAATAGGTTTTTGATTCAGACAGGTGGCCTGATTTGATCTGTGGAATTTGATAAGGTTGTAAAGATCCACGTTTCCGTCGTCAGCCTTTACTATGATCCTTGAGGCATCAACGCTCTCCACCACACCGGATCTCTTTGCTGTCACAATAACACCTGAATCTTTTGCGGTTACAGCTTCCATCCCCGTTCCTACTATTGGAGCCTCTGTATGCAATAACGGGACAGCCTGCCTCTGCATGTTAGAGCCCATCAGCGCTCTGTTGGCATCATCATTTTCAAGGAATGGGATAAGGGATGCTGAAAGACTCACTATCTGTTTTGGCGAAACATCGGTGTACTCAACCTCTTCAGGAGTCACCATTTTGAAATCACCCGCAACCCTTACGGACACGGCCTCTCCAATCTCTCCGATAAGGTGTCCTCTTTTATCAACAGGAGACGTTGCCTGCGCAATTGTGCGATTTTCACCGTCTATTGCGGAGAGATATTCTATTTCATCAGTGACTTTGCCGTTTTTTACTTTCCTGTACGGCGTCTCAATGAAACCATAGTCATTAACTTTTGCGTAAGTCGCAAGAGATGTTATCAATCCTATATTGGGGCCTTCAGGGGTCTCCACCGGGCAGATACGGCCGTAATGGGTCGGGTGAACGTCTCTGACTTCAAACCCAGCCCTCTCTCTTGTGAGTCCTCCGGGGCCAAGCGCGCTGAGCCTTCTTTTATGCGTTATCTCTGAGAGCGGATTTGTCTGATCCATAAACTGGCTCAACTGGCTTGAACCAAAAAATTCCTTGATAACCGCAATAACAGGCTTGGCATTTATTATTTCATGGGGCATTGCAGTCTCAAGCTCGGTAAGCGTCATCTTCTCTTTTATTGCGCGTTCCATTCTTACAAGCCCGATCCTGAATTGATTCTCCAGTAGTTCCCCGACAGTTCTCACTCTCCTGTTGCCGAGATGATCTATGTCATCAACATCCCCTTTTCCTGATCTCAGTTCCAGAAGGTATCGGATTATCTCTATTATGTCCTGATCCGTTAAGACCCTCGTCTCAAGAGGCACGTCCAGCCCCAGCCGTTTATTGAGCTTGAGCCTGCCGACCTCTGAAAGGTCATAACGTTTAGGATCAAAAAACAATCCATCAAAAAGCAGTTTTGCATCTGCTGTTGAGGGAGGTTCGCCGGGTCTTAATTTTCTGTAAATCTCCATAAGGGCAGCATTGACACTGTCAGCTTTATCCATCAAGAGTGTATTCCTTAGGGAGGGGAGGTATCTTATCCCGTCAATAAAGAGTACCTGAAGCGCAGGCATTTCCAGGGAGAGGATCTTTTCCGCGACTGCATCTGTAATCTCATCTTTGCTTTCCAGCAGAATCTCGCCTGTCTCCGGATCAACGATATCATTTAATACTATCCTGCCTATAAGCTCCTCTTTTGTGACGCTTATCTCTGTTATGCCGACGGACTCTATCTTCTTGATCGCAGCCTTTGTGATCTTTGCGCCTTCTTTTACGATCTTCTCGCCTGTCTTGGGATTTTCAACGCCCTTAGTTATCCTGATCCCGGCAAGGAAATCTTTAACAGCCCGCGTTGCAGCTCCTTTTGTTATCTTTATCTCTTCGATCGGATAGTAGAGCTTTAGTATCTCTTCGTCTGTCTTCCCAAGGGCTTTAAGGATTACTGTTGCAGGCAGCTTTTTCCTCCTGTCAATTCTGACATAGAGGATGTCTTTTGTATCAAATTCAAAATCAAACCATGAGCCTCTTGCAGGTATTATCCTGGCGGAAAATAGTGTCTTGCCTTTTTCGTGGCTGAAAAAGACCCCCGGGGATCTATGCAATTGGCTTACGATAACCCTTTCAGTGCCGTTAATAATAAAAGTGCCTGTATCGGTCATAAGGGGGAGTTCCCCTATAAATACTTCCTGCTCCCTCATTTCCTTTAATCTCTTCTTATTCTCCTCTCCTTTTTCCCAGAGGTTCAGCTTGACCCTGATCTTCAGCGGCGCGGCATAATTAACACCCTTCTCCAGACACTCCCTCATCTCATATTTTGGCTTGCCTACTATATATTCAAGAAATTCTATAGAGGAAGTCTCATTGTAATCATAAACAGGGAAGACTGTCTCAAACGCAGCCTGCAGACCCATATCTTTTCTTTTAGCTGAAGGGGTATCTTGCTGCAAAAAACGCTCAAAAGACCGCTTCTGGATCTCTATAAGATCCGGCACATCCAGTACAACAGGCGCTTTGCCAAAACTTTTTCTCTCCCTTAACCTTCTTGTTGCCATAGTGCTCCTTAGAAGAGGATTCGGGGATGCAAGGATTTGAGGGTTCAAGCCTGGATGAAATCAAAATGCCGTCTGCCCGGACTTGAATCCTTGAATCCTTGCTCCCTCAACCCCTATTTATTTTACTTCAACAGTTGCTCCCTGCTCTTCAAGCTTGGCCTTTATGGTGCTTGCCTCTTCCTTGGATACGCCGGTCTTTACAGGCTTTGGCGCTCCATCAACAAGCTCTTTGGCTTCTTTAAGTCCAAGGCTTGTTAGTTCCCTGACAACTTTAATAACCTGAATCTTCTTGTCGCCAACAGTGGAGAGGATAACATCAAAGCTTGTCTTTTCTTCCACTGCAGCTGCGGCCGGAGCTCCTGCCGCCGCCGCTACGGCTACAGGTGCGGCAGCTTTTACGTCATACCGTTCCTCAAACTCCTTGATAAATTTTGACATCTCAAGGATAGTCATCTTGTCAATAAATTCAAAAACCTCTTCTTTTGTTACAGCCATTGTTGCCTCCTTTTTAATTATCTGATTTTTTAAAAGTTATTTTATGCTTCACGCTTCTGTTTCAATGATTCCATCGCATAGATAAACTGGATTAGAGTTGAGTTCATCAAAGAAGCAAGTGTGCTTAAAGGCGACTGCATTGCACAGGCAAGCATGGAGAGTTGAATCTCTCTTGACGGCAGGACTGAGATGGTCTTCAGTTCTTCAAAGCTGCAAAGTTCGCCCTCAATCGCTCCGCCTTTTATCTCGAGTTTTTCATTAGATTTGCTGAATTCAAGAACTTTCTTTGCAAGAAGCACAGGATCATCGTAACCGATAGCCACCCCTACAGGCCCTGAAAATAATCCCACGGCATTTTTTACAGATGTGCCCTCTACCGCTTTCCTGGCCAGGGTATTTTTTACGACCTTGTAATCTAGCCCGGATGCTCTTAGCCCTTTTCTCAGTTGATAAATTTCTTCAACTGTAAGTCCCTGGAAATCAGTGAAGATAACACCTTTTGCTTTTTCGAACTTGCCCTGAAGTTCAGAAACTATTTTAGCTTTCTCTTCCTTGTTCAGTGTAGCTCCCTCCTTTCTTCACGCCAGAGACCCTGCCAATTCATTCATAAGCAAAGAGTTCCACATAAGAACTTTCTGCTCATAACTTTTCTGCGGTTTTCGCGGCCTATGCAGGTCGGGACAAGTCAATTCCGATTAAGCTTCCCTGTCGGCCCGGCGCTGCTTTGCCTGACAACAGAGTCTGCACCTGCGGTCTCTGACCAGTTTTTATTAAAAATAGATTATCCCGACATCATCGGTGATAATCCGAACCTTAACTCACGCTGGCAACATCTACAGGGATCCCAACCCCCATGGTTGACGAGATTGATAATTTCTTAAGGTATTTCCCTTTGCTTGATGTCGGCTTAGCCTTTATAATTGACGCTATTACAGCCATGGCATTTTCAGCAAGCTTTTTGCTGTCAAAAGATGCTTTTCCAACGGATACATGAACAATTCCTGTTTTGTCAGTCTTGTAGTCAACCCTGCCGGCTGATATATCTTTTATGGCCTTCTCTACCTCGAATGTTACTGCCCCTGTCTTTGGGTTAGGCATAAGTCCACGCGGGCCTAAGATCTTTCCGAGTTTGCCCACCATTCCCATAAGGTCAGGCGTAGCCACAATCTTGTCGAAATCCATCCACCCGCCTGTTATCTTTTCAACCAGGTCTTCGGCTCCTACAAAATCAGCGCCTGCCTTTGAAGCCTCTAAGGCTTTTTCCCCTTTGGCAAAAACAACCACTCTTACTTTTTTGCCAAGCCCGTGAGGCAGTACCACACTGCCCCTGACCATCTGCTCTGATTTTTTTGGATCGACTCCAAGATTTACAGCCATATCAACGGTTTCATCAAATTTTTTATTAGCAAGCTGTTTGAGCAGATCAACAGACTCGTTAAGATTGTATAGTTTTGTCTTGTCCACTTTCTTCTCAGCGGCAGCATGTTTTTTATTCATTCTTCCCCCAATAAGCATTTTTCATTTTTTAACTCTCAGCTCTCAGTTACTTCAACACCCATACTTCTTGCTGTTCCTTTAATAATTTCCATGGCTTTTTCAATATCAAAGGCATTCAGGTCCTGCAACTTCTTCTCTGCTATCTCTCTTACCTGGGGCATGGTGATCTTTCCTACCTTCTCCTTGTTCGGTGTTCCTGAGCCCTTGATAATGCCCGCTGCCTTTTTAATTAATTCAGCCGCAGGCGGTGTTTTCAGTATAAATGTAAATGACCTGTCTTTATAAACAGTAAGAATTGTCGGGATGACTGTGTCTCCCAATGCCTTTGTCTGGGCATTAAATTGGTTGCAAAAATCCATTATATTAATCCCATGAGGGCCAAGTGCTGGGCCTATAGGCGGCGCCGGATTAGCCTTTCCCGCAGAAATCTGCAGTTTAACCTGTGCTGTAATTTCTTTAGTAGCCATTTAAACCTCCAATGAAAAAACCGTTCAAACTTTTTATTTTGATTAATGATTTATGTCTTCTCTACCTGCAGAAAATTCAGTTCTACAGGAGTCTGCCTGCCAAATATGGTCACCATCACCCTTAATTTACTGTGGTCATTATCTACTTCATCTACATATCCGTTAAAGTTACTGAAAGCACCGTCAATTATCCTCACGGTCTCGCCCCTGTCAAACTGGGCCTTCACCTGAGCAGCTGGGCCTTTCTCAATCTGTTGCTTAATATCATCTATCTCTTCCTGCAGCAGAGGCACCGGGTTTTCACCGCCGACAAAGCCCGTGACTCTTGGCGTGCTGTTAACAAGCGCCCATGTTTCATCATCAAGCTCCAGATTAATTAGAACATATCCGGGATAGAACTTTTTTGTGGTTTCCTTCTTCTTCCCTGATTTCAACTCAACAACTTTTTCAGTGGGGATCAGTATCTGGGTAATCTTTTCGCTCAACCCCCTCCTTTTAGCATTGTCCTCAATAATTGCCTTTACCTTCTCTTCATACCCTGAATAAGTGTGTACTACATACCAGTTACTTGCCATAATCTCCTCTACTTAACAACCATCCCAACGAGTTTAGAAAGCAAGATGTCAATAAGTCCCAGAAAAACGGCTATTATAACTACCAATGCCAGTACAACCTTTGTGGAACCTATCACCTCATCCCTTGACGGGAATACGACTTTTTTTATCTCTTGCTTTACTTCCTTGAAGAAATTCTTTATTTTGTCAAACACTTGTCTGCTCCCCCTATACTGTTTACATAATTAAAGCGTTAAGAGGAAGACAACATAGCAAGTTTTAAACATCTTGCCGTATCCTCTTTGTTCGCTGCTTACCATATATTCTTGAAAGTGGCAGGCCAGGAGGGATTCGAACCCCCAACCATCGGATTTGGAGTCCGTTGCTCTGCCGTTAGAGCTACTGGCCTATAACTTTCCAGATTCCTGGTTTCGCGCTCCGCATTTATGCCTTCGTCTCCTTATGAAGAACGTGCTTTCTGCAGTGATTGCAGAATTTTTTCAGACTCAGCTTTTCCGTGGTATTCTTCTTGTTTTTGGTAGTCGAATAGTTTTTGTTATTACAATCGGTGCATTTTAAAAGTATTATATCCTGCATCTTTATTAGTTTCCTTTACGTTTAGTTCCTTATTCAATAACCTCAGTAACAACACCTGCTCCTACTGTCCTGCCGCCTTCCCTCACTGCAAATCTCAGCTCCTTCTCCATCGCTATCGGCATTATCAGCTCTATCTCCATTGTCACGTTGTCCCCGGGCATTACCATCTC
>JACRPZ010000002.1 GCA_016222905.1 Nitrospirota bacterium
GTCTTTCGGTATTACCGCGTCGTATATATAGCTGTAGAAACTGACCTGCCCGTAATCCTTCTTTATCATCGTCCCTCCTGACTTTATGTTTGCTTTATTTATGCAAACTTAATGCCAGTCTTTTTCAGCAGTCTCAAGTTATTATTTTCAAACAAAATTGGTTCTATGTTATCAGGGTTCATTTGACATATATTCTACTTAATGATTACTATCTTGTTACTTTAATTCCAGAGGTTCATATTAAGAAGGGGGTATAATTATGGCTGATGAGCATTCTTTTGATATTGTCAGTAAAGTAGATCTTCAGGAAGTCTCCAATGCTGTCCAGCAGGCTATGAAGGAGATTGGACAGAGGTTCGACTTCAGGGGCAGCAAGAGCGGTATAGAGCTTGACCAGAAGGCCAATGAAATAATTATCACTTCCGATGATGAATATAAACTGAAGAGCGTGGTTGATATTCTTCAGGGCAAACTCATTAAAAGGCAGGTGCCGCTGAAGGCATTGAGCTACGGGAAAGTCGAGCCTGCTGCGTCGAGCACCATAAGACAGGTCGTGACTTTGCAGCAGGGCATACCGGCCGAAAAAGCCAAAGAGATTGTAAAAGCAATCAAGGATACAAAGATGAAAGTTCAGCCTGAGATACAAAAGGATCAACTGCGTGTCAGAGCCAAAAAGATAGATGACTTGCAGGCGATAATGCAGGTGTTGAGAGAAAAAGACTTCGGGGTTCATATTGATTTTGTGAATTACAGGTAAAGCATAAATGAGGCGTAACGGCACAGAGGCACAAAGCAAACGGCAAAACCCCTTATGCCTTTGTCACTTTGAACCTTTCTGCTTTTAAGAAGTATAATAATTCACATGGGATTCCGGCATGACATAAAGCAGGATTTTGAGGCTGTTTTTAAGATGGACCCGGCTGCAAAAAATCGCCTTGAGGTTATTATCGCTTACCCCGGTTTTCAGGCGGTCTTTCTGCACAGAATCAATCATATCCTCTGGAACGCCCATGTTCCTGTGCTTCCCAGGCTGCTTTCTAATATAGGCAGGTTTTTCACGGGGATTGAGATACATCCGGGAGCAAAGATCGGCAGAGGGTTTTTCATAGACCACGGAATGAGTGTTGTTGTAGGGGAGACAGCAGAGGTAGGAGAGAATGTCCTCCTTTATCAGGGGGTCACGCTCGGCGGAACAGGCAAGGAGAAGGGGAAGAGGCATCCGACTCTTGGCGATAATGTTGTTGTAGGAGCAGGCGCAAAAATATTAGGCGCAATAACTATCGGCGACAATGTAAAAATAGGGGCCAACTCAGTGGTTCTACACTCTGTGCCGAACAACTCCATTGTTGTCGGGGTGCCCGGAAAGGTCATAAAGAAGAAGGTCGTTAAGATATTTGACGAGGGGCCTGTGGAGATGCTTGATCATGTGCATCTGCCTGATCCGGTTGAGGAGAAGTTCGAGGAGATGAAGAATTATATTGCCGTGCTTGAAAAGAGAATAAATGCATTAGAAGGGAAAGAGGAGATGATAAGAGTTTACAACACGATGAGCGGAGAGAAAGAGGACTTTATCCCACTGGTTTCTAAGAAAGTCGGCATGTACGTATGCGGAATAACAGCATATGACGTATGCCATTTGGGACATGCGCGGAGCGCTATTGTCTTTGACATTATAAAGAGATACCTGAGGAACAGGGGCTTTACCGTAACGCACGTAAGGAACATCACCGACATTGACGACAAGATAATCGCGCGCGCCAATAAAGAGGGGGTATCAACTGAAGAGATCGCAAAGAAGTATACTGAGGAGTACTACAGGGATATGGAGCGGCTCGGTGTGAGCAGGGCTGATATTGAGCCTAATGCTACCGATCATATAAAAGAGATGATAGAGACCGTTCAGGGTCTGATTGATAAAGGATACGCATACAATATTGAAGGAGATATATATTTTGAGATAAGCAAATTTCCTGATTACGGGAAACTCTCAAATAGGAATATGGAAGGCCTGATGGCCGGAGCCAGGGTTGATGTTGATGCAAGGAAGCGGAGCCCGCTTGATTTTGCTCTCTGGAAATCATCAAAAGAAGGAGAGCCGTGGTGGGAAAGTCCATGGGGAAAAGGCAGACCCGGCTGGCATATAGAATGCACCGCCATGTCAAACAAGTATCTGGGCGAGAGTTTTGACATACACGGAGGCGGCGCAGACCTGATATTTCCTCATCATGAAAATGAGCTTGCGCAGAGCGAGGCTTATTCAGGCAAGACTTTTGTGAAGTACTGGATACACAACGGTTTCATAACCGTTGACAAGGAGAAGATGTCCAAGTCGTTAGGCAACTTCTTCACCATAAAAGAGATACTCGACAGATATGACCCTGAAGTGGTAAGGTGCTTCCTGCTCTCCACTCACTACAGAAACCCCATTGAATTTTCAGACAAACAGCTTAATGAGGCTGAGGTCTCAATTGACAGGTATTATTCAACTGTTCTGAGGGTCGGCGACTTTCTTGAGACAGCAGGAGGGAAAGAGAAGGCGGAGGGTTTAGAAGAATTTGAAAATACTCTATCCTTATTTACAGGTAAATTCAGAGGCGCAATGGATGATGACTTTAACAGCGCTCTTGCATTGGGGCACATCTTTGAACTTCTGAAGGAATTGAACAGATTTCTTGACTCCAAACCCTCAGGCTCTAAGGCAAAGGAGATTGTCACAAAAGCGCAGGGTCTCCTTGCCGAAGCAGGCAGCGTGCTTAATATATTCCAGAGAAAGCCCGAAGAATGGTACAGATCTCTTATAAAGGTCAAGAAGATAAGCCTTACAGAAGAAGGGCTTCTTAAAAAGATATCCGAGAGGCAGGATTTAAGAAGTAAAAAAGACTGGGCTTCAGCCGACAGAGTAAGAAACGAACTTCAATCAGAAGGCATCATTCTTGAGGATAAGCAAGATGGGACAAGGTGGAAAGTTCAGGTGGGGTAAAAAAAGAGACCGCAAAGCCCCCCATATCCCGGTTAAGAAGCGGTGATTTCCGCGCATATTACAGAATCCTTTCAGATGATGTAAGCGTTCTTGCTGTTACACACAAAAAAGACACTGAAAAATTCCTCAAAGAACTTCGATAACATCTGTTCCCCACCTGCGCATGCAGGCAACTTGTATACTGCATCTTGTTTCCTGTATCTTTAGAAAGAGACAATGATAAATCCGGTAGAAAGATTTCTTAATTACCTGACGGTGGAAAAAGGCCTTTCAGCGAATACCTTAGAGGCTTATAAAAACGATATTTATCAATTTGGAAGCTTTCTTGATAAGAACAATAAAGAGATAACCGGTTTCAATAAAAAAGACCTCGTCTCCTACCTTACCCATCTGCGCGATTCAGGCAAGCAGACTGCTACCATTACAAGAAACATCTCAGCTTTACGGACTTTCTGTAAATTCATGCTTATGGAGAAGATAATAGATGAAGACCCTATTGAGAATCTCGCCGCTCCAAAAGGCTGGAAACGCATTCCCCGGATAATCGGGGTCAGCGAAGTCCTCGATCTGCTTAAGAAACCCGAGGGCAAAAATATCTCATTAAGGGACTGCGCCATTCTTGAACTCATGTATTCATCGGGGTTAAGGGCAAGCGAAGTTGTAAGTATAAAAACAGATGATATAAATTTTGAAGCCGGCTTTATCAGGATCACCGGCAAGGGGTCCAAAGAAAGAGTGGTCCCTATTAATGAAATGGCGCTCAATACAATAAGAAGGTACATAGAAGAATCAAGGCCTGAGCTATTGAGGAAAAGGATAAGCCCCTACCTCTTTCTTGCAAAAGGCGGAAAGCCCATGACAAGGCAGAGGCTGTGGCAGTTGATCAAGACATATTCGGCGGGTTTATCAATTAAGATATCGCCACATACCCTGAGACACTGTTTTGCCAGCCATCTTCTGGACGGCGGCGCAGACCTGAGGGCGCTTCAGAAGATGCTCGGACATACCGACATATCAACCACGCAGATATACACCAAAGTGACCCCTGAAAGACTGAAAAAGATCCACAAGGATTATCATCCGAGAGGATGATATAATCTGCGAGTTTAGACAAAAATTAAAAAGATTGTCAATAAACATTGACAAGTATCTTTCCTCAACGATATGATACGGTTCAGCATGTTTTGAGCTAAAGAGAAACAATTCTACCTGACGGCAATAAGTATAGCGATTGCCGATGAAGATTATGTATTATAATCAAAAAAAGGTATTGTCTTGGAATTTGCTCACTCACTTCAAATGCAATCTTTTCTGGGTTAGACAATGATCTATAAAAGAGAGAAAATATTAATCACAATCATGTGCTTAATATTTTCTCTCTTTCTTTGTAATGGAGCCGAAGCCGCCACTGTTACCTGGAGTGGTGCAGGAGCGGATAATCTCGCCTCAAATCTTGCCAACTGGTCCGGCAATACATCGCCTCAATATGAAGATGATGCTATTTTTGACGGCACATCAACAAAAGATTGTACATGGGATTTAGAAGTAACCCTTAAATCATTAAATATAACCTCAGGATATTCGGGCAAAATAACGTTAACTTCCAATCTCACAATTGATTTAGATGATGATAACGATGGTTTATCAAACCTTAGAGAAGGAATACTTGGAACTGATCCCGAAAAAGCTGATACGGATAATGATGGATTGTCTGACGGATGGGAAGTTCATAATAATCTAAACCCTCTTGTTAATGATGCAAACGAAGATGCTGATGGAGACGGGCTGACCAACCTCAGAGAGTATCAATCAGGAACTAATCCTCATAATTCTGACACTGATGGTGATGGACTTAATGACAAAGATGATGCTTTTCCTTTAAACCCGGCAGAGACCAAGGATTCAGATGCAAAGGAAACCCAGCTAACTTCAGACCCAGAACGTCAAGGGTATCCTGCAATCTCAGGAAACCACATTGTCTGGGAGGACTACAGAAACGGCAACTATGATATCTATATGTATGATATCTCTACAGGGATAGAGAGCCAGATTACTGCAAGTCTCTCAGATCAATGGAATGCGAAGATATCAGGGAACCGTATTGTATGGGAAGATTATAGAAATGGGAACGCTGATATCTACATGTACGATATTTCTACAGGCGCTGAGAGCCGGATTACTACAAATACATCAGATCAATATTATCCAACCGTCTCAGGAGACCGCATTGTCTGGATAGACTACAGAAACGGCAATTATGATATTTACATGTACGATGTTTCAACAGGTCTTGAAACTCAGATAACCGCAAATGATAATGGGCAATATACTCCTGCTATTTCAGGAGACCGCATTGTCTGGATGGACTACAGAAATGGAAACTGGGATATCTACATGTACGACATTTCTACAGGCATTGAGACTCAAATTACCTCAGATACTGCAGATCAATGGTCTCCTACCATTTCAGGGAACCGAATTGTCTGGGTAGATTCCAGAAACGGCAGCAATTATGATATTTACATGTATGATGTTTCAACAGGCATTGAGACTCAAATTACCACAGATACTGCATATCAATCGTCTCCTGATATTTCAGGGAACCTCATTGTCTGGATAGATTCCAGAAACGGCAATCATGATATTTACATGTACGATGTTTCAGCAGGTCTTGAAACTCAGATAACCGCAAATGATAATGGGCAATATACTCCTGCTATTTCAGGAGACCGCATTGTCTTGGAAGATTATAGAAATGGCAATGCTGATGTCTATCTTTACACAATGAATGTTGGTGACGGCATAGGAGATAACTCTGACAATTGTCCATATCTATACAATCCTGATCAATTAGATACAGATGGCGATGGCATAGGGGATGCATGTGATAATGACGATGACAATGATGGATTAACTGATTACGAAGAGAGTCTTATTGGAACAAACCCCTTAAATCCAGATACTGATGGTGATGGAATTAATGATATGGATGATGCCTATCCTTTAGACCCGGCACATATACCTACTGCAACAACCAATCCAGCAACAGATATAAATAGTAAGTCAGCCACATTAAGCGCAACAGTCAATCCTAATGGCGCAGAAACAACAGTATATTTCCAATGGGGCTTGGACACATCATACGGGAATGCAACCACTTCTCAATCCATGGGGCACTGGATTGGTGATCACTATGCATCAGATGATGTAACAAATCTCTTGCCAAATACGATTTATCACTACAGGTTGGCAGCGGCTAATATCGTCGGGACAAGTTATGGCAATGATGTGAGCTTTACAACCGGCCCTGTAGCCCCATCCGATCTTACAGCAATAGCTATCTCTCCAAACCGGATTGACCTTTCATGGTCAGATAATTCTGATAATGAAACAGGCTTTATGATAGAGCGCAAGATTGGCTGGATATATAATCAGATTGCTATTGTAGAAGCAAATGTAAATACATACTCTGATACAGGATTAACAGCAGGAGTAACTTGCGTCTACAGAGTGACTGCATATAATTCTGCGGGAAACTCTGATTTCAGTAATGAAGCTTATGCAACAACAATAGTTATTTCTCCGATTGTAACTACCAACTCTGCGACTAATGTAAATGGCAACTCTGCTACATTGAATGGCACAGCGAATCCCAATGGTTCAGCGACAACAGTATTTTTTGAATACGGAACAAGCACATCTTATGAATATAGAACATCTGATCAGCTAATCGGAAATGGAACTGGTGATGTTAGCGTAAGAGCCGATATAACAGGACTTTCCCCAAGCACTACTTATTATTACAGAGTTGTTGCTGCAAATGCGGCCGGATCAATCAATGGAAATGATGTAAGTTTTACAACACCGCCGATTACATTAACAATAGCATCTCCTTTAAATAGTGCAACTATAAACAGACCTGATGTAATGGTAAAAGGCACAATTACAAATGCAAATGGCAATGAGACAGGAGTAACGGTTAACGGGATGGTTGCAACTGTTTACAATGGACAGTTCTTTGTAAACCATGTGCCGTTACAGGAAGGGCAGAACACCATAACCGTTACAGCCACTGACACGGCCGGATACACGGCATCAACCTCAATAATTGTTAATGCGGTTACAACAATGCCACATGTGACACTGAATTCAAATATAGAATCAGGGATAGCGCCGATTACGACATATTTCACAGTATCAACAAGTATTCCCAATTCAGCAGCAACATATGAGATGGATTATAACGGAGACGGGACTATTGATTACACAGGGACAACTTTTGACAACATAAGCGCAACATACTCCATTGAAGGCATTTATTATCCGACAGTGACCGTTACAGACTCGCACAGCTATACATACACAGACACAATAGCGATTGTTGTGTTGAATGCAGCAGAGCTTGATGCTTTATTAAGAAGTAAGTGGAATGCTATGACAAACCGTCTAAGCGCTCAAGACATAACAACAGCACTTACTTACATATCGCCCAGCACCAGAGCAATCTATCAGCAGATGTATAGCGTCATAATAGACCAGTTGCCAGACATGGTCTCTACACAAACGGGCTTTGACTTGGTTTCTATTAAGGATAATGTAGCTATCTATGAATTAGTGACTTTAGAAAATGGAGAGACATTCTCATATGAAGTGCGCCTCACAAAGGACGTAAATGGACTATGGATGATACAGGAGTTTTAGTGAATCTTTAAAAAATGAAGGAGTATGACTCATGAAAAATGCGTTAATCATTTTTTTATTAACAATAATTTTCATCTTAAATGCTTCTATATCTTATGCGGGCTGGCTTGTTTATCACAAACCGGAATTTAAAGGGAAGGTCATAGATGCCGAGACGAAAGAGCCGATAGAAGGAGCTGTGGTTGTAGTTGTTTATAAGAAACATTCTTTAATAAGCGGCCCAGGTGGTGGGTACACATCTGTAATAAATGTCAAAGAGGCTTTGACCGATAAAAAGGGGGAATTTTATTTCCCGTCTTATTCTACTGTAATTCAGCCCAATTCAATAGAGGATTATGCCGAATTTATTATTTATAAACCCGGATATGGTAGTTATCCCAACTATCAAATGACTCCCCTTGGACTTAATGCGCCCAGTGAAGAGATATTTTTCTCAAAGGGGATCGGAAGCACGGGCGAATTAGAGGGGTTGGTTCAGCGAAAAATTGAAATGATCAAAGTTACGTTTGGCCTCGTAGAACTGCCTAAGCTGAAGACGAGGGAAGAGAGATTAAAGGCAAGAATGATTGGCGTAACTGGGTATACTTCAAAAGAGTTGCCGCTTCTATATAGGGCAATCGGGGAAAAAGATAACTTCTTGTATAAATAAAAAAAGTCTATGAAAAATATATTTCTGAAGCAACTTATGATCTTATCACTCATTATTGTAATGGCAACGACTACTCATGCTTTGCTGGTCGATACTCATAAAGCGATAAATACCTATATTGCCCAAAATTCGCTGAATGGATTTTCTTTGGATACATATTCAAAATCCGAATTAGGATTACAAAGCGGCATAGAAGAAAAGTTTAAGAATCTGATGTTATGGGAATGGCTTCGTGATGGTGGCGAATATGAGGACGTTCCTTACAGGTGGATGCCCTACCTCCGCTCAGTTAATCATTTTCATAATCCGCTAACTGACCAAGGCTTCAGCGGTATCTGGGGCACTGATTTTTTGTACGGAGTCTCTGCCACACAATGGTCGCAGTGGCCACTCGGGGCTCAGACCGTGCAAGTGCTTGGGAGCGGGAATTATTCATGGTATGATGTGAGGGATTATTATTACAACGCCCTGACATTAACTAATAAAACTGATAGAGAGACAAATTTTGCTGAGACTTTTCGAGGGCTGGGTCAGTTGATGCATTTGGTTGAGGACATGTCAGTGCCTGAACATACAAGAGATGATGGACACTATATATTATACGATTATGAGCAATGGGTTAGGGACGAAATAAAAACTTATAGTCAGCTTTCACAATATGCCCTATTTTATTTTTTTGACTCATCTGCAATTGGAAATCCTAATCCCCTTGCCCCTGTCCCGTTTGCTAATCTCTTTGATACAAATCAATACGACGGAACATATCCAAATAGAACATTACAGAGCAACATCGGACTTTCTGAATATACTAATACCAACTTCTTCAGCGAGGGGAAATTATGCTAACAAAATTATTAATAGGTCTTTTAATAGTCATTTCATTTTCTATAATCTTATCTATTCCTTCACATGCTTGGCTCACCTACCATAAGCCGGAATTTAAAGGACAAGTTATCAATGCGGAGACCAAACAGCCCATTGATGGCGCCGTTGTCGTTGCAGTGTACAACAAGGCAACAATGGGAGTGGGAGCGGGTTCAATGTCCTCGGTCATCAACATTAGAGAGACTCTAACCGATAAGGATGGCATGTTTCGCATCCCTTCGTATACAACTCTTATTCAACCTTTTTCATGGGAAATAAGTGCAAGTTTTATCATATTTAAACCGGGATATGGGACTTTCCCTAAGCAGCATAAATATCCGCCTGGTTTGAGTTTACCAGACCAAGAGATTTTCTTTAGCGCGGGCGTAGGAGCAGAAAGGTCGTTAAAGGCATATGTAGGTTGGCGATATGAAGACAAAATTCTAAAGACTGGCATTGTTGAACTTCCCAAATTAAAGACTTGGATAGAAAGAATTGAGAGTCATGAGTCTGCCTATATTGATGGAGATATTCCAGATTCAAAAATCCCAAAGTTTAGACTGATTTTGAAAGAAGAAGATAATTATTTGAAACCTATGTATAGGTTTGATCGAAAGAAACTTAATATTCCTGTGGGAGAATTCCCTAAATGAAAATAGTGGCGATTAAGAGGAAATTATTCAGGATGTTTATTTTATTGATTGTTTCGCTTGTGTCGCATATATTCCTTCAGGCAAACGCAGTAGCTTTAGATAAAGAAACACATTATTTGCTTAATCAGAAAATTGTTGTAGGAACCAACTTGGATAATTATTTAAAAGTAAATTTAGGAGTAACCAATGGTATAAAAGAAGAATTTGACGTCAAGACGGTATTAGAATGGGTCAAAGAAGGCGGCAAGAAAGAAGACGAGCCGATCTACCTCCGTTCAGTTAATCATTTCCACGATCCATTGGCGACGTCATTAAGTGACGCTGGGTTCAGCGGCTTCTGGTTTACAGATTTTCTGTCTGGTTCATCATCTATTCAGTGGTCTCAGTACCCACTCGGTGCGCAGACCATGCAAGTGCTCGGAAGCGGGAATTATTCATGGTATGATGTGAGGGATTATTACTACAAAGCGCTAACATCGGTTAATAATTTAGATAGAGGGAACAATTATGCCGAAACTTTCAGATGGCTTGGCCAACTTATGCATCTTGTAGAAGATATGAGCGTGCCTGAGCATGCGAGAGATGACGGGCATTATGCAGATGAGAGGAGCGAAATCATATGAAGTCTGTAGGAATTGCAATATTGACTTTGATCATGGTCGGGCTAATAGCAACATGCTCTGAGGCTGGCTGGCTCACATACCATAAGCCGGAATTTAAAGGGCAGGTTATTGATGCTGAGACAAAGCAGCCCATTGAAGGAGCCGTTGTCGTAGCAGTGTACAACAAGGCAACAATGGGGTTGGGTGCTGGCTCAATATCCTCAATCATCAATGTTCAAGAGACGTTAACGGATAAGGATGGACTGTTTATCATACCGCCGTATACAACTATTATTCAGCCTTTTTCATGGGAAATAAGCGCAAGTTTCATCATATTTAAACCTGGTTATGGAACTTTTCCGAAGCAACAAAAATATCCACCGGGTCTGAGTTTACCGGATCAGGAGATTTTCTTTAGCACGGGCGTAGGAGCAGAAAGGTCGTTAAAGGCGTATGTAGGTTGGCGATATGAAGACAGAATACTAAAGACCGGCATTGTTGAACTTCCTAAGCTAAAGACAAGAGAAGAGAGAATAAAAATCAATGTTTCGCCTGTTGGAGAAAAAAGTGATTGGAAAAAACAAAAAGAGTTTATAAAACTTATACGACAAGAGTGGCAGTATCTTTATCATGATGACCCACAAAATCTCTATAAAACAGAGGATGAATAAACTTATGAAACAAAAAATGGTATCGTTTTGGATGCTGTTTCTATTTATTGTTGGTTTTAACTGCACGAGTTATGCTCTGGACGTAGAGACACACCGAGCAATAAATGAATATATTTCAAGTAATACGCTAAATGGCTTTTCTTTGAGCGATTACCTTAATAACAATTTGGGGTTTACAAAGGGCAAAGAAGAAGAAATAAAGGGGCAAAAAGTTTATAAGTGGTTTAGTGACGGCGGACACTACGAAGACAAGCCGCCGTGGTATGTCCCCTATCTCAGGTCAGTGAATCATTTCCATGATCCATTGGCAACATCGTTAAGTGACGCTGGGTTTAACGGAATATGGGACACCGGCTTTTTGTCAGGACTTTCTGCTGTAGAATGGTCGCAGTGGCCGCTCGGAGCGCAGACCATGCAAGTGCTTGGAAGCGGGAATTACTCATGGTATGACGTAAGGGATTATTACTACAAAGTTCTAACATCGGTTAATAATTTAGATAGAGAGAACAAATTTGCCGAAACTTTCAGAGGACTCGGCCAACTTATGCATCTTGTGGAAGATATGAGCGTGCCTGAGCATGCGAGGAATGACGGGCATTATAAATATGCATATGAAGAATATGTTCGTGACAATGCGGGGTTAGTTGATAGTGCTGCAACGATGCCTATTTTTTTTGATAAGACCGCTCTGGGTCAGCCAAGCGTATTCGTCACGGCAGCACCCATTCCTATAGCTAATCTCTTTGATACAAATCAATACAGCGGACCATATCCAAATCCAAATGTCACCATGAATCTCGCAATAGACCCAAACGGTAATTTTGTATCAAATATCGGTCTATCCGAATATACCAATGCCAACTTCTTGAGTCCAGATAGTATGTTTACTGCTGCCTTTCCCTATCCCAATTGGGGAAGTGTGGTTGAACATGATGAAACAATTTCTGGAAAAAAGAGGACCTATCTAAGGAAACTTGGCAAAAATGAGACTGAAGCAGGAAAAACTGGCAATGGGGAACATGTGGAACATCTCGCGGTAGGCAGGTGGGGCTATAAGCTTCTTCCTTCTTTGCTTAAACAGACTGGAATTTATTTAAAAATGGATGAACAAGTTTATTCCGACTACGCAGAAAAACTCATCCCCCGCGCCGTCGGCTACTCCGCAGGGCTGCTTGATTACTTCTTCAGGGGTGATATAGACATGGTTCCTGATGACACCCTTGGTTACGGCTATGTAATCGTAAATAATACAGAAGAGGATATGGACGGAACATTTGAGCTTTACTATGATAACTCACATGATGTGAGGACAAAGCTTTCGAGTTATGACCTTACTCTTGATACATTCAGCTCAGGCAATAACAAAAGCGGTAATATAAATTTTACCTGGCCGAATGATGCAGTAAAATATATTCTTGTCTTTAGAGGAAGGCTTGGCAATGAAGAAGATGCGGTTGTGGGAAGAGTGCGTGAACTTGACAGGGATTTTTTGTTTTTAGTGAACCTCGACTTACAGCAAACAGCATTTGAAATTAAAACCGTTAATCATCAATATCAGTTAATACCTGCGTCTAAAGACATTAATATTACACCATATATCGGTTCAACATTATTAACCGTTCAGTCTCATCCGGATAAAAAGGAACATAAGGCTATGTTACCTTTTTATGTTTATTATGCAGATGGTATTCACACAAGTTATTACCCCGATATCAAATATTATGGCACAGAGGATGATAAATTAATTAATAATGTAGAGTGGGGTAATGTTGTAGTAGGTTTTCCACAAGCTTACATTCCAAGTAATTTTACAGTGGGAAGCCCATATGTTTGGGACAGCGGATTTGCATATGGAGAGTGGGTATCTAATAATAGATATCCTTACGTTTGGAGACTTGCTTCGTATATTCATGGAAGAAGACCATTTGAAGTGGTGGATAATAGGCTGGTGGCAAAAAACATTAACATTAGAAAAAATGATGCTTATACTTATTACGACAATGATTACACGGGGCCTTTTCATATTCAATATAAAGATGAAAGTGGGGACTGGGTTCGAGGGATAGATTTGCCATCACAGGGAGGTGCTGATACTATGAGCTGGGATGGATTTGATATAATATGCACTACAACAGGCGATATATTTTATTCGAGTCATTACGAAAAGTCATGTGAATTAGAAACACAAACTTCTTCAAGAACTACTCCTCTTCAAATCAACTATCTGGCAATTCTTAATGAAGACATAAATATATACCAAAAGACTAACGTGTCAAATAGTTCCTTAGAATCGGATGGGGGAATAGGAACAGGAACGTTTAATTGGGATGGCATATATTGGGAGGACTATTACTCGGGTGTATGTACAAGAGAAACTGGGGAAGAAATTTTCAAGTTCATAAAAATTGGTAGTTCTTCAAATTCTAATTCAGATAGCGAATTATATGTAGGCGATATTATGTTGGATCGCTTTGAAATTAATACCGATGAAACAGGAGGGGTATGGAAAAACTTCGGCAGATCAATAAATAGAACCTATTATGTTGGATCATGCAATTCTCCTCCTTCCAATAGTCGTGTCTGGGATAATTTTTCTCTAAATAATAGCTCTACTACAGTGGGAAAAAGTTTTTTGTCAGTAATGGACTATGATTATTATGAAGGAGATAAATATTTTATACTTTTTTATAAGTATGACGAAAAAAATGATTCGGGAACAGGCGTTATTACTGGCTTAGGCCCATATTCCTATGAATCGGACAGCTATGAATCGTACATAATGGAAGAGACGGGATATGGTGAATCATACGATAATAGTTATTCCACTAAAACTCGATATAAGTTGGCATATAAAATAGATGGGCAGATAAATTCTATCGAACTTCCTTATATCGGCATATGGAATAGACATCAGGCAGCTCACTCTATAGGCATTGATTGTGCTTCCGTGGAAGATTGTCTAATTATGGAAGAGACTGCTAATGATGAAAGCACCGGGGGACAACAGATTACAGGAGTGTCCCTTCAGATTAATGATAAAAATATGGTTTACACATATATTATTAAAAGATATGATAATGGTAATTGGGTTTTTGATAAGCGCATCATTGGCATAATAAATATCTCGGATAATGCTTTACCAATAGGCCACAGACAGGAATTTGAGCTTGATTTTTCAGGAATAAATTTTGATCCGTCGTCACTGTCAGCAATCGGAGTTACGAGGTAGAGGACGCATTAAAGGCAGGATTAGCATAGCTATAGGACAATCTCAACGAAAAAGAAAAAGGGAGTCACCCATTTTGTCAAGAGCCAATAATAATCCATAGCGCAAAAGATGTTTTTTTTTGGGGAAAAAATTACGTAGTGTCAAGAGCGCGCTTGTAATTTTTCTTCATCATGAGACCATTGTTTTTGTGATAACTTCCCCATTCAAACAGTAATTTCTGCAAGCTTATCCTTTTAATTTTCAAATAACCTTTGCTATACTAACCATTATAACCATACTAATTGACATAGGAGGCATAAAATGGTTAAAACCATATCCGCAATCAAGGCGCGTCAGAAGCTTGGACAGGTAATGAATGAGGTCTCTCTTAGGGAAGATGAATACATTGTTGAGAGGGCGGGCAAGCCGCTTGTTGCAATTATACCGATTGAGCAATATATGAGCATCAAAAAAGACCGCTCTGATTTCTTTGGTATGGTCAGCGAGTTACAGAGATCATCTGATGCTGAAAATATTGAAACTGACATTGAAGAGGCTGTTAAACACCACAGAAGGCTGAAGAAGTGATTCACATTGTCATTGATGCGAATCTTTTTGTGAGCGCCGTACTGAAGCCTGACTCCAGACCGGCTGAGATAATCTCCCTTGTCCGTGATGATAAGATAAAGCTGTTGATGTCTGAAGATATTGAGAATGAGATCAGGGCGGTTTTGCTATATCCAAAGATCGCCCGAAGGCATAAAAAAAACAAAGAGTATATTGATACTTTTTTCAATAAATTAAGATCAGCGGCAATATTTGTGATGCCTAAAGAAAGGCTTTCTGTGGTAAAGGATGACCCAAGTGACAATAAATATCTTGAGTGCGCAGTGGCCGGGAATGCCCAGTATATACTCACCGGAGACAGTCATCTCAAAGAGATAGCCGTCTATAAAGGCATAAGGGTAATTACTGCTGCTGATTTCCTTGCAATTATAAATAGGCAAAAATGAGTGATGGAATATAGGTAGAGCAAGCCAATACCCGCTGTAATTTGAGACTTGAAACTATATTCATTTATCTTGTATCATGCAACATACGATTCTACATATACGGGGGTAATCTATGCTGAGAAAAGTCGCAAATAAAGAATTATATCACTGCTGTGAACCTTCTGAGTTTTCTTTCAAAACAACAGACGAGATCGAGCCTTTAAAAGAGACTATCGGCCAGTCAAGAGCTCTGAGCGCCCTTGACTTCGGGCTCGGCATCGAAAGCCACGGATTTAACATCTATATACTCGGCGAGAGCGGCACCGGCAAGATGACGACCATCAAGGCAATCCTTCAGGAGAAGGCGAAAGATGAACCGACCCCTGATGACTGGTGTTATGTATATAACTTTAAAAATCCAGATGAACCGAAAGCTCTGAGCCTGCCTCCGGGAACCGGCGCCAGCTTCCAGAAGGACATGAATGAAATGATAGGGGTCCTCCGCAAGGAGATCCCAAAGATATTTGAATCAAAAGAGTATGAAAAGCAGCGGGCAAAGATCTTTGAAGAATTCCAGCATAAGCAGAAGGACCTCTTTGCAGAACTTGAGAAGGAGACTAAAGAGAAGGACTTTATGCTGAAAAAGACCGCTACAGGCCTCACTCTCGGCCCGGTCAAAACGACAGGAGAGCCCCTGAGCGAAGAAGAATATGAAAAACTGGATGCTCCTGCAAAAAAGAAGATAGAGAAGATAGGTAAGGAACTTCAGGAAAAGCTCGATGATGCAATACGGCATGTCAGGGAAGAAGATAAAAATGTCAAAAACAGGTTGAGCGAGCTTGAGCGCCAGGTCGCGCTCTCTTCCGTAGGACATGGGATAGATGAATTGAAAAATAAATACAAAGACAATTCTGCCGTGCTGAATTATCTTGAAGAGGTAAAGGAAGATATACTCGAAAACCTTGAGGACTTCAAGCCGCAGGAAGAACAGCCGGCAGCCTTTCCTTTTCTTAAACCTTCGAAGACAGACTCAGGTTTTAGCAAATACGTGGTGAACATCTTTGTGAACAACAGGGAGCTTAAGGGCGCCCCTGTTGTGGTGGAGAGCAACCCGAATTATTTTAATGTCTTCGGAAGGATTGAGCACAAAGTGCAGTACGGTGTTGCCGTGACGGACTTCAGCATGATAAAAGCAGGGTCCCTCCAGAGGGCAAACGGCGGATATCTCGTTATTGACGCCTTTGAGATGCTTAAGAACATATTTGTTTACGACGCCCTCAAGAGATCAATAAAGGACAGAGAGATAAAGATTGAGGATGTCTGGGAGCAGTACCGGCTGATCTCAACCATCACCCTGAAGCCTGAGGCGATACCATTCGACGTTAAGATCGTGCTGGTCGGCAACCCGCGCCTCTATTACATGCTCTACAACCTCGATGAGGAGTACAGGGAGCTCTTTAAGGTGAAGGCTGATTTTGAAAACCGCATGGACAGAAGCAAAGAGAATATCAGCAAATATGCGAGCTTCGTCAAGACAAAATGCGATAAGATCGGGCTTCGGCCTTTTGACCGGGATGCTGTTGCAAAGGTTGTTGAGTATGGCTCAAGGCTTGCGGAGCACCAGAATAAACTCTCAGCCAAATTTATAGAGATAGCGGACCTTCTCAGAGAGGCGGACCATTGGGCGAAACGCGATAAGGGCAAGATAGTCACAGCGGAATATATTGAGAAGGCGCTTAAGGAGAAGGAATACCGCTCCAATAAAGTTGAAAAGAAGATACTCGAAGCTGTCAAAGAAGGAACGATACTCGTTGACACGCATGGAGCAGTAGTAGGACAGATCAACGGCCTCTCAGTGCTTGATCTCGGAGACCGCAGTTTCGGTATGCCTTCAAGGATAACAGCAAGGACATACGCGGGCAAAGCCGGCATTGTCAATATTGAGAGAGAGACAAAGATGAGCGGAAAGATACATGAGAAAGCCATATTGATACTCACCGCTTATCTCGGAGGGAAATATGCCTCCAAAACCCCGCTGAGCCTGACCGCGTCCCTGACATTTGAACAGCTTTACGGCGGGGTTGAAGGAGACAGCGCCACATGCGCTGAGGTTTATACCCTCCTTAGCAGCATAGCGGGCGTGCCTTTAAAGCAGTCTTTTGCCGTAACAGGTTCCATGAACCAGCACGGAGATGTCCAGCCCATTGGAGGGGTGAATGAAAAGATAGAGGGCTTCTTTGAGGTCTGCAAGCTCAATGGCCTTAACAATAACCATGGAGTTATTATCCCTTCAAAGAACCTGATCCACCTTATGCTGAAGAGCGAGGTGATCGAAGCTGTTGCAGCCAAGAAGTTCAACATATACTCCATTGAGAAGATTGAAGACGGCATAGAGCCTCTCACCGGAATGCCTGCCGGAGAAATACAGCCTGACGGGACATATCCTGAAGGAACATTTAATTTCCTTGTTGCAAAGAAGCTGGAAGAGTTCTACAAGGCTTTTAAGGATAAAAAAGACGAGAACGGAGAGAAGAATAATAAAAAGAAGAACGAGGATTAACCGGCTGTCTAATAATTTCTTGTAACTATAGTCAGGCTTTAACTATCACTCATGAAAAATTGCACAGATGGTGCGCGTTAACAAGTTAGTCTGACCCCATATCAATACATTCTTGTTTGTTGAAAGAATTCCCTCAAGCTTCCCGATCAATCTCTTATCAAGCTCAATTGCGATGACCTTTTTAGCGGAGAGCGAGAGAAACCTTGTCAGCGTGCCTAACCCCGGGCCTATTTCAACAACCGTATCATCCGGTGTCACCCCGCTGCACTTGATGATTTTCTTGAGTATGTTAGGGTCAAAAAGAAAATGCTGTCCGAATGGGCGTTTCATTTAAGTCAATTCAGAAACCGACGATATCGGTCCTTTGAACTTTACATCATCAAACTTTTCGAAGTGCGCTTTGCCGCAATCAATCTTCATTCGCTCACTTGGTCTCAGCTCCTGTCCTTCGCCTTTTGTTTCCGCAACGAAATATATCTTCTTTTCTCCCTTAAAAACTATAGCCCAATCCGGGTTATATGTGCCTACGGGCGTATTTATCCTGAACCAAAAAGGAAGTTTAAAGTAGAACTCGATATTTTCACTGCTCTCACAATCTTTGGCAAACTTATTTTCCACAGATGAATCAAGAGGTATATAGTTTTTATAAATGGATTTCTCCTGGTTGTTTACCACGAAGGTAAATTGATCAAGGTATATTTCCAGCTCGTTGTCTTCAAATAACTTCATTTCATAAATCTTATCGCCAATCTTTTCGTACTTAATTCCGTCTACCATTAACTCATACAGCACCGATTTTATGGCGACAACTGCATTATCCATAAAGAGTTGCGGATTGAGCAGAAGCTCCTCTAATCTTCCAGATCGTTTGAGAATTTCTAATATGGTGTGCCGGGTGAGTTCGGTCTTTGACTGGACATAAACCAGCATATCAGGTATTTCAAATCTGATGCCATAATCGTCATCAATGCTGTCGCTTATCAACTGTCCGTCAACGCCTTCTTGAGTTATCATAACCCTTTTCTTTGTTGACTTAATGGTCGGCTTTTTTGTTTCAGGCATATTCTTCACTGCCTTTGCAGACATGACAATCAAGTCATCTGTTTTGTAATCAACGCTGTATCGCGTGTGGAATTTTATCTTTTCCCAAATCTGCAGGAATTTCGGGTCAGCCGCAAACCCTTTTCGCAAACTGACTTTTTGCCTGTCGCCTCGATTCTTTACCCTGCCTGTGAAGTCCACTCCGCAATCTTCCTGTATTTCATTCTGTAATGCCTTGGCGAAATCTTCATAACGTTCATTGGCTACTACTGTCAGCTTGTTGATGTTGCGGTCAAATATACGTTCTCCGTTTTGATTTACGGATAAGCGTAAACCCCTTCCTATTTCTTGCCTCTTTTTGATCTCCGATTTAGTTTCGTTCAAGGTGCATATTTGAAACACATTCGGGCTATCCCATCCTTCCCGTAATGCGGAGTGGCTGAATATAAAGCGGAGCGGGGTATCAAGTGCAAGCAGTTTCTCTTTGTCCTGCATGATAAGTTTATAGGTGCCATAATCCGCCAGACTCTCTCCTTCGGTATCTTTCACTCTGCCCTTGCTGTCCTGTGAGAAATAACCGTTATGAAGCACATCAGCAGTATATGGCAACACGCTTTTGAACGCGGGTTTGGCAATCTCTTGCTGATATATATCCTCAAACCACCCGGCAAACTTTCCTTTTACAGGAATCCCGTTCGCGTCGTATTCACGGTAGTTCCTGACCTTGTCAATGAAAAACAGAGACAGCACTTTAATCCCTTTGCCTTTGTAAGTTCTCTCCTTTTTGAGATGTTCCTCAACGGTTTTACGAATCATATATTTCATTATCTCATCATTCATTCCACCCTGCGTTTCGCCTACTGATAGCATGGAACCATTAGTGAGAGTGATTGTGCCGTTGCCCGCGTCTATTTCGTCAATAATAAAGCCTTCTTTGTAAATCTCCCTCTCTTTGCTGAGCTTGTAAATATCATCACCGGCCTTAACGCTGACAGATTTTTTGAACACTCCCTTATCTGTATTGCAATCAATATTGATTTTCGCCGCGATTTTTGTTTTGGTTGTATTTATCTTCTCCAACTGAATGAATGCCTCATTCATGGCATTCTCGCTTATTACAGAGTCAACCTCTATCTGCTTCACAAGCCCTAAATCATATGCCTTTACCGGGTTGAGTGAATACACAAGGTTGTAAAGGTTAGTATGTGTGGCGGAATAGCGAAGAGTACAAAGGGGATTGAGATTTGCAATAGCCTTTTTGCGTATCTCCGTCTCCATATTCTGCGGCTCATCCACAATTACAATCGGGGTGACTCCTTTAATGAATTCAATGGGTCTCCTGCCTGTGAGCTTGTCATTGGGCTTATTAATGATGTTTTCATCTTTGGCAAATGCATCAATGTTTAGGACCAATATCTGAATTGCGTTATTGCAGGCAAAACCACGAAGGCTTGAAACCTTCTTGCTGTCATACACATCGTAATTTATCTGCGTCTTGTCATAAAGGCTCTGAAAATGCTCATGTGTGATTTGCAGGTTTTTCAAAACCCCTTCACGAATGGCGATTGACGGGACTACAATCACAAACTTTTTAAAGCCGTAGAGTTTATTCAGTTCATAGATAGTCCGCAAATACACATAAGTCTTCCCCGTGCCCGTCTCCATCTCTACAGAAAAATTCATCCCCTGCAATTCCGTGCGCTCACTCTTTATTTCGTTGCGTTGCTGTATACTCTTTATATTCTCCCAAATCTGCTCATCCGTCAGCATCAGCTTATTCCCAACACCATTCTCAGAAAGGAATGCGCCCATAGCGGACAGCGAGAACTCAAAGTCTCCGCCGCTCAAAGGCTGCCCTTCAAATATATCGGTAACAGCCCTGATAGCCTCTATCTGGTATTCCTGATTGCTGTCAAAGTGAAATTTCATGGGATTTTCTCGGCTAAATCAAATAACCATCAAATAAGAAGCCGGATTTAGACTGGCAACACTTCCTTTGTTATCATAGAGTTATGAGCTCTACTAAAATGTAAGCTCTCCCTTTCTCAAGTTCTTGTCAAATGACCGTCAAATAAGAACAAGTCATGCCCAAAACGGCACATATTTTGAATATTTTTTTGACATGTGGTCTTCGTATGACTTAATAAGTCCTTTGGCAATGGTTTCTTTAATGATGCGTGATGCGATGGCGCTGTTTCTTTCCTCTATTCCAAAGCGTTCCCGTAAACTAGCGTTTGTCATAACTTCTCGTTTGACGTGCTTTAGACAAGAATGCAGGTAACATGCTCTGATCCTATCTTCTTTCGACATGTCCTTTAATGGCTTATGTGAGAATAAAACGGCACTCGTATGCTCATCGGTTACTTCAAAGGATGGAGCAGGCAATTGGTAAAATTCAGTTTGAAAAACAACTTTGTCCACGCCGCTGCCGCGTTCTTCGCACACCCCGACTCTTCTCATAAATGACGCTAGTGCTTCATTTCTGGATTTAGGCGGACTATCAAGAAAACGTTCGGTTTTAACGAGAGGCACGCCAGGGTTGGTAATCTCCATGCGATCCGAGAATATTTCAACCATAGGGCCTGTACCACGGATGAAAAAATCTTGATGAATGAGGGCATTTGCCACAAGTTCACGAACTGCTATTTCAGGATACATCGGCACTTTCTTGCGTAATGCTTTCTCGATAACTTCATTGACAGGCAAAAGGTTGTTGATAAAACCGATTAATCCTTCGAACCCGGATGCATAACCTCTTGTCCCGACCTGCTCCCGAAGCGTTTCGTGTCGACTATTGTCTTTATATACTATTACTCGCGCAGCTTTGCGTTTCAGATGTTTAAAATCATCCAGCCGCTTGGCGAACAGTATCGCGCCCAAATTTGTAATATTCCATCCTCCAGCAGAACAGACCGAAATCATATCATCATTCAACAGCCTCTGCAGAATACCGCTTCGATCCTCTGGCAACCCAAGACCGAGCAAATCAAAGTAGGAGGGATAATCAAGAAGTTTCAGGACATCTTCATCAGATATATGTTCGGTTGTTGGTAAATCCTCAAAAGGAATCTGATCGAAAATTCGCCAAAGCTCTCTCTCTTTTTCGGGAAAGTCTTTCAGTCTTTTTTTGTAGGAACCGATCCTGATAAACTCATGCCCCTGAAACTGCACCGGCTTGTTCGATGCCCGTGCTATTTCAAGCAACACAACAGGAACAGAATTTACATCAAATTCATAAAAGTGGAAATGTATCCGTGGAGAAAGAAGTCTCAATAGCCAATTTTCCAGTTCTTCGTTGCCTTTCTTCAGCGCACCTGGCTTAAATGTCGTGCCGGTAATATCGCACGTATCGTTTTGAACACCCCATACTAAATAAGCCGATGCTTTGCCTGATAGAGCTGCTGAATTACTTAGAGCAGAAATGTATTCCCCGATTTCCTGTGGATCTTCATAATTCAATTTAAATTCTACCCATTCAGTTTCTTTAGGTAGGGTACACAGTTCCCTTAGAAGACCTCTCAGATACTCTGTTGTCCGATCGACGGTCATATGGTTTTAAAATCAACCCCTGCATCGCGCATCTGCAGTACAGTATTGGTTTTAAGTTGATCGTTGCCTGTGAACAGGCTATCAAGGGTGATGACCTTTTGCGGTTTGTCGGCGATGATTTGCTTTATCAGTTTTTCATTCAGTGCGTCTAAGGCAATGATGAGTTCGTTATTGTTGATGCTGTAATAACCGATAGCCTCTTTGCTTTTGCTTAGTGGGATATGCTGGACAGAACTGGTAAGTTCGTAACCTGCCTTGAGCATCAGTTCATACAGCATATTTTGCTTCTCGGCTCCGGGACGGATGGGATCGGTGAAAGCGTCTAACTGCTCTACTAATTTTTCAGCGCTGTCTATTTCAGCGCCTCTCCAGATTTTGAAACTGGATGATGAAAGCTTGAAGACCTTGAAGCCTAAATCCAGCTTGTTATCATTGCTGTATTTTTTTGTCATTCCCGCAGTCTGTAAGCGGGAATCCAGTTCCTTATCCTTAAAAAGACCTTCTGGATTCCCGTTTTCACGGGAATGACCATCTACGGTATTTCCCTGAATTTTATTAATCACCCTGCGGATGCGTTCCTTCCCTATATCGGCTATGGTTTTGTAACCTGCCTTGTATGCTTCGCTGTTTTCATCACAAGGTTCAGGCATTTGCACTAAAATAAATTTACGATTGCAGCCGTCTTCTTTGTTGAGTTCTAAAACGGCATGGGCTGTGGTGGCAGAACCGCCGAAAAAATCTAGAATAATATCATGTTGATTATTTGATGATCCTTGTTCTAATACTTGCTGCAAAAGTTCTTTGGGTTTAGGAAAATCAAAATATTCTTTTTCATCAAATAACGTTCTTAGTTCTCTCGTTCCTTGAGTATTAAATACTGTTTCAAGTATCGTTGAAAACCCGGTGAAATCACTCTCCAAATCATTTAAGAATTTCTTTCTGCGAGGTCTTCCATCTTGTTTAGATGGGAATAAGATTTCATTGTTCTTAATTAATTCCTTCATCCGTTTCGGTTCATACCGCCATCCCGTTGGAGGGCATTTGTATATTATTCCTGTTTTAGGGTCTTCAAGATCGTAATGAAGATTTGGACGTTGGTCTTGTGTTGCTAAGCCTGTCATATCTGCGCTCATCCAATTTCCGCGTGAATCATTATCGGGATTGGAATACTTGGTTAAATCTTTTTCGGCCCCTCTTATTAATCCCCTATCTGTCTTGCGATAACATAAAAGATATTCATGATCAACCGATGCTCCATTTTTAGAGCGGCTATCCACATTCTGTCGCCTTTTCCAAATAAAGCACGCCACAAAATTCTCCTCCCCAAATATCTCATTCATCACCATCCGAAGGTTATGAACCTCATTATCATCAATGTGAACGAAGATAACGCCGTCATCACGCAGGAGATTTTTTGCAAGAAACAAGCGGGGATACATCATACTGAGCCAGTTGCTGTGATAGTGGCCACTGTCTTTGCTGTTCTTGCGGAACAGACCTTCTTTCATCAGAAAGCCTTCTTCGTCCTTATCGCCGATGCGCTTCAGGTAATCCTCTTTCTTCTCGCTGAATCTGTCGGGGTAAATAAAGCTGTCACTTCCTGTATTGTATGGCGGGTCTATGCAAACTACTTTGACTTTACCGTAATATGCTTTCTGAAAAACCTTCAGCACTTCCAGATTTTCGCCTTCGATAAAGAGGTTTTCCGTTGTGTCAAAGTTAACGGATTCTTCCGGCGCGGGTTTCAATGTGGCTGTGGTAGGCTGCTGCAGAACTCTAAAGGCATCGCTCTTGCCAGCCCAATTCAATACATAGCGTTCATTGACAAAATTGATGTCATCGCCAAAAGCAGCTTTCAGTTTTTCCCAATCCAGTTGGTTCTCTGCAAAGAGTTCGGGGAAAAGCTCTTTCAGCTTCTGCAGTTTGTTCTGCTTAATATCTTTTGACTCTCCGTCCATTTATTGCCCAGTTTATCCAATAGTTAAGATATTCCATTTTACCTTTAAAACAATTATATGGGCAAGGAGAATAAGTTTACGAGATATACCGATTTAGAAACGTACGCTTTTCGTATTTTAATTGTTCTGCCCTTTTAATCGTTAATGCCTGCTACTAAAGCTCAATTCCAATATACCATCGCTTTGTAAAGGGTTACGCTGCCTACCATCTCCTGTCAGGCGACATTAAAGATTATTCTGAAGTCCAGATGTTAAAATCTTAATCATGGAAAAAACTGCTGACAGGATTCTAATCCGCGGGGTGAACTGGATCGGTGATGCGGTCATAACTCTTCCTGCCATAAGAGCCATCCGTCGTGCCTTTCCTGACGCTCAGATAAGCCTGCTTGTAAAACCATGGGTTGCGGAAATCTTCAAAGGAAGCCCGGATGTTGATGAGATTATTCTTTATAATGAAGAACACAAAGGCGTTATCGGCAAGCTGAAGCTTGTAAATGTCCTAAGGCAGAAGAAGTTCGACAAAGCCATTTTGCTCCAGAACGCCTTTGATGCCGCCTTGATCGCATGGCTTGCAGGAATTCCTGAACGTATTGGATACAAGAGAGATTTCAGAGGCTTCCTTTTAACAAAAGCTATCCCCCTAAAGAACGATGATGTCAGAGAGCATCAGGTCTATTACTACCTGAACCTTATAAAAGAGGCGGGGATTAAGCCTGTAGCCGCAGAGCCCTATATTTATCTGAGCGATGAAGAAAGAGAGAATGCAAGAGCGCTTTTAAGCCCCTTGCCTCTTACCCCTTACCCCTCACCTTTAATCGGCATCAACCCCGGCGCAACCTACGGCTCTGCAAAGAGATGGCCTGCTAAACATTTCGCTGAATTAATTCGCAAAATAATAAATGAATTAGACGGAAGGGTAATAATCTTCGGCAGTCCGGCAGAGGCTGATATTTCAAATGAGATAGTGAAGCAACTCGAAACTCACAACTCAAAACTTAAAACTTCTATTCTAAACATGACCGGCAAGACAAATCTTAGAGAACTTGCCGCGCTCATATCTGAATGTGATGTCTTTATAACGAATGATTCCGGCCCCATGCATATGGCCGCTGCTTTACATGTCCCTACTGTAGCATTGTTCGGCTCGACAGACAGTTCAGCAACCGGTCCGTTCGGAGACGGGCATAAAGTTATCACAAAAAAGCTCTCGTGCTCTCCTTGCCTTGAACGGGAATGTCCTGAAGGTCATCTAAAATGCATGACAGAAATAACTCCTACAGAAGTATTCTCCGCATTACAAGAACTGTTGCCGAAGGAGAAGGCCATATTCCTTGACAAGGACGGCACATTGATAGAAGACATGCACTATTTGAATACATTTGATAAGCTGAGGATACTCCCGAATGTAAAGGGAAGCCTGAAGAGATTAAAGGACGCAGGTTTCATGCTCATTGGCATAACAAATCAGTCCGGGATAGCAAGGGGGTTTATTGAGGAGAAGTTTGTCAAGGAATCAAACGCATATCTCCAGAAGGAATTCGATATGGATGACTTCTACTACTGCCCTCACCATCCTGACGAGCGCTGCTCATGCAGAAAGCCTGAGGTGCTGCTTATGCTTAAGGCAAGGATTGATCACAGGATCAATTTTAAATCCTCTTATGTAGTAGGCGATAAAGAGTCTGATGTCATGCTTGGCATGAGGACAGGCGCAAAAGGAATTCTACTTGCGCCGGTTCTGTATCCCGAAAACACTTGCGCCTCTTTTATCGCCAAAGGTCTGGATGACGCTGTCAACTGGATACTGGAGATCGAATCAGCTTCATCCCCCTCTGTGATAGAATAATGAATCTTCTTTATGCAGAGATCGCAGGAATCCTAAAAGTTCCCCTCCCTTGAGGGGAGGGGACTAAGGGGAGGGTGAATAAAATGGCGTCTGATACCCCTCTCCCTGACCCTCTCCCTCAAGGGGAGAGGGAAATGTATGGTAATCCTGAAGTAAGCGGAAATTACAAATTAAATGAAAATCCTCATTATAAAGCCCAGTTCTTTGGGGGATATTATCCACGCGCTCCCATTTCTGAAAGCTGTTAAAGATAGGTTCCCTGATGCCTCTGTTGACTGGGCAGTAAGCAAAAATCTGCGCGGAATTCTCGAAGATAATCCTCTGATAAATGAGCTTATCGTCTTTGATAAGGATTCATGGAAGAGCATCAGGAATATTCCCAAGACGTCAGGAGATATATCCCGCTTAAGAAGAACCCTGAAAAGCAGAAACTATGACATTGTGGTTGATCTTCAGGGACTGCTGAGAAGCGGCCTCATGTCGCTCTCAACCCCTTCTCCTTTGAGAGTAGGCTTTGCGGATGCAAGGGAAGGGAGCCGTTTCATGTATAACAGGAAGGTTTCGGTCAATGGGATTACACACGCGGTTGATAAGAACCTTGAGATTGCAAAGGCAATCGGCGCAGCGGTAAAAAGGGCTGAGTTCCCGCTGAACATTGACGATAAGTCGAGGAGAAAGATAAAAGCACTTTTGGGTGATGTAAAGGAATACATCCTGATTCTTCCGTCTGCAAGATGGTCTTCAAAGAGATGGCCGCCTGAAAACTTTGCGGCGCTTATTTCAAAGCTCTCCATCCCATGTGTAATTTCCGGCAGCGGAGCTGACAGAGAAATCTGCCTCAAACTTATAAAAAATATATTTGGAACCGGACAGACAACAAAGCAGCCAAAAATAATCAACCTCTGCGGTGAGACAAGCCTGAAAGAGCTTACGGCGCTGATTGAAGGCGCAAAGGCAGTAGTGAGCAATGATTCCGGCCCCATGCATATTGCCGCTGCTCTCAATAGACCGGTTGTTGCGCTCTTCGGCCCGACCGATCCCTCAAAGACCGGGCCTTACGGCTGGCAGAAGAATAAAAACCTGAAAGTGATCAAGACAGGCGTTTCATGCAGTCCATGTTTTAAGAAGAGGTGCAAAGAGCCTCTCTGCATGACTGAGATAAGTGCTGAAAGAGTCTTTGATAAACTGAGGGAATATCTTTGAGACAAAGAAGATCAAACGGCAAAGAACTTTGGCAAATCTTCATCTTTCTTTCCATTTGCTGTCTGTTCTGCACTTTATGCCCCGCATATGCGTCTGACTCTGCAATTAAAGCAAAATTCGTTTATAACATCTACTGGTCGGGCATCAAGGCCGGCGAAGCAACTCTTAGTTATGAAAATACCCCTGAAGGCATTACCATAACATCAACGGCGCAGTCAGCTCCTTTCATCTCCATCTTTTACAAGGTTGATGATTTATCACAGAGCATTCTTGCCCCTGATGGTCATCCAAATAAATACACAGTTAAGATACGGGAAGGACACCATAGGAAAGACAAAGTAACATATTTCAGCGCAAAATCAGAAAGCAACGCGCAAAAGGTGATTTATACTGACAAGCTAAAAAATGAAAGGGTTGAATTCGATCTGGAGAAACAGGCATTTGATCCGCTCTCCGCAGCGTATGAAATAAGCAGGCGCAAGTTAATAACCGGCAGGTCTGAGTACATTGATATATTTGACAATAAAAAGGTCTATAACACGGAAGTACAAGTGCTTGGCAAAGAGAGGATAAACACCCCGGCAGGAGAATTTGATACAATCGTCATAAAGCCTCTCCTTAAGTCAGAGGGTGTCTTCCTTCAGAAGGGGGAAATATATATCTGGCTTACCGATGATGAGAAGAGGATACCGGTTATGTTAAAAAGCAAGGTAAAGATCGGAAGTTTCACGGCAGAATTAGCGGAAGGGGTGGAGTAAAGCTGAGGCTTGGAGATTAAACCCAAATAATGCAGACATTGTTCATAAATTAGTATGTCAAAAACATACAAAAGTGAGGAAGATAATCTTATTTACATTCGCTCACTTGAAGTGAGCTTTGCTTTTAATTTAACTCGATGAATTTTTTATTAAAATGATGTTTAAGTTTTTACATGAAAATATACGCTGGTACTTTGATTATAATTACGTTAAGGTATCGAAAAATAAATTAGAGGCTTCGCCTCAATGTATGGATAATCTTATTAATTAAATTGCTATACTTCGTATAGCTTGCATTTATTCACAACATCTGCATTATTTCAAATGCATTTTTTGGATTAAGAATTATGCTTTCTGTTGCCATAATCACTCACAACGAAGAAGAGAATATTAAAGACGCCCTTGAAAGTGTAAAATGGGCGGATGAGATTGTAGTCGTTGATTCTTTCAGTACTGACAGGACAGTGGAGATTTGCAAGAAATATACTGATAAAGTCTTTGTTTTCGAGTGGCCGGGTTTTGCAGAGCAGAAGAATAAAGCCGTTTCATTGACAACACAGCCGTGGGTGCTTGTGCTTGATGCTGATGAAAGGGTTACAGAGGCTCTAAAGAATGAGATTCTCAAGGCAATTAGAGACCCGTACCCCTCCCCCAACCCCCTCCCTCAAGGGGAGGGTGCAAGGGGGAGGGTGGATGGTTACTATTTAGCGCGTAAAAACCATTTTGCCGGAAGATGGATAAGGCACGGAGGCTGGTGGCCTGATTATACACTGAGGCTTTTCAGACGCAGCAAGGGATCCTTTCAGCCAAGAGAAGTGCATGAGTCAATAAAGATCAACGGCAAAACAGGTCATTTAAAGAACCCTCTTGAGCATTTCACTTATAAAGATACAAACGATTATCTGACGCGAATGGAGAACTACTCAACGCTTGCGGCAAAAGAGCTTTATAAAGAAGGCCGCCGCGCCTGCATCTTTGATATAATGCTCAGACCTGCCGCCACCTTCTTCAGGATGCTCTTCCTTCAGGCCGGCTTCCTTGACGGAACCTATGGTTTTAAGCTGGCTTACCTCTATTCCCGTTATACATTCAACAAATATTCAAAACTGAGGAGAATGTGAAAGGACAGCTATCTACTCCGCATTATCTACTTCCTGAATCTTATGAACATATAAAACCCGATGAGGAAAGGGACGAACTTAATAACCATCTCTTCTGAAAATACCCATAGGAATTGATAGACAGCCATACGGATTTTACCGACTGAATCAAAACTCTTTCCAACAAGGGCCATGGTCAGCTGCGCTGTCTCACTAAAATAAATAGTAAGGAGATGCGTGGCAAATAGGAGAAGCAAGCCCTCGATATACGCCCTTCTCTTCACAAATGGGAAGAGGGCGGCCATTATCCCAAACGTCAAAGGGACATTAAAGGTATATGAAGAGGTCTTTACCGGTATATCTATTACTAAACCGGCATTATGCCTTAAAGGCCTGAATGTTGCCCGAATTACATCAGTCCCCATCTGAGCAAGCTCCTCGAACTCAACTTCTTTAGTAAGACTGACCAGACGAGCCGCAATATTTATTACCCCGTAACTATAGATGTCCTTCACCTGTATCCAGAGAAGCAGAGAAATAAGATAGGAGACGAGAAAGATGACGGCCGTCTTGAGGATTATTTCCTTATTGAGCGGTTGTTTTATAATTCGTTGCATAGCGAAGATAGATAAAGAATACGGCAAGGGCTACAGCTATCATTATGCCCTGTGCAACATAGATATGGATATAGTAAAAGAGGTTCTTAAAATGAATCCCTGCATATGCCAGCCCCGCTATTCTCAGGATGTTCACGGCTTGTATCACCAGAAAACCTGCCAGAACACCAATGACCTTCTTCTTCCAGCCGGCAGGAAATGCGATTACCGCAACGGAATATATCATTACAGCCTCAAGTCCGTTGCATCCGAACTTCACATCCAGGGAAATACCCGGTACGTTTATGATGGATTTATTATAAGCGCAGGGGATGCCGGTTACTGCCAAGACCTTTGCTGTAACAAAGACCACACTCTTCGTATAAATATCATCGATATCTATCTTGTTTGTCAGCGGTTTAAATACCAGCAGGAAATAGAAAAATCCCATTACTGCAAGATAAGTGATAACAAAACGCCCCACGCTTATTTGAGGTTTTGAAGGTTTTACATCTTTTTCAAAGTGGGAATTTTTCTTTTTTTTCACAGGGTATAATGGTCAATTAAAATTTTCAACGACTATGCCTATTCCATAAAGGATATTCAAAAAAGGGGCAGGGTTCAACCCCTGCCCCTTTTTCTGAAAACTCAAAACAATTAAACTTTCTTATATTTTCTAAGATAATAGATTGACCCAAGCCCTGCAACCGCCATGAAGATTATCATGCCCCACTCGTTCATTGTTGGGACAGCAATAATACTCCAGTTCACCACTTGGCTTAACTGCAGAGGGGTTAATCCATCCAGAGATCCTGAGGGTAAAGTATCCAGACTGTCAAATAAGGCTGCTGATGCAATTGCGCCGGCGATTGTATTGCCATTTCCGGTAATATCTCCCAGCCCTGCAAAGAGCATGAGAGATCTGGTTTGGTTAGCAGGAACAGAGACATCGTATGTGGCTCCTATTCCGTTAGTAGCCGCGCAGTCAAACACGGTTTGAGTATAAGCGCTTGGAATTACAGATGCGTTAGGTCCATATAGTACAGTAGTATTAACGGGATCCGATGGACCGGAATCGCTTGTAACTACCCAGCGGTCATCTGTGGCGAATGTTGTGTCCCCGGATGATGTCATCTGCACTATTGAGCTGCTATCAGAACCAAGGTTTACGGGTATATCCACAGTTGCATTTATTGTAGAGCCGGTCGGGTTATTAAGGAATACCATTATCCTTGCCACTGCAGCGAGGGTGTCAAAATAATACTGGACAGTAACATTCAGACCTGACATGGCCACAGGCCCGGCAGTTATGGTGGTGTCTGTCAGGTCAACTGTGCTTCCCGGAGCAAAGACAGCGCCGTCTACAAATACCAGATAGGCAGCGTCATACGCGTCACCGGAACCGGCAGGGCCATTGGCATCCCAAATACCAAACCCTGTCCCTGCTACACAAGTGCCGGTATACGGGGCGCCTGTTGTAGTAGTAATTTGATCAATGCCCGTCCAGCTTGTTGAGAAGAATCCCGGCGACACGGTCTGGGGAAGGCTGACAGGCGCAGCATAGACATTGGCTGAAGCAAACACAAAGAACAACAATAATACTAAAGAGACTGACCGCTTAAACATAATTTAACTTCTCCTTTCTTAATGATTATAACCCTGCGCATAAATTGGCGATGATAAAACTAATGACAGACATACCATAAAGATTGCCGCAAGAATTTTTATTCTACCCCCTTCCTTTTTATCGTTTTATGCTTATTTTGGGAAAGTTTATCATATGCATTTCATTATTAGCAAGAAAAAAAGGGCAGAGTTTCAACCCTGCCCTTTTTTGTTATTACTATGAGCCATTAGCTAAACGCTGTGTCTTCTCCTTAAATAATAAATTGCCCCAAGCCCTGCAAGCGCCATGAAGATTATCATGCCCCATTCGTTTATGGTGGGTACCGTTAGCCCACCGGATACAGCCACTCCCCAAGGGCTATTCAAGGTAGTTGAGCCGCCTGAGATGGTTTGAGCAGGCACCACATTTCCACTAGCACTTATCGGAAATACCGTGATGCTGTTATTAGGTGGATAGTTTGCCGCATATATTGAGCTTGCATCCACCGCTATCGCAACAGGGTTGTTCAAGGCCGTTGAGCCTCCTGAGATGGTGCGGGTGGGTGCTGCATTCCCAGTTGCGTTTATCGGGAATACCGTAATGCTGTTAGTATTATAATTTGCCACATAAATCCAGCTTGCGTCCACTGCTATGCCGGCAGGGTTGTTTAATGTCGTTGAGCCGCCTGAAATGGTGCGTGTGGGAACAACATTTCCAGTGGCGTTTATCGGGAATACAAGAATGCTGTTATTAAAATTAGTCACATACATCCAGTTGGCATCAACCGCTATTTCATTAGGGAAGTTTAAGGTAGTTGAGCCGCCTGCAATTGTGCGAGTCGGCGCGACGTTCCCAGTGGCGTTTATCGGAAATACAACGATGTTATGATTTAAATAATTTGTTACATAGATCCAGTTGGCATCTACGGCTATCCCTGAAGGGAAAGGGGCAAGGTTTGTTGAGCCTCCTGAGATAGTGCGGGTGGGCGCAACATTCCCAGTGGCGTTTATCGGAAATATGGTGACGCTTCCGTTATTATTTGCCACATAAATCCAGTTGGCATCTATATCAACCCCGCGGCAGCCGTTCAATGTTGTTGCCCCGCCGGCGATGCTGGTTGTGGGCGCTGTGTTGCCTGTGGCGTTACTAGGCCATGTTGCGACACTGGAGCCAATAAAGTTAGATACATAAATATCTGCCCGCGCCTCAAACGGGTAAAGAGAACCGACACTCAGTAAAACCAAAAAAGATATAACAAAACAAAAAAGCCTCTGCCGCATATCATCCCTCCTTGAGTTAGTAAAGTTGGCTATAATTTATCAGATTATTCCGGCTTTGTGCAACACTATAATTTTTCACCCTATCTTTTCCGCCTCGTCAATCAGCATCACGGGTATATCGTCCTTGATGTGATAAAGGAGTTTACAACTATCACAGATAAGGCCGTTTTTTGCTTCATCCAGTCTTATATCCCCTTTGCATTTTGGACATGCCAGAATATCTAACAGTTCTTTGTTTATCGCCATATTTATCCTCCTGAAGCAACCTCCTTACATTTAACTGTTTATGAGAATAACCTAAAGAGTGCAAAGGTAATGGTTGAACCTAATAACGCCCCTAAAATGACCTCCCACGGCTTATGTATGCCGACGTAGACCCTGCTCTGTGCGATAAGCACAGCCATAAGAAGCACAAGTAAAGATATGACAAAGTTCTCGCTGAGAAAAACAATCGCAACCCATACGGAGAACGCAACGGCGGCGTGGCCGCTCGGCATCCCACCTTTCAGGGGTGTTCCCTTTCCGACAAGCGACTTTGTAATTACTACCATTATGAGCACCGCTATAAGAGAGATGACGGCTATAGTGTCTTCGGTCTGCTTTGCTACTTCAAGGCCGCTGTAGAAGAGATCTCTGAGCGGTTTAAAGAGGATAATATACCCGATAACAGCTGCGCCTATTGAAGTTATTAAGACCGCTCCCGCGGCGATATCTTTAATCGCTTTTGCTCTCTTGTCATAATCCGGGAAGAGTATATTTACAATATCTTCAATTGCGGTGTTAAGCATCTCTGTTGAAATAACAATAATGGAGAGGGCGATTATAAATAAAAAATCCGTGCCTCTTACCCCGATAACCAGGCTGAGTATAAGCACCAGCATAGAAGCGTACATGTGATAACGCATGTGTTTCTGCGTTTTTGCGGCATGGAGAATGCCGTTGATGGCGTAATTGGCACTCTCAAACCACTTTCTTAAGGGCATTGAAAATCTCCTTCTCTTTCTTTCTCATTAAACGCGCCTTATATACTGACCCTTCATGGTCATGCTTTAGTAAATGCAGTGTGCCGTGGATTAAGAGACGATTCACCTCATCATAAAAAGTTGCGCCTGCCTTCTCTGCCTGGCTCTCCGCCTTTGGCACAGATATGACGATATCTCCGAGCACCGGCGGCTGGTCCCTTTCTCTAAAAGGGATATCAGCCTCAAAAGAGAGAACATCCGTGCTCTTAAGCTTGCCTCTGTAAGCAGCATTTAAGCGCAACATCCTTCTGTCGCCGATAAATAATATGCTGAGTTCAGCATCAGGCTGCGCTAATAAGGAAAGAATTTTGCCGACTGATCTTATTATCTTTGCTTTGTTAAGCCGTCTGCGCCTTTGCAGGTTCTTTATGAGTATTTTCATCCTTTACTTCCAGCCCCGGATAGTTAACGCGTCTGTGATACATGCTGGTCAGAAGATAGACAAAATAGATCTTGATCTCCCGGATATCCTTAAGGGTCAACTCGCAGTTATCAAGTTGGCCGTCTATAAAGGCGTGATTGATCAGCTTCTCAACAAGGGTGGAGACCCTTGTGGGAGTGGGATCTGACAAGACGCGCGAGGCAGCCTCTATGGCATCAGCCATAAGCACCAGCGCGGCGATTCTGGTCTGCGGCTTTGGACCGGGATACCTGAAATCCTCTGCCGAGACATGCGGTGACGCGTTCTCCTTCTCCTTCTGTTCTTTTGCCTTCTCATAGAAATATGTCTGCACAGAGGTCCCGTGATGCTGTTGGATGATGTCTATTATTGATTTAGGGAGCTTGTACTGTTTTGCAAGCTCAACGCCCTCTTTTATGTGGGCCACCAGAACCATACTGCTCATGCGGGGCGTGAGCTTGTCATGCACATTTGTCGGGCCCATCTGGTTCTCGATAAAGTATTCCGGCATCTTGATCTTGCCGATATCATGATAATATGCAGATGCCCTCGCCAGAAGAGGATTGACGCCCACAGCTTCTGCCGCGGACTCAACCAGATTCCCCACCACGATACTGTGATGATAGGTTCCGGGCGCTTCAACCAGAAGCTCCCGCATCAGAGGATGATTCAGGTCAAGGAGTTCAAGAAGGCTGATATCAGTGGTTATCTTAAAGAAATACTCAAAGAGAGGCAGAAGCGCCGACACTAATATCGCAACTATAATGCCGTTTAAAAAGGATGTGCCGATGGATACAATCGTTCCGATCTTCAGAAATTCTCCGCTTGCGAGGGTGATCATCAGTGAGACGGAGACGCAGACGAGACCGACAAAAAGCCCCCCTCTCCAGATGGCTGAACGCTTTTTACATCTTATAACGCTGAAGGCCGCTGTGAGTCCCGCAGCAAAGGTGAATATGGAATAGAGCGGATTATTCAGCCATAACCCCGCGATAAGGCTTGTTATGAATGTAAATACAATGGCGGTATGTATGTCTATCAGAAGCACCGCAAGCATGGTGCCTGTTGCAAGCGGAATGGCATAAATAAAAAGTGAGGGATCTATTGTGCCGAAAGTCGCCGCGAAACCCTCAAGCACATAATCAAAGATACGCCCGATTATAAAATTGCCGGAGAGCAGGGTCAATATAAGAAGAATCAGCCTGTAGTCCTGCTTGATCGCGGGATTATAGCGCATCATGTCTTTATAAAAGATAAGCAATATAAACGCAATCAGAAGAAAGTTGCCGAGCGCTGTCTGCAATGAAAATGTCCTGCCCCACTCCATTGACATATCTAAAATTGCGGCAAATATCACAAGTAGGGAGATTCTGAACAGGAGATTCTTGCCTATCTTCTCTTTTTTATGTTTTTGCAGTTTGTCGTTCTTCATTTAATTTGTTTCGCTGTGATTTAGTTCTTTTTTCAAATTTTTCATATGCCTTGATTATATGCTGAACAAGCTTATGCCTTACCACGTCTCTTTCAGAAAAATAAATAAAGCGCAGCCCTTTTATATTCTTCAGTATCTTCTCAGCCTCTATAAGGCCGGACCTCTTTTCCGACGGAAGATCTATCTGAGTGATGTCACCTGTAATCACTGTCTTTGAATTAAAGCCTAACCTTGTGAGATACATCTTCATCTGCTCTGATGTTGTATTCTGTGCTTCATCGAGTATTATAAAAGAATCGTTCAGTGTTCTGCCCCTCATAAAGGCAAGCGGGGCTATTTCGATAACGCCTTTTTCAATCAGTCTATGGGCTTTTTCAGCATCCATCATATCAAAAAGCGCGTCATAAAGGGGCCTTAAGTAAGGATTTATCTTTTCTTGTAAATCTCCGGGCAGGAATCCGAGCCTCTCCCCCGCCTCGACTGCGGGCCTTGCCAGTATAATTCTGCTTACCTGCTTTTTAAGAAGCGCATTTATGGCCATCGCCATCGCCAGATAAGTCTTGCCTGTGCCGGCGGGGCCTATGCCGATAACCATGTCATTGAGCTTTATCGCTTCAATGTAATCCCTCTGTGCTGATGACCTTGGAACTATAAAATTCTTCTTTGATGATACAGGTATGGTGTTTAGAAGAAAATTTTTAAGCGGAGCTGACGGCGCGGCGTTCTGCACGGACGGATCTTTTACAGCGGTATCGTCAACAGCCTTTATTATATATTTTAAATCCTCAGGATTAATGGCATAACCGTTGGCATTTACTGATTGCAGTTCCCTGAGAAGACCCTCTGCCCTCTTCACAGACTTTTCATGGCCCTGAAGCAATATCTTGCTTCCCCTGATCGAGGCGTCAATGCCGAGGGCTTCCTCTATTATTCTCAGGCTCTTATCGAGTGTGCCGTATGTCTGTGAAAGGTCTTTCTCTTCTCCTAAATCTATCTCGAGCTTAACCGTAGGCCTTCTCCTTTTTTTATATTATACTCGATATTGCCGATTTCTTATAACCTTAAGAATCGGGCAATATATCTATATTACCAGCATCGCGTCCCCGTATGAAAAAAACCTGTAACCGGTCTTTTGAGCCCCTGCGTAAGCCTTTTTCAAAAGGCTGAGTCCTGAGAATGCGGAGGTGAGCATCATTGGGGTTGATTTAGGCTGATGAAAGTTTGTAACAAGCGCGTCTATTACCCTGAATTCATAGCCGGGATAGATAAATATTGACGTATCCCCTTGACCGCTCTTTATTCTCCTGCCGGAACATCCTGAAGCAGACGCTTCAAGCGCCCTTGTCACAGTCGTGCCTACTGCAATGACCCTTCTGCCCTCTGCTTTAGCGAGGTTAACAGCCCCGGCGGTCTCTTTCGAGATTTCGTAAGATTCAACATCCATAACATGATTTTTAATATCATCGCTTCTGACCGGTTTAAAAGTGCCGTAACCGACATGGAGTGTGAGCATCCGCACATCAATGCCTTTCTTCTTTATAGCATTGATAATTTTATCAGTAAAATGAAGGCCTGCCGTAGGCGCGGCTATCGCCCCTTCTTTATCTGCATATACTGTCTGATAGCGTTCAGTGTCAGTTTTTCCAGCCGCTCTCTTTATATATGGAGGAAGCGCCATAACCCCGATCTTATCTAAAGAACCCCTTATGTTTTCCCCTTCAAATTTTACTCTGGCAACCCCGTTTGACGGCGATACATGAGCTGTGATGCCGCCCTTGAGCGAAACCTTCCCCTTAAATGCCCCTTTCATAATGGCTTCCCATACATTTTCCTGAAGCTCTTTCAAGAGCAATATCTCTGTCTTCCCTCCCGATGCTCTTGTTCCGTAAAGACGCGCCGGAATAACTTTGGTATTGTTAAGAACAAGAACGTCTCCCGGCTTAAGAAACTCAACAATATCTTTGAAGAGCCTGTGTTCAAACATGTCGGACTCCCTGTTAAGAACACACAATCTGGAGGACTCCCTATTCGGAAGAGGATGCTGCGCTATCCGGGCTTGAGGTATATCGTAATCAAATTCTGAAAGTTTCATATGACTTGCTTAACCCAAAAAATACATTTAAATAAAACCACAGAGTTCACAGAGCTTTTCAAAAATCTAAAATTCTTTTTCTCTGTGTCCACTGTGGTGAAACAATTCTTTCCCTCTTTTTTTATGAAACTTTTAATATTACCAATTCTTCTTTTGCTATCAAAATATTTCCTCTGAGGTCTCTGTGGTTAATTGCGGTTCCCGGGTTAAATGCTCAAAGTCCTTCCATTATCCTTCAACCACGTTCGTCTTCTTTTGAAATCAGGCTGAATGCTTTTGACCTTATCCCAAAATAACCTTGAATGATCTCTTTGCTCCAAATGTACAAGTTCATGCACAACTACATAGTCAATTATTTCCATCGGCGCCATTATCAAACGCCAGTTATAATTTACCGTTCCTCTGTACCCGCTTGAGCCCCATCTTTTTTTAGCATTACTGATTTTGATTGATAGCGGCTTGTATCCGGTAAGCCTTGAATACCACTCACAGCGCTCTTTTATCTTCTTTTCTGCTTCAGATTTGTACCATTTTTTCACAACATCCCTGGCACAAGACGCTTTCTCTTGAGATAAAAGCAGATTATCTTTAAGCTCAACATCACCAACAATATCATCCACAATTTTCAACTTATAGCTCTCTCCAAGATAAAGGAACGACTCTCCATTTATAAATTCTTTGTCTTTTGGCTTGGGTTTTCTCTGCATCTCCCGCATCTTTGTCCTGATCCAGTCTCGTTTTATATTGACCAGACTCTTAAGGTAATCAAGCGGGGTTTTTAGCGGAGAACGAATAACAAGCGTTGCATCATGCGTCACCACAAGCGCAATCGTTCTTCTCTTTGAGCGGATTATTTTGCTGATCTCAATTTCTTGCATTTTCGATTCTTTAAAATCTCGGCATTAATTTTAACCTTTTTTCCAATTTCTCATAATCACCTAAATAAGCCATCATTAGAGCTTTCCAGAGTTTGCCATGATTCGGGACTCGGAAGTGCAGGAGTTCATGAACGATTACATATTCGCCCAAGTCTTGTGCCATTGCAAGCAATGCCTCGTCAAATGTAAAGTTGCCTTTTGTTGAACACGAAGCCCATTTGTTTTTCATCTGGCGAATCGTGATATGGCTTGCCTTCACGCCAATATTATCGGCAAAGTGAAGAACTCTCTTCTTAAATTCTTCTTTATTTTTCCAATGTTTTTTCATAGCTTAAAGGCTTTGAATAGATATGAGAAAAATGTTTCTACGAATTTAATAATGTCTTCATCTGAAGCCTGGTCGTCATGATTCATAATTGCAAACATTACTTGTTGCCGTAGTTCTCTCAGGTCATTCTCGCTTGTCTTCCAATGAGGATTATACGCAAACGCATGTTTTATTTTTCGTGCGATTGTTTCTGAATTCTTGAAATTCTTTTCAACCAGCAATAGGTAAACGAAGTAAGTAATATCGTCAAATTGTTTTTCTGCCTGTTCTCTCTTCTGTTCAACTGTTCTTTGAATCAAAGATTCCAGCCTTGCTAAAGTTTCTTCTGTGGTCAACTGACGGGCTTCATATCCTTCCTGAATGGCTTCAGCCTTTTGCTTCATCGAGATAAGCACCAGATCACCTTCTTCATCATCCGCTGCCTTATCAATGCTTTTAATCAGGTTGATGATTTTCACATTGTCGGGTTTGTTGTTCTTTTTAATTTCCTCCAATGTATGTTCATTGATCTCAAACAAATCAGTTGGTTTACCTAATCCCGCTATCTCAACTCGTTCCTTAACAAGACTTTCCGTCTTGCGCATAAATTCCCTGTCCACATAAACACGCTTCACAAAGGCATTGCGGACTATTAAGTACATATCGCATAGCAATTTGTATTTGTCTATATAAGGAAGCAGAAACTGATCCGGCGAAATGATTTCGTAAAGGGTTTCAATCTGCTTGTAGAATTTAAATAACTCGGTGCGCCTGGATTTGTCTTTGAAGTATTCAATCAGCTTGTCTGTTTCTTTATCGGTAAAAGGCTGATTTACCAGTGCCGCATACACAGAACCTTCATTTTCCATCTTCTCGTTGAACAGGTTCTTCAGCAGGGCAATGTCTTTCACAACAGCATTTACTTCATCAGAATCAAATGAAAGCGCCTTTTCGAGTTTATCAAAGATACCGATAAAATCAAGCACAAAGCCGTGAGGTTTTTTTAAATCCTTGTCTTCGTCCTCATACGGTCTGTTTACCCTTGCTATGGCTTGCAGTAAAGTATGGTCACGCATCGGCTTATCAAGATACATTGCATACAGGCAGGGCGCATCATAACCGGTAAGCAGTTTCTCTGTTACGATAAGCACCTTTGGCAGCTTTTCAATGTTTGCAAAATCTTTCCGTACTGCCTTTTCATCTCTTGAAGTAAGATAGTATCTCTTTAATGCTTCACTGTCATTCTGTGCAGGGGTATAAACCACTTTTGAATATTCAGGCGGCAGATATTTATCCAATGCTTCCTTATACAAGGCACAAGCCTCTCTGTCAACGCCCACCAGAAATGCCTTGTAGCCCAGCGGTTCTACATTTTCTCTGAAATGCTTTGCCACATACTGAGCCACTGCATCAACCCTCTGGTCTGCCTTGAGGAATGTTTTTGTCTGCACGGCCCTTTGCAGTATCTTATTCAGCTCATCAATGTCACTGATGCCTTCTGTTTCTGCAAGGGATAAAAATTCCTTCTCCAGCAGCTCTGAAGGAACGCGCAATTCATTAGGCGCAAGCGCGTAGAAAAGCGGAAGGGTTGTTCCGTCTTTAATGGACTCGGCAATAGAATATTTATGCAGATAACCTTTATCATCATCAATGCCGAAAATTTTAAATGTGCCTTTACCGTAAGCTGTTTTGTCTACTGGTGTGCCTGAAAAACCAATTAACGATGAATTTGGGATAGCAGCCATCAGGTAAGTGCCAAGATCGCTTCCTGTGCTCCGGTGTGCTTCATCAATCAATACATAGATATTCTTTCTGGTGTTAAGGGGTTTATCGGTCTTGTCGAATTTATGGATCATTGAAACGATAATGCCCCGGTAATCTTTCTTTAAAAGCCGATTGAGATGCACACGGCTTGTGACCAGAGTAACTGCTCCAATGCCTAATGATTCAAGATTACGCTTCATCTGGTCTTCTAATTCGTTGCGGTCCAGTAACAAAATGATGGTGGGCTTTTCGGCCTGAGGCGCTTTGTAAAGCATCTCAGCAGTTTTGATGATGGTAAATGTCTTGCCGCTGCCTTGTGTATGCCATACCAAACCCCTGCGCTTTTCAGGCGCAATGCATCTGTCTATTACGAGTTCAACCGCCTTTGTTTGATGCTGCTTCAGGATAAACTTGTTTAGCTCCTCATCCTTCTCTACAAACAGGATGTAATTCTTTATAAAAGCCAATACCTGCGGGATGGCACAAAAGGTCTTAACCTTGGCTTCAAGATTGCCGATTTCCTCATGCTTCCAGTTGAATATATTTCTGCGGACTAAATTCCATGTGACACCATAAGAGAATCCCAATGATTCGGTAACAGAGAGCAATTGTTGCGGCAGCATCATTTCAGGAGTTTCCCTGTGGTAGCGCCTGATCTGGTCAATGCCTATGGCAATGGCTTCGTCTTTTGTTGCGTTCTTACATTCAATTACCAAAACAGGAATACCGTTAATGAGAAACACAACATCCTCACGGTTGGCATAATGGCCATTGAAAACTGTGTATTCTTCAGTGATGTGATAAACATTTTTATCAGGCTCGGTAAAATCAATCAACTGCAAATTGAGATCACGGTTTTCGGCCTTGCAGAAGTAGGTTTTTTCGCCTCTTAGCATTGTCAGAAAATCACGGTTGCCTTGTATGCTAAAAGGAAAGTTGGTTAAGGTTCGGATGAGTTCTTCCTTGCTGAGTTCATAACGAGGGTTAAACTCGATGACCTTATTGAACAGAATATCGTCAAAGAAGAGAGAGGCCTTTCGTGCCTGCTCTTTAGGGGTTAAAGCATTCAGGTCAAACTTGCGCCATTCCTCTGCTTGTGATTGTAGAATAAAAGTCCACCCGATTTGCGATGCATAACGGGTGATTGGATATTGAACGGCTTTATGTTCTGTCGGCCCGGGCATTTGTAGCTATACCTTTTTAAACTGCAAATCCTTCACCCTTATCTGCCCCGTCATCAATTGATGCAGCATGCTGCGGAACAAGGCCATGAGAGTTTGTTTTTTTGTCTGGTGATGCTGGAGTTTTCTATCTAATACCATTAATGAATTAGCAACTTCTTCTTGTTCTATTTTTGTCTTTGGAATAGCTAATCGAATATCTTTTAAATCTTCTCTTGTAATGCCTTTAATTGTTGCACCCCTTTTTTGTGCTTCAAATATTCTTTGAACTCTTTCCGTGAGAATTTGGTAAGCAAGAAATTCAAGACAATACTTTTTTCTATTAATAAGAATTCCCGTTAAATCTTGGCTAATTGCCATATCAACTAAATTGATTGCAACTTTACCAACTGTTACCCTTGTTGAGACGATCAGATTATTTTTAGGAACTACATTTGATGAACTATTCCCTAAGCCAATTTTTGAAATTCTCCTTTCGCCGTCTTCAAGGTAAATTTTATCAGTTGCTAATCTTTTGCTGGTTGTCCAATGAATATCTCCAATCCAATACTTATCATTCTTTGTTGAAGGAGTTCCACCGCCCAAAAAATTAAAACCTACATTTTCAATCTTTTTTACCTCCCAACTCGCCGGTATCAAGCCGACCTCGGTTTGTTTCTGCGCTTCTCCTTTTGTGCCTTCGGTGAAGAGTTTTTGCATCAGGGCATTTTTCAACTCTGTTGTGGTTCGGATTATCTGCTCCTGCTTTTGTATGGCGGATTGCATAAGGGTAAGGATGTGGGAGATGGATTGTTGTTCAGAATATGGGGGAAGAGGAATTTTAATTCCTTTTACATCTGAATCCCTAACAGCAGGATAACTTGCTCCTCTTTGCAATTGAGCAATCTCATTAATATAGAAATCAGTTAAAAGGTAGTAATATAAAAATCTGTAAGCAACCAATGACTTGTTGGCTTTAAGGACGCAATACCCTGTGCTGCATAATTCTTTATGGAGATCGGACTCAACTATTGCAACTCTTTTCAATGTAGGTCTCACAGTAGCAAAAATTACATCATCTGCTTCAATTATTTTTCTTGCTCTGCTTGGGGCATTTTCCCCTTTCAGTATTGAGTATTCTTGTATTTGGAAGAGTTCGTTATTAACTCCGGAAACATCAACATATTTTATTTCTTCATCCGGTTTTTTACTTGGATCTCTTTGTTGTGTTTTCAGAACGACTTTGCTGATTGGAATATAATCCCAATCTTTTGGCAGAAATGCTTCCTCAATATGCTTTGAATGATTCACCATTAATCAATACCCAATTTTTTCCAAAACAATTCTCAATTCTTCATCAACGATCTTTGCTTCTTCATCCAACTCATTCAACTCAACCACCAACTCGGCGATATCCCTGTGCTCTATAGCATCAGCAGTATGTATGTAGCGGCTGGGGCTAAGGTTGTAGTCGTTCTTTTCTATTTCTGCCATGGTTGCAATGAGAGCAAATTTATCCGCTTTGCCTTTGCCATTGGCAAACAGTTTTTTATAAGTGCTGACAATTTTCTCTATTGCCTCATCGTGCAGATAGTTCTTTGGATCGCCTTTTGTAAAGTCACGGCTGGCATTGATGAGGATGAATTTTTCTTTCAGTTGTTTGGGTTTGTTGTGGTTCAAAAACAACACAATGCCCGGAGCGCTGGTGTTGTAAAACAGGTTTTCAGGGAGATACAAAATGCCTTCAATCAAGTCCTGCTCGACAAACCATTTGCGCATTTCCTTTTCCCGGTCTTTGCTTTTGCTGCCGCTGCCACGGCTTACTGCACCAGTATCCAATACAATTGCTGCACGGCCATTATCTTTTAAAGATGCAAGGATATGCTGAGCCCATCCCCAGTCAGCGCTGTCGCTTGGAGGTATGCGGTTGCCGAAGCGGTCATATTCGTCATTCTCATAAACATCTTGTGTAAATGTCTTCTGGTTCCACATCGGGTTGGCAGTGACCCGATCAAATTTCTTCAAGCCTTTGCCTTTATAATCAAAGCGGCTGGGTTTTGTCATTGTGTTGCCAATCGCTATTTCCCCTTCCATTTCGTGAATGACCATATTCATATTCGCCATGGCCCAGGTAGCGGGAGTATATTCCTGCCCGTAGAGTTTTAAAGGGGCGTACCGGGTTTTGCTTCGCAGTTCCATCTTCTCCTGTAACACCAATTCCATTTTAATCAACAATCCGGCAGAGCCGCTGGTGGGGTCGTAGCCTTCCATCCCCGGCTCCGGGTCAAGGATGCGCGCCATGACAAAACCAACTTCTTTCGGGGTGTAAAATTCCCCCGCGCTCTGTCCGCCGCCCTCCGCAAACTTGCGTATGAGGTATTCGTAGCTTCTGCCAATGATGTCAGGTTCCACATCCTTTAAGCCCAGACGTTTCTCACTTATTTTATTGATAAGCTGAGAAATCTGGTCGTCATCCATGTCCCGCTGTCCGTGAGTGGTAGCATTGTAATCAATGCGGTTAATGATTCCCTCTATTCGTGTGTTCTCCTTTGCAATCCCCCGCATAATATCGGTAAGCTGCTGGCCGAGGCTTTCCTTTTCTTTCGCCTGCAAAAGTTTGATCACATTCCAGGTGGGATCATTTCCAACATCTTTGGAACGAATAGGAAGATAGAAGCGAACCAGCTTATGATCTTTCTCGATCAAACTAAAAGCCCGTTTACGGCTGCCAGCCTGTGAAGAAATTTTGTTGACCTCATCATCAAACACATCACACAACCGCTTCACAAATACCAGGGGAAGTATAAAATCTTTGAACTTCGGCGCATCCTGCGCTCCTCGAATCGCACAAGCCGCATCCCATAACCAAGACTCAAGAGTTTTTTCTTTATCGTTGTTGTTATTTTTTGCCATAAGCTCTTTTAAAACCAGCCTCTTGATTTTAATCAAACGTGAGGATAAACGACAAGGCAAATAGGCACATTATAATTCCCCTATGGATATTTTATCAGCTTCTTGATAAAAGGCTTCACAATAGGGCTCTCTTTTATTGCCTGAACAATCTTCTCCTTAACTTCTTTTGGGATATTGCACGTCACAATTGTAAATTTATGGTCAGGATCCACTATTTTCCCGAAATGTGATTTATGTATCAGCTTTGGCTGATTGCAATCAATAATGCTCATCTTCTTTAAAAAAGACAGCTCGTCCTTATTTACAATGACAAGGCTCGATCCCGCGACTTGATTGGTTTTGTGATAATACCACGCTTTGTTCTCAACCTGAGAAGTAATAATGCATAACAACAAACTTGAATCGTCACTGATAGGCACTGTTATATGATAATGAGGCGGGGCTTCCGGATTGTGAGTTGTGTTCTTGAAATAGCATACGCAAAATCCTGTCAGAGTTTTGGCGATATACTCCAGCGGGATGTCCACGATCAGTCAAATGTGCCTGTCAGAATTTTTTCTGACTCTTTGACATGTCTGCGCGGCATTGACAGCGGATCATTCCTTAACGTGGAGAGTAATTCTTTTGTCTCGATACGCTCTCTTTTTGTGAGTTTATTCTTTAGCATATCTTCATATCTATACCATTCAGGATACTGGTGCGTATAATTTCTTAATTGCCATGAGGTCATAGTTCCAAACTTATCAATAATAAAATCCAGAGATTCTTTATCAGTATCTGACAACATATCAAATGAAACTTTAGCTTTTGGATTTGCACTGAAATGATTTTCATCAATCTTTTCGATTAATGACGCCGCATAGCGGTATCCTTTTTTTGAGAAAAAAGGGTCAAAGCTGAGTACGTCTTTAACTGTTGTCCCTACCGGCCCGTGTTCCATTGCATAGTAATCATCATTTGTAATGGTTCGTCCGTAGCGAATGAGATGGTACTTGTCAGCAAGATATATTAGCTTGACGAGTTTGATTTTATCGGCTTTTTTCAGTTTCTTGAGGATATAATAAAGCGCTTCAATTATGGTGGATGTCTCTATCATGATAATTTCCCTGTAATGTCTTTAGGTGTAAGATTTTATACGTTAATTATATCAGAAAAAAGTTCTCAGTTAAACAAAAGCAAAGACGTCCATGCTGACGGTCTTTTCAGGCTTTGCTTCTCCGTGAACCATGCGACGGATCTTTTCAGTTGTTTCCATACTGAAAACAGGCTCGCCGCACCTTTCACAGATTGCAGCAGGAATATGCTCAACCAGCACAGGTTTACCGTCAATTTGAAAAACCTCATTTACAAACCCTTCTTTTGCTTCTGTAAAGCCGCATGCATGGCAATGAAACATCTTTACCTCCTTTTCTCAAAACCAATCCATTGCACTTCGTCCGGTTCGTAAATAGTGATAATCTTTAAAATTTCAGAATCCTCAACGGATATCTGCATGTGCAACGGACGTTTATTTTGAGTAAAACCTAATAATAAACAACTCGGCGAATATTTATCATCAGGATGATTCTTCAATAATTTTAACATTATTTGCGGTTCCGCGTATTTCGAGTTCACTGATATTACGCTCGATTGCGCGTTTGAACGCATGACGGGTAAATTCGAACTGTCCTGATGTTAACTGCTTACGAACTTGTTCAATTGTTTTCATCTATATGCATAACCTATGTTTTAAGAAGTGGTAAATTTTTCTTAATCTCCGACAGCCTGCTTTCCGATATTTGTCCCGGGATAATAATGCGCAAGGATTTCTTTGTAGTTCTTCCCTTCTCTTGCCATTTCAAGCGCTCCCCACTGGCATAATCCGACTCCGTGTCCCCATCCTCTGCCTTCAAAGGTCACGCCTGCCTGACCAGTAGGCATAATCTCGGCCTCTTTGGTAAGCGAAAAGTCAGTGCTTGGAAGTATTTTATACCCAAGGTACTTTCTGAGATCAGTTGCTCTGATCTCCAATTCTGTTTCTGCAGTACCTGTGGTTATCTTAAGCGTTTTCACTCTCCCTGTGGATGTATATGAGGCTATAGTTATATCCTTTACGTTCCCTTTTATGCCAACAGCCTTTCCTATCTCATCAAAGGTAAATTCTCTCATCCAGTTATCATAAGGAGTGTTTTTGCTGTTGCAGTCGACTGACTTCAGGTAAGGATAGCTTCCGCCCCACACCTCTTCGGGAAGCTCCGTCTTTCCAATACATATTGAATGATACAGTGTTTTTGCAGGATTGCCTTCATACATTAAAATCTCTCCCCAAGTCCCCTCTACGGCACGGGTTATCTGAGGATTGATATTATCCTCTTTGAAGACCTGATGAAGCACGCTGGATGTGAGGTCATACTCCTTATCTTTATTAAGGTTTTTATAAAAGAGAGCGTATGTTCTTGAGATGACAGCCTGCGCCTTAAGTGCCTCCATCTCCCATCCTCCTCCAGTCTCTGAAGCCACAACTCCTTTAATATATTTCTCGAAAGGCAGGTCATCTATAATGTAAAGTCCTTTTTCATCCCTCCTCACCTCAAGAGAGCCGGTATAAGCCTCTCCTTTAAAGAATATCTTTCCGTTTAACTTTCCAAGCCTCTCGGTCTTTTCAGAGGGAAGAGGGGAGTCAGGGTCATCAAGCATCAATACCCTTATATTATCCTCAGCCAGCGAAATCCGGCAGAGAAGAAAGAGAGATGCAAATATTATTAGATATATAAGTCTTTTCATCTTAGAGCCATTCTTCTCTCTTCCCTGCTGAAGATACAGCCGCAGTATTTCTGTCTGTAAAGCCCAAGCTCTTTGGCCATAGCCTGCGACTTTCTGAAATGCGGCCTGAAATCTTTGACATAAAAAAGGATATTATATTTTTCAGCCAATTCTTTTCCTGTTGCAGCAATCTCTTCAAAGTCCTGATACGGACTTATCAGCAGGGTTGTTGAGAAGGCATCAAAGCCGTTTTGACAAACCTTTTCAGCAGTCTTCTCAAGCCTCAGCTTATAGCACATTTTACAACGTTCAGCCCGTTCAACATTATTAGCCTCTTCTACATGGTCAACTCCGCTTAAATCGTCAATTCCGAACATTTTAAAATATTCTGCCGGATCATAGTCTTCAGTGTAATGCATTTTAACAAACCATCTCCCCGCAAGCTCTTTAAGAGAATCAAGCCTTAAGCTGTATTCTTCATACGGATGGATATTCGGATTAAACCAGAAACCTGAATAATCATGCCTCTCTTCCTGTAACAGCTTGAAAGGGTATGCGGCGCAATTGCCGCAGCATATGTGAAGAAGAATCTTCATTGTATTCAGAAGACATCTGTGGCTAATAATTAAAAGAGTTCTTTGTCCTTCTTGATCCCAAAGTGTTCATATGCAAGTCTTGTTGCCATGCGCCCTCTCGGGGTTCTTTCGATAAAGCCCGCCTGCAGAAGGTACGGTTCATAGACATCCTCTATAGTATTCTTCTCGTCCTGTATTGAAGCCGCGAGCGTCTCGATGCCGACCGGACCGCCGCTGTATTTTTCAATTATTGTGAGCATAAGCTTCCTGTCCATATTGTCAAATCCCATCTTGTCAACATCCATCGCCAACAGCGCCTCATCTGCTATTTTCAGATTTATCGTCCCGTCTCCTTTTACCTGAGCAAAATCCCTGATACGCCTGAGCAGGCGGTTAGCGATCCTTGGCGTCCCCCTTGACCTTCTGGCGATTTCATGAGCTGCTTCGTTCCCGAGCTCGACATTTAATATCTTTGCAGAACGGAAAAGTATCGTTTCAAGCTCTGACGGCATATAAAAATCAAGCCTGTTGATCACCCCGAACCTGTCTCTGAGAGGAGAGGTCAGAAGGCCGGTTCTTGTGGTTGCGCCTATGAGCGTAAATTTAGGGAGGCTCAGCTTGAGAGTTCTTGCGCTCGGCCCCTGCCCGATAATAATATCAAGCTGGTAATCCTCCATAGCAGGGTAAAGCACCTCCTCTGCTATTCTGGGAAGCCGGTGTATTTCATCAATAAAGAGTATGTCCATCGGCCCGAGATTTGTCAGTATGGCCACCAGATCGCCGGGCCTTTCAAGTACAGGGCCTGATGTGACTTTGATGTCCACTCCTAATTCCAAAGCAATTATATTGGCAAGCGTTGTCTTCCCTAAACCCGGGGGGCCGCAGAATAGCACATGGTCAAGCGCTTCCCTTCTCTGCCTGGCAGCCTGGATGAAGATTTTGAGATTCTCCTTTATCTTTTCCTGCCCGACAAACTCTTCAAAGGTTTTAGGCCTGATGCTCAGCTCAAAGCCTGTATCATCATCTTTAAGTTCAGGAGTGATCTCTCTTTCAGGTAAATCTATCATGATATATATAACAGAGTCGCCTATTTATCCGTAAGGCTTTTTAACGCCTCCTTAATTATTTCTTCAATAGATGCTGCTCCGTTCTTTAAGGCTGTCTCAACCGCCTTTTCAGCCAGATGTCTCTTGTAACCCAGATTGACAAGGGCTGATATAGAGTCGCCTGCTATCCCTGTTTGAGATAAGTAACCCGTCTCCTTAATGGGTTGCAGTTTCCCTTTAAGTTCCAGCACTAAGCGAGCAGCTGTTTTTTTGCCCAACCCCGGGATGCTTGAAAGTAAAACCACATCTTCACTGTAAATTGCTTCAACAAATCGTTCCACCGGCATCCCCGATAGGATTGCAAGGGCGAGTTTAGGCCCTACACCGGTCACCCCGAGGAGTGTTGCAAAAACCCTGCGCTCATCCTCGGAAGTAAACCCGAAGAGCTGCAATGCGTCTTCCCTTACATGCGTATATGTGTACATGAAGACAGCATCCCCTTCCTTGGGTATATCGCCGAGACTGCGCAAAGGTACAGCAACGCTGTAGCCGACGCCGGCTACTTCCACAATAATTCTATCAGGTTTTTTGCTTAGGACTATGCCCTTCAATGAAGCTATCAAACTTTTTTCTCCTTTTTATCCGCAGACTATCACGGACTAAAAACGTCCCAACTATTTTCTCGTAAAAAGGCAAAAAAGACTGTGCAAGTCGGTGGCTGTAATCATTTTAAGTTTAACTTATTTGATGAATTAATATGGCAAATGACAAGCGCAAGGGCATCGGAACTGTCTTCGCTGATATCTGATGTGCGTTCAAGTTTCAGTATCCTTATTACCATATCTCTTACCTGCCTCTTCTCAGCCCTACCGTAGCCTGTAAGCGCCATCTTTAGCTCTGTCGGGTTATATTCAAAGAACGGCAAAGAGTTTTCAGCAGCCAGCAGCATTACAATTCCGCGGGTTAAGCCAAGGGCAAAAGCAGAGCGGATGCTCTTATGATAAAAGATCTTCTCCATGCACAATTGAGAAGGACTGTGCTCTGCAATTACCTGCTTAAGGGAATCATAAACTATTTTCAGACGATCCGGTAGAGGCTTTTTACTGCTCATGCGTATATCGCCGGATGTTATATATACGGGGTCTCTGTTCGCTATTGCCTGCTTTCTGCCGTCTGCGGATTGCGGACCGTTAATTTCAACAATTCCATAACCGCAGCATATTGTGCCGGGATCTATGCCTATTATACGCATCAGATTATATCCGCAGATTTCGCAGATTGCACAGATTTGTTATTTCTAAATACAAAACGCTTGTATTCCAAGCTTTCTGAACCAAAATTAAGAAGAAGACCGGTTTCAAAACCTGTGGCTTTTAAGTAATTTATAATTTGTGATTCTTCCTTTCCGCTAAGCTTATTTATTGCTTTTAATTCCACTATCACATTTTCATAACACAAAAAGTCAGCTTTGTAGGATGTCGAAAGAAGCGAGCCTTTGTAATATATAGGTAAAATCACTTCTTTTTTGAAAGGTATTTGTCTTGATGTAAATTCAAGACCTATTGCTTCTTGATAGACAGCTTCGAGAAAACCATGTCCCAATATGCTATGGACATCTATAGCTGCGCCAATAATTTCATATGTTCTTGGGTCTTTTTTTGAAATCTGCGTCATCTGTGAAATCTGAGGATTAAAGGTGTTTTATCCCGTCACCTCATCAGGTATATCAAAATTTGCATAGACGTTCTGGATATCGTCGTGTTCCTCAAGGGCATCCATCAGCTTCAGCATCTTTTGCGCGTCTTTGGAATCAAGTTTTACGTAGTTTTTCGGAAGCATAGTGACTTCTGACAGGTTGAACTTGATATTCTCTTTTTCGAGGAATTCCTTGACCTTGCCGAGGTCTTCTGGGATTGTTATCACTTCATAATTCTCCTCATCCGGCTCATTTCTGACATCCTCCGCGCCTGCGTCAAGAGCGAGAGTCATCAGCCTATCCTCGCCGCACTCTTTTTTGTCAACAAGAATATACCCTTTTTTATCAAAGACCCATGCAACACTTCCGGTCTCTGCGATATTGCCGTTGTGTTTGCCCATTATATGCCTGAGTTCCGCAATGGTCCTTGTTTTGTTGTCTGTCATAACCTCAAGCATCATAGCTGTCCCGCCCGGCCCGTATCCTTCATAAATAATCTCTTCATAGGAGACCCCTGGAAGTTCTCCCGTGCCCTTCATGATCGCCCTTTTTACATTATCAGACGGCATGTTTACGCCCTTGGCTTTTTCAACCGCGAGGCGGAGCCTCGGGTTCATATCAATATTGTTGCCGCCGATCCTTGCCGCCACGCTGATCTCTTTTGAAATCTTTGAGAAGGCCTTCCCCTTTTTTGAATCAGTTATGGCCTTTTTGTGTTTAATTCCCGCCCATTTGGAATGTCCAGACATGACTTGTAAAAGCTCCTTTTTTATTCGTAATTGCTGCAATTTTTGTAAAAGATTATAAGCGATTCAGTAATGTAAAGGCAATCAGTTATTTACACTACTGAGAGTACTCATTCAGGCGGGCATTTGTACACATAAAAAAAGGCGTCCCGAATTTCGGGACGCCTTTTTTGCAAGGACTAAACAGAGTTTAGTTGAAGTTAACTGTGAACTGATTCGTGATTGAAAGCATATTGTCATCCACTCCTGTAATATTATCAGGAATCAAATAACCAAGGTCAACTGAATATGTTACGCCCTTTGAAATCTGATACTTTAAGCCTGCATCAATTTCCCATGCGCTTGCATCAACATCATCAGCAGTAGCGCCTACGCCGTTCGCCGTGACTGTCGAATCAGCAAAGTCCATATATGCACCTCTGCCATATACTGAAAGCTCAGGAGTTGCTTGATAGCCAACATTAAGAGCAGCAAGTAAAGTATCAACTGTAACCGTCGCACCCGGCAATATCGCCTCAGCTGCCATCTGAACTACACTTGGCGCTGCTCCAAAATTCATGACTGCAGCGGGCTGGTTTGAACCGACCATGGCAGTCGGCTGAAAATGCTTGTCAGCAACATAACCATTAGCCGTAAAGGCAACAACGCCTCCGACTGTGACTGCGTCCATTCCCATGTCAGCGCTTACAAATCCGCCCCACTGGGTGTCATCTACGGTGTCAAGAGTATTTGCATCAAGATACTCATATCTGTCCCCTGTCTTCAGTGAAAGCTCGCCTTTTAATCCAACATTTCCCACCTTAGTATTGACATATGCGGTTGCGTCGGTGCCGTCATTGTCGTCCACCTGATCGTCATTGCTGAATACAACAAGAACTCCGCCGTTTATATCACCCGCACTGTAATCTGCGTAAATACCGTAATCATCAACATCGTTACTCAGAAATCCTTCATTGCCGTTGCTATTCTCAGACATCTTGTCAGTGTAAGCGCCTATAGTTGCATCGCCGACTTTGGCTGATATCTTAAAACGGTCTTTTGCAACATCATCCTGATAAAAACTGTTACCAAAGGTTGCCTTCTGACGGCCTGCATCAATAACAATACCGGCTACGGGGACATGCAAGTATGCATAATCAACGTTTAAACTGCCACCTGTTTCCTCTGCACCATCCCACTTCGCATTATGCTGACTAACTGCATCGGTGTTTGTTGCAGTTGTAAATCTTGTTCTTACTTCAGCATCGCCAATCTGCCCTGTAACAGTAAGTCTTACCCTCTGGTCCCAGTAGCAATTGTCGTCATCAATGTCTTCGATAGTGTCGTGGTTAATCTTGCAGACACCCCTAACACGCATATCGCCGCCAAGGATAACCTTTGAGCCTTCCAGATTTGCCAATGCTTCACCATGCGCAGCATACGCAGATGTGAAGGCGCCGGCAACAAACATAATGCTTAAAACTAATACTAATAGCTTTTTCATCAACAACCTCCTTTTTTATTACGGCTTTTTAGTTTGTAAATTTTATAAACTTCCTGATCACCCTGCCTGTTTTTATCAGGCATTGTTTTTTCTCTTGTTCACCTCCCTTTCTTTTGTATTTTTTTATTAAACGGCTATATTAGCTCTAATAAAATTTATCTTTGTGATAAAATTTATAACATCATCGCCTGTCTTTAGTCAAGAGAAAAAAATAATTCTTTTCTCAAAACTTTAATGCAAACCTTAATTCTTTTATTGCAATAAGCAGGCCAGATAAACAGCGTACTAATTGTAGCATACCATTTTACTGAAAAATCAAAGGGTTGCGTAACATAACCGATGATTTGCAATGGATAATTGTCAATTGAAAATGTGGTTTTTATACAATTATTATGAGGCAAAAATGCATCAGTCATATTTCGTTAGCAGGAATCAAGCCTCAGATGAAACAGTCCCTTCCCCCTGCTCCTTAAATACTTCCGTGATGCTTGTAACTTTAATGCCGGCAGCCTGCAGGGTCTTCTGTATATCTGCGGCTTTTGCGTCCTTAACCTTTAGAATATAGTTAATATCCATCAGATCCTCCTTTATGGCTATTTATTGCAATGGTAATTCTAAACGAATCTTAATATCCAAATCAAGCTCAGAGATAAAGATATTTATGAGAAAGCACTGATATTGCTTTTCGCTTCTTCTGAAATTACAATAAGCAGTTATGTCAATTCTCAGAAAAACGTCCGACTTCTTAAGGCTGATAAAGTTTTCTCATTCGGTCTTCGCGCTCCCGTTTGCATTTACAGGCGCCCTTATTGCCGCTAAGGGAATTCCATCCTTAAGGCATATCATCTGGATTACAGTGGCAATGGTCGGGGCAAGGACCGTGGCAATGGGGCTGAACAGGATCATAGACAGCAAGATTGACGCGCTTAATCCGAGGACAAAAGACAGGGAGATACCAAAAGGCATTATAAAGAAAAGCGAGGCTTTTTTCTATACTCTGTTAGCGCTTGCCGTCTTTATCTTAGCCGCCTATAAACTCAATCCTCTCTGTTTAATGCTCTCTCCTATGGCTGTCTTTGTGGTAGCTCTATATCCATACGCAAAGAGGTTCACATCGCTGAGTCATTTGATCCTCGGGCTCGCGCTTTCGTTTGCCCCCTTTGGCGCATGGGTTGCGATCAAGGGGAGCCTTGATACGGCGATTCTCCCGCTTTCATTTGCGGTCATGTTCTGGGTTGCGGGGTTTGATATATTTTACGCAATGCAGGATATGGAGTTTGACAGGAGACATACCCTTTTTTCAATCCCAAGCAGATTCGGGATTAAGAATTCCATCCGGCTGGCAAAGTTCTTTCACCTGATCACCATTCTGCTCCTTCTAAGCCTTATCCCGATTTTCAATATGAGAGGTTTTTATCTTGCAGGGGTCCTGATCGCCGCCGCGCTTCTTGTTTATGAACACATGCTCGTAAAGCCCGATGACCTGAGCAGGATTGACATGGCATTTTTTAATATGAACGGATATATCAGCATTACGCTCTTTTTATTTACGCTCATGGATTGCCTTTTTCCATTTAATATATTATGAGAAGGCGCAGCTGCAATCTAAATCAGGCACAGCAATTATGGTATTAGACTATCTTAGGGATATCGTGACCCCGCCGCTGCCCTAATTAAGCTCAACTACAGGGATTGTAAAACTTAACATGAACAAGATAAAAAAATATTACCCTATTATTAGTATTTTATTATCAATCTTGCTAATTTCCATTGCGCTTGAGATTGTATTGCGCATTATTGGATACAGCCCTGCGTCAGTTAATCCTCTCTCCGCATTTCATGAATATGATTCGAAATTGGGACATAAGGGCAAGAAACTTTTTGTCGGGCAATGGAAAAGGCCCGAGTTTGATGTAATAATTGCGCATGATTCTGATGGCTTTAGACGTCAAGAATTTCAAAAGCAGGCATCAGACTGTCAACACAATGTTTTTGTCTTTGGTGATTCTTTTACTTGGGGGTGGGGAGTAAATCAAGGCGACGTTTTTACAGACAGAATGAACCGTATTATGCCCGCATATTGTATTTATAATTATGGCATTAACGATACCGGCACCGTCGTGCAATATGTTTTATTTGACACAGAAGTAAAGAAAAAAATAAAGCCTGGAGATACCGTTGTAGTTATGTTTTTCAAAAATGATTTTGATGATAATACCAGCGGAAAAAAACTTCATGCAGAAATTGTTAACAATCGGGTTTTGACAAAGAATTCAAGAAAGCCATTTAACTCTCGGGCATTCGGTGCTATTAAGGAGAACTCATATTTCATCAATTTTGTTGATTTTAAAATAAACTGGTTAAAGCTGGTGAATTCAAGAAAGAAGGAAATGGAACAGGCTAAGCTTTTGACCTCGTTAGGCGAAATGGACAGCCGATATATAATTACAAAACATTTTCTAAAATCATTTAGAGAGACCTGTGCAGATTTGAATGCAAATTTAATGGTTGTATATATTCCGGGACAAGCGGAACTGTTAGAGTCTGAAAATATCGATCAAAACAACGTGGAAAATGAGCGGAGTTATAGAGCAGCTCTATTTGATATTGCCAAATCACTTGATATTGAAGTAATCGATCTCTTGCCCGCTTTTTTAAAGTACAAAAATAATAACCGAAATGTCCCTCTGACATTTGTTGTTGACAATCATTGGAATCCGACAGGGCATGATCTGGTGTCTCAAATAATTGCAGATCATATCATAAAGAAATCCTTGTCTCCGCTCCCATAATGTCTGTATCATATCTTCATGGCGTACAAAAACCTTAGAGAATTTATCGCCCTTTTTGAGAAGAGAGACCTCCTCAAAAATATAAAGGCTGCGAGTCTGCTGCAATTATTTTCTAAACCTGACATATCCTCTACCCTCATGTCCGATAGTTAATGCTTAAAACACCTGCCGGGCGAACAGCCTGCCGGATAGTACCGGATTACATTTACTACGGTAGGATTTTTAATCAGGTGATGCAAACCACGTTGCAGATCTTTTGCTTTTCTCCCAGGGAGAGAGATTTAGACAAACTGTACGCCTGCCCTGTAACTACCCTCGACTTTCCTGCTCCAGCGGACAATGCCAAAAGAGGGAGTAAAGCTGTTGAATTGCAACACATGACCGGGCTCAAGAGGATAATCCAGAACAATCCCCATCCCTGTGCTGCTAATGTCAGTTGCGCTGCATGATAGGCTGAGTTTTTTGATTTCTCTGAAGTCACTGACCGGCAACAGAAAATCAATCTTATCGTTGAAGGGCATTCTTTCAGCTGCTCTTTTTTCTACCATATTTCCCGCCGGATTGATTGCGGCTTATTTAAGCCGCTTGTTCTATCCCTATTTAATATTAACTGCTTGATGCAATTGACTGCGGAGTAAGTTACTTAACTGGTTCAGCAGGTTTTGCCGGTTCTTTAGCAGCATTGCCCTGTTCCGGCGCTGCCGGTACTGCCTTCATCGGGCCTTGATTTGCTCCTGCGCCTGCGAGGGGATTTGCTGAAGTCTGTTTCGGGACACTGCTCATAACCGAGCCCCTCTTGAAGGAGATGACCGCCAATGACAGGGAAGTGAGCATAAACAATATGGCTGAAGCAGTTGTGAGCTTGGTGAGAACTGTTGCCGCGCCTCTGCTTCCAAACAGGGTCTGATTTGAACCGCCGAATGCAGCGCCCATCTCAGCCCCCTTGCTGCTCTGAATCAGGACGATGAATATAAGAAACGCGCAGACTATTAAATGAATAATAAGAACTAATGTATACACCTAATTCCTCCTATTAAGTCGCTCCGACTTTAGTCGCTTCGACAGGTTTAAATTAACTTTTGGACTCTGTTACTATTTTAGCAAAACTATCTGGTTTTAGGCTTGCGCCCCCGACAAGGGCGCCGTTTACCGCAGGTTGTGCCATCAGTGTCCTGGTGTTTTCCGGGGTAACGCTGCCTCCATAGAGTATCCTTACTCTCTCCGAGTCAGGGTTATATTTTCTTAACCACTCTCTTATATATGTGTGGACTTCGTTTGCCTGCTCCGGCGATGCTGTCTTGCCTGTCCCGATAGCCCATATAGGCTCATACGCTATTGTTATTCCATCAAGCTGCAAATCTTTCAGGGAGCCTGCAAGCTGTTTGTCCAGAACCTCAAATGTCTCATTCTTCTCCCTCTCGTCAAGGGATTCGCCGATGCACAGTATTACATCAAGCCCGTTCTTTCTGGCGGTTTTGATCTTCTTATTTACGATCTCATTGGTTTCAGAGAAGTACTGTCTTCTCTCTGAATGTCCGATAATGACAGATGCGCAGCCTGCGTCAAGCAGCATGGCAGGAGATATCTCGCCTGTGAAAGCGCCTTTCTCTTCATAATATACATTCTGCCCCGCGACTTTTATCCCTGTCTTATTCAGAAGCTGTGCCGCAGAATGTAAGGATGTGAAAGGAGGGGCGATTAATATATCAACATCTGTTACATCTTTAACCATCCGGATGAATGACGTTATGAACTCCCCGGTCTCCCTGATGGACTTGTTCATCTTCCAGTTGGCTGCAATCAGCGGCTTGAGCATAGTGGACTAATTTAGAGGAATTGGGTGAAGAAAGTCAAGGAAGACCGTAGAGCATCTGAGTTTCTTTGATGGTAAATTTTGGTAAATATTACCTCCGTGTGTTATAATTTTTCATGTCTTTTTCAGAGGTTTCTTCCAATCCCGGCACGTCATTTATCCCCGGTGATAAACTGCCGAAAGTCCCTTTTGTTCTTAACGGCATATCAACACGTTTTATTCGTGAAAACCTGATCGTCCCGCTGGAACTTCACAACAATACTCTGAAGGTTATCATGGCAAATCCTGAGGACTCGGAGACAATTGATGCCCTCAAAACAGCAATTTCAGGAGATATTCAGGTATATACCACTGACGCTAAGGCTCTGAATGAATATATAGCTAAATTTTACAGTCAGGAACCGGAGAATATAAACCGTATAATTGAAGATATAGGCGATAAGAGCCTCGAATTTATCAGGGAAGAGGAAGAGGACGCAGGACATCTCAAGACCCTCGCCTCAGAGGCCCCGATAATAAGGCTTGTGAACCTGCTAATAACAAGGGCTGTTGAGAGCAGGGCAAGCGATATACATATAGAGCCGTTTGAGGATGAGTTAAAGGTCAGGTACAGGATAGACGGTGTGCTGCATGAGGTTGAGTCCGCCCCGAAAAGATTATATGCCGCAATTGTATCAAGAGTAAAGATAATGGCAAAGCTCAATATAGCCGAGAGGAGACTGCCTCAGGATGGACGCATAAGGCTCAGGGTCAGCGGAAGCGAAGTGGACCTCAGGGTATCTACAATACCCGTGCTTCACGGAGAAAGCGTTGTCATGAGGATACTCCATAAGGAAGGCATGGTTATAGACCTTGAATTGTTAGGGTTCCCTCCGAAACTGCTCTTGGAATTCAACCGTCTCATCAACAAACCAAACGGTATTATGCTTGTCACCGGCCCCACGGGAAGCGGGAAGACAACGACACTCTATGGTGCGCTTGATAAACTGAATTCTCCGGACAAGAAGATAATAACTGTCGAGGACCCGATTGAATACCAGATCAAGGGCATAAACCAGATACAGGTGAAACCTCAGATAGGGCTGAACTTTGCCAGCACCCTGAGGCATATTGTCAGACAGGATCCCGATATAATTATGATCGGCGAGATAAGAGACCTTGAGACTGCCGAGATAGCCATACAGTCCGCGCTCACCGGACACATTGTCTTCTCAACCCTGCATACCAATGACGCCCCCAGCGCAATAACCAGACTGCTTGATATGGGAGTTGAGAACTTCCTTCTCTCATCAACTGTTATAGGCATACTTGCGCAGAGGCTGGTCAGGATCATCTGCCCTTCATGCAAGGAAGCTGACACATCCTCTGCCAACAAAGAAAAGCTTGTCAGGCTCGGCATGAGCAGCGATATTCCTATTTACAAGGGAGTTGGCTGCGAAAAATGCTCCAATACAGGTTATTACGGCAGAACAGGGATATACGAACTCCTGACAGTTGACGATGAAATACGTAAATTGATTCTGAATAGTGCTGCCTCGAACCAGATAAGGGATACAGCCAGAGAGCGAGGCATGGTTACCTTGATGGAGAACGGCTCGAAAAAGATAGAGGCCGGCATAACAACGCTGAGTGAGTTATTCAGAGTAACTCAGGAGGAATAGGTGGCTATATTTTCATACAGGGCTACCACGTTAGATGGCAAGATCAAGGAAGGGGTCATAGAGGCCCTTGATGAAATAACGGCAATCAGCAGTCTCAAACGTTCAGGCTTTATCCCGCTAAGGGTTTCCGCTCCAAAAGAAGGAATAAAAAAAAGGTTCAGCCTGAAAAGATCTAATAAGGCCGACCTCCTCACATTTACCACGGAGCTTTCAGCTCTTTTAAGAGCCGGCCTGCCCCTTGACAGAAGTCTCAATATCCTCTCTGAAGTCTCGGCAAGCATGGAGATGAACAGGGTAGTTAAATCGGTTCTTAAATCCATAAGAGAGGGCAGATCCTTCTCGGAAGCTCTCCAGAGAAATCCCGAAGTATTCTCAAAGCTTTATGTAAACATGGTAAGGGCCGGAGAGTCCGGCGGCGTACTGGATGCAGTTCTGGATAAGTTAGATGAATTTCTTGAATCCTCAAAGGAATTAAAAGAGCATGTAATTTCTGCAATGATATACCCTGCAATACTCCTCATGACAGGCCTTTTATCAATAGCTGTGCTTTTTGTTTATGTTTTGCCGAAGTTCTCGGCGATATTCTCTGAGATGGGCGCAACATTGCCGCTTCCGACACTGGTGGTCATTGCAGTCAGCAGCGCCGCTGCAAAATACTGGTGGCTTATGCTCTTACTGGCAATTGCCGGATGGATGATCTTCAGGAGTTATGTAAAGACTGAAGCGGGAAGATACAAGTGGGATGCCCTTAAGCTTAAGCTGATGGGCGAGGTCATAAGAAAGCTTGAGACAGCGAGATTTACCAGGACACTCGGAACACTCCTTAAAAGCGGAGTGCCTCTGCTTCAGGCGCTAAGCAACTCTAAAGATATTATTGAGAACACAACAATAGCCTCTGCCATAGATGCTGTATCCAGAGATGCAAAGGAGGGAAAGGGGATCGCAGCCCCTTTGTCCAATGCCGGCGTCTTCCCGCCGCTCGCTATCTCAATGATAAAGGTAGGAGAGGAGACCGGCCAGCTTGATACAATGCTGTTGCAGGTAGCCTCCACATATGAAAAGAGTCTCAGGGCGTCAATGAAGAGATTATTGAGCGTTCTTGAGCCGGCTCTTATTCTCGGCATGGCTCTTATAATAGGCTTTATAGTTCTTTCTATGCTTATGGCGGTATTCAGCATAACAGACCTTCCTCTTTGACCTCACCAATGACATTTAAGAGAAAAACATTAAGTTTCAGATTGCGGAGTATATTTCCAAAATCCAAAATCCAAAATCCAGAAGCTGGCTTCACGCTCCTTGAACTGATAGTTGTGATGCTCCTGATTACTCTTATACTTGCTCTCTCTACCGCCTTCTTTGCCAACACCCTTCCCTCAAGCAAATTTAACGCAGCAGTGCGCGAGATGACAACAACTATAAGGCAGGCGAGCCATCTTGCGCAAAGCAAGGGAAAGATGCAGACAATCGTTATTAACCTTGATTCAGGGGTTTATGGAATAGAAGGCCGCGGACAAAAGGATATTCCGCACGGCACTAACATAAAGGTGCTGGATGCCCTGACAGGAGAGGTCATCAGCGGGGAATACAGACTGGTTTTTTATGATACCGGAGCTGCCGAGGGCGGGACAGTAGTATTATGGAACGAAAAGAAGAGAGTAAATATAAATTTGGACCCTGTAATGGGAGCTGTGATAACAGAATGAATGAACTATCCTCATATCCGAAACATACAATACGCAATTCCCAGCGAGGATTCACGCTCATTGAGATACTTGCTTCTCTGGCGATATTAAGCATTTCTTTAGTCGTCATACTTCAGCTCTTTTCCATAAATCTTAAGGGAATAACAGTTTCAGATGGTTATGTAGACACTGTTATGAAGGCAGAGTCCGTTATGAGAAATATACTTGACGATGAGAAGCTTGAGGAGAAGTCCTGGAGTGAAACAACAGAAGACGGCTACGGAATAGATGTCAGCATAACCGAAACCGAAAATGAGAGGACTGAGAATCTTATGGTGAAGCTGATGGAGATAGACCTTTCAATCCGCTGGCAAGAAGGAATGAAGGAGCGTAAGCTGACCCTTAAGACAATGAAGACAGTGGCTAAATAAATGAAGAATTCAGCAAATAAAATAAGCATGTCTGATAAAGGCTTTACGCTTCTTGAGCTAATGGTCTCTTTTCTTATAATCGGGATTGTTATTCTGATAATTGCAGGCGCCCTGAGGCTAAGCCTCAATATTGTTGATAAAGGCGAGGCAAAGATAGATTCCCTGGAGAGAACGCGAACCTCCTTAAAGATTGTAACCGCACAGATTCAATCCCAGTTTCCTCTTGCATTTGAAGAAGACGGGGAGAAAAAAATCTATTTTCAGGGTGAAAGCAAAACAATACAGTTAGCTACAAACTATTCCATATGGGGAGGACAAAGAGGTTATGTGCTTGTCAGATACAAGGTTGAAACAGATGAGAGCGGAAAGGAGATGCTGTCAGCATCCGAGAATATTGTCGGCATAGATAACATTAAAGAGACAACCCTATTCAAGTCGCTTGATAAAATATATTTCGAGTATTTTTTCAAAGACCCTCTGAAAGAAGAGGGGGAATGGATTGAAAAATGGGAAGATAGCTTTAAACTCCCCGAAAAAATAAGACTGCATCTTGAAGCGAAGGGGAAGGACTTCTTCATGATTATTCCTGTGAGAGCAACCGGCGCTGTAACAAAGTAATTTCAGATGAAACTAATGAAGAGCAAAACTTATAACAATACAGATTCACAGAGAGGCATTGCACTGATTATGATCTTATGGGTATTGACCATCCTGATGGTCCTCGTCCTCTCTTTTACCTATATGACAAGGACAGAGACAGATGCCGCCATATCCTTCAGAGACGGGGTTGCCGGGAAATTCCTTGCCGAGGCGGGGGTTCAGCGGGGAATAATGGAGATATTCTACAGACAAAATAACCCGCAAACTGACCGCAGTGAAGTCTGGAGAAAAGACGGAACCCAATATAAGGTGGAGACAGATAAAGGGGGCTATCTTGTAAGCATAACTGACGAATCAGGCAAAGTAGACATAAACAGCGCCCCTGAGGTAATATTAAGAGGTCTTTTTACGGGTCTCGGCCTTAAAGCAGAAGATGCTGATATTGCAGTTGATTCGATATTGGACTGGAAAGATGCTGATGACCTTCACAGGCTTAATGGCGCTGAAAACGATTATTATATGTCTCTGCCGAATCCGTATAAGGCAAAAAATGCCGGATTTGAGACCCTTGAAGAGCTTATCATGGTCAGGGGAATAACCCTGGAAATACTCCATGGGGACGGGGTAAAGAGAGGTATGATTGACTTCCTGACCCTGCATTCACAAACAGGTAAAATCAATCTGAAGACCGCGCCGCGAGAGGTCTTGCTGGCGATCCCCGGGATAACATCTGAAGCAGCCGATGCAATCATACTTAAAAGGGAGAGCGGGGAGATAACCGAAAATGACATCCTGGGAATTTTAGGGCAAAATTACTCTTTGGCAGCGCCTTATGTAAGTTCATTTGACAGCGGGATATTCACAATTGATGCACTCGGTTATAAGGATTCAGAAGAGACAGGCTACGGAATAAGGGCTACAGTCAGCATTTACAAAACTAATCAATATAGTTATCTTTACTACAAAAGCCCTGCCGGGGTAAAGCATGATTCTTCTCAAAAGCCAGCAGAATCTTTAAATAACTAAATAGTCGGTTTGTCATGGTGAGCTTGTCGAACCATGATGAGAATCAAGCAATTACTCACCCTTCGACAGGCTCAGGGTGACATATGTTAATTTTTTGCACAAGGAAGTTGGAGAAAAATGACAGAAACAGCAGTTGATAATAAATTAACATCTCTTTTCAGCGCCTCAATTTCAGGTTTAAAAGAGAGATGGGAGAGTGTCTGGAGAGTTCTTACATTCAGCCTGGCAGACGCCCTGATTGCGCAGAGAAAAAACATCACCGTAGCCATTGAAAAAGGCAGCCTCTCCGTTGCCTGCGCTTCAAAACTCTTTTCAAGGATAACTATTAAAGGCGGTAAAACCTACTCCTTTGAAGAAGGCAGATATCCGCAGCCAGATGAGCTGGTCTCCTCTCTTGCTTTAAGCATAAATGAGTTAGGAACGGCAATGACGGATTTAACTCTAAGCATTCCAAAGTTATGGGCAATAATAAGAAGTGTGGAGCTTCCTTCAACCGTAAAAGAGAACCTTTCAGACGCTATATCATATGAAATGGACAGGCTCACCCCCTTCACTTCTGAAGAGGTCTTTTATGATTACAAGATTCTAAGGGAGAGCGACGATAAGGTTTATCTTCTTGTTATGGCGGTCAGAACTGACACCATAAAACCGTATCTTGCGGCGCTTGATGAGAGCGGTTTTAGCGTAAGCAGGGTTACAATAAATCTTGCCGGTATGGGCGTTCTCTGCCGGTATATATATCAGGAAAGCAATACTGTTTTTGTTGAAATAAACAGGGACGGCTCCGAAGGAGCTTTGTTTATTGACGGCTCATTGACCGCTCTATTTTCAGATGCGTTCAGCGCGTCTCCTTTACAAGTAGAAAAATTGAAGGCTTATGATACGGCAGATATTGAGACGCTCTCAAAAAAGATCAGGGCGCTTATTGACAATGCAAAAGGAGCAGAAATGACTTCGCAGATAGTTCTGCATCTAAAAGAAAAGATTCCGGCTCTGAAAGAGATGCTTGAGTCAAAAATTGGTACGCCTGTTAAGATCTTTGGAGAAGGGGATGCACCTACCGGATTTAAAACAACTTCTGCAGGCCTCATGATTTCCGGCAATGAGATATCTTATGCTGCCATAGGAAGCGCGATTCAGTCTTTACAACATGGCGCGGAAACTCCTGATATGCTAAAAAGAGGCATCCGTAAAAAGCAGAGGCCGCCATTGGCGCTGACGGTCATTCTCCTTATTGTAATCGCATTCATGTGGGCTCTCTACACAGTTGCTCCCATAGGCATTGAGGAGAAGAGGCTTGAAGAGATCTCCCGGCAGATAGAGATGAGGCGGGATGATATAAACAAGATCGAGGCGATGAAGAAAGAGGCCGAGGGGCTTGTCTCTGAAATCAACTTTATAAACGGGTATAAAAGGGATATGCCTATGACGCTGGATATACTTAAAGAGCTTACTTCATTACTACCTAAGACCGCCTGGCTTACAAAGGCCAAGATTGCCGGAAGCAGCTTGGAGATCGGAGGCTATGCGCTCTCGGCCACCGAGCTTCTGCCGAAACTTGAGGCATCGGAGTATTTCAGCAAGGTTGAGTTTACATCGCCGACAATCAGGGATCAGGCGATGAAGTCAGACAGGTTTACAATCAAAATGGATATAAACAAACCTTTACAAAACAGCGTAGAGAAGAGAAATAATGAAAAGAAATAAGCCGCTTACTATCGCCATACCGATTCTGGTCATCCTCTTTCTTATCGCTGCTCATTACGGCTATTCAAAGATTCAATCGAAGATGGCCTCTATAAAGGAGAGGCAGGCTGTGAAGACGCAGCTTGTTGAAAAGTATATTTCGCTTATTTCGGAAAGACCTGCGCTGGCAAAAAGATTTGCTTCATTAAAGGAAGATAGAAGCGCGCTTAATGCAAAACTTATTGAAGGCTCAACTCCTTCTATCGCAGCCGCGGCATTGCAAGAAAAAATTAAGGGGATCGTGACTGAAAAGGGCGGGACAATATCCAGTGAAAGAATCGAGAAGACCGAAGAACTGGACTCCTTCAGTATAATAGGCATAAGTATTAATGCTGTTTTGCCTGATGCAGGCGCTCTAAATAATATTCTTTATGACATAGAGACTCATATCCCCCGTCTGGTTGTGAAAGAGCTTGATGTAACGGTAAAGAACCCAAGAAAACCAACGGGGGCTGTCACGATAAATTTAGCAGTATCGGCTATGACAAACAAGAAATAACATGGCTAAGTCAAGATATATTATCAGACAGATTAACCTTATAAATTTAGCGCTGGCGGGCGCGCTTGCCTTCTTTGTTTATATGCTCTTCTCACTTGTTAATGCGGCATTTGAATTCAGCCCACCACCGGCTAAATCGACTGATGCCGCTATTGCGGAAGAGGTGGTGAAGGCAGCCGAAAGCCCCGCGCCCTCCACTTATGATTACACAACAATAACAGAACAGAACCTGTTCCATCCTGACAGGAAAATGGTCGCAAGCACAACAGAGAACGCTCCTCTTGTCAGGCCTGATTTTGTGCTATATGGAACAATGATAACGGATGATGCAAATATCGCCTTTCTCAGTGACCTGAAAGAGCCGCGCACTACTCCCGGCAGGGGTGGAAGGCAGTGGGCGCTGAATATGGGAGATAAACTGAACGGATATACACTCAGCGAGATATATACTAACAGCGTTGTTATGGTCAATGGAGATGACCGGATAGAGTTGACTGTTATTGATCCGGCAAAAGCAAAGGTTAGGAATGAGGGCATAACTGCCGGGAGGAAGACGGAAGAGGTCAGCTCAAAAGAAGCAGAAGGTAATAATATCAGGAGCAGAAGCAAGAGAGCCATACCCAGAAGGAACACGCAAAAGCCCTAAGACAAGCTGTAGCCGGAAGATTTCCCGTAATGCGCCTGAATATTCACTCTATTTGATAATTGTCGTCTTTTTAATCAAAAAAATTGTTACATATTAAATCAAGATGGAAAATAAATTAAGCCTTCTAAAATACTTCATGGTGCGGGATATCAAGGTAAAATATGCCGGGTCTGCCCTGGGAATCCTATGGACATTCCTGATGCCTGCTTTACAGATACTGATTTACTGGTTCGTCTTCTCAACTGTTATGCGTGTAAGACCTTACTCTAATAGCCAGATACCATATGTATACTATCTTTTGTCCACATTCTTCTTCTGGCTTGCCGTCTCTGAGGGGATATCACGGTCAGGCGCTATTCTCATTGAAAATGCCGAGCTTGTAAAAAAAGTCTCATTCCCCAATATTGTCCTGCCGGTTGCTATAACGCTGTCGGGTTATCTGCATCATTTTGCCGGCGTTGTCCTGGCCTTCATTATATTCACCTTCTCAGGTTTGTCGCATATCCATATGTTTTTTATAATCCCTGTACTTATTCTCCAGATATTTTTTTCTATCGGAATCGGACTGATAATGGCTGCAATTGTGCCCTATATTAGGGACATCCAGCAGATTACCGGATATGTTCTTCAGGGGATGTTCTTTTTATCTCCGGTTATCTACCCCCTCGATGCCATACCGGAAAGATTCAGGCTCTTTGTATTTTTAAACCCGATTACCGTTTATATTGAGTCTTATCACAGCATAATATTCAAAAAACAATTTCCTGAAACCTCTTATATTTTCGGCATGATCTTTATCTCGTGCCTCTCTCTCTTCATAGGAATAAAGGTCTTCAATAAACTGAGCAAGGGGCTTGCAGACATACTCTGAGTATGAAAGATTTTCCGGTAAGCATTAATGGATTGGGAAAGGTGTACAAACTCTACGATAGGCCTGCGGACAGGCTGAAAGAACTCGTATTCCGTAAAAAATACCACCATGAGTTCGTTGCTCTCGCTGGGATCACGCTGAATCTAAGAAGAGGAGAGACCCTCGGAATAATAGGAGAAAACGGAGCGGGCAAATCAACCCTGCTTAAGATAATCGCAAAAACGCTGACACCTACCGAAGGCGAAATCAATATAGATGGAAGGGTTTCTTCCCTGCTTGAACTCGGTTCCGGGTTTCACCCGGAATTTACCGGAATTGATAATATCTATTTCTACGGCTCCCTCATAGGGATAACGCCGTCAGAGATGAAGGATAGGATGGAGGAGATCATCTCTTTTGCCGAGATCGGTGATTACATACATTATCCCCTGAAGACATACTCATCGGGCATGTACGTACGGCTTGCCTTTTCTGTTGCAATGGCTGTAAAGCCGGATATCCTTGTTGTGGATGAGGCGCTCTCTGTTGGGGACCTCTATTTTCAGAAGAAGAGCACAGATAAAATATTATCCATCAAGGAAAGCGGAAAGACGATAGTCTTCTGCTCGCACAGCATGTACTATATTACGAGGCTGTGTGACAGGGTTGTCTGGCTGAAGAACGGCCGGATTGCAATGGAAGGCTCTGCCCATGAAGTCACGCAGGCTTATGAGACCTATCAGCTTAAGAAAGAAGCGGCAGGTCAGAGCGGAGAGACAGTGGAAAAACCCGCTACAAAAGGAACTTCCTTGATATTAATAAAGCATATTATTATCACGCCTTTCCCGGTTGTAAGAAGCGGCGATGATCTGAACATTGAGATAGAAATTGAGGCAAGTGATAACGCCATACCGTACAGAGTTGCCTCTGTCCTCAAAAGGATAGATGAGATAAATATTACCAGCGTGGGAACTAAGGATCATGGAGCTCTGAAAGGGAATAGAAAGGTCAACCTATGTTTTCCTTCTATTCAATTAAAGCAGGGAACTTTCTTTTTTAAGATTCATATAATGGATGAAAATTTTATCCACATATACGACAGCAAGGCATCTTCCCCCTTTAATGTCCCCAAGGAGACCATGGAAACGGGTTTTCTCGAATTGCCGTACAAATGGACTATCTGAATCTCGGGTTTTAAGTTGAAAGGCGCTTGAAATTGCTTACCAGCCAGCGTCCTTGGTATACCCGAGAGAAACCAAAAGGCCATTGGCTATTGATTTAAAAATCGCCTTGTCGCTTTCCGACATTTGAGAATTACACTCCCAGAAGCGGCTCTTGGCGTCTTCCCCGGCTGCTCCCCCCGAGGCGTGACGTTTCTGCAGGGCAACTATCCCTGCCGGATCTCCTTCGATCTCCAGAAAATCTAATACCCTCTTAAGGGTGCCGACATGGTCTGCCACAAACTCTTCAAACCGCAGCTCCAGATAATCCTCAGGATAGAGAGATGCCTCAGCCCGCACATCCTCAATAAAGAGCTTCCACGATCGTGAGCCCTTCTCCACAGACCACCAGTTCAGATTCACCGAGGAGTTGACCACATCCCGTCCGTCCCGTATGAGATGAATAGATTTAATGCGGCCGAACATCCGGCGGAGTTCCGGCTGAAACCGCAAGATCTCCGGTGTCTTATTTATCCAGTAACCCTTGCCTTCTCGGCCGGCATGCAGCAAGAAGAGCTTCTGTATCCCGGAAGCAAGAAGAGGGATTAAATCGCGGGGATTGTTCTTCGAACGTACAGCGCTGAGAAAGGCGCTGATTGTCTCAAGCGCTTCTGACTCTTTCCATAGTATATGATTGCTGCCTAACACATAGAACTCATGAGACGCCTTGCCGTCCGCAGTTGCTCCATCCAGGACTTTCTGTGTGAGGCTAATGTCGCCGATAGCGCGCTGAATCAGCAGTTCTACAGCCATTTCCGAAGACAACGCAGGGTTCTCCACCCACCATTCAATGAGTTCGAGTTCACGTTTGCCCCGTCCGTTTTCATTTAAGAGCAGACGCAAGATGCGAAGCAAATCCACCAGGAACTTTGTCTCGTAAACAGCTGATATCTGAGGGTGCAGTCCGAGGTAATTAATTAGAAGGGTTGAACCGCTGCGAAATCCTCCTATAAAGACAGGGGGTCGTGCCATGATTAATTCTTTCTCTCTGACTCAACACCTGACAGGATACCATCTCCTTCTCCTATAACGAAACTAAACGTGCTGTTAAAGCTCATAATGTATAAATTTATCATAGTAATGTTAGAAAAAGCAACGTCCTTTACCTGTACATGTCATGGTATACTGTTCTGTATCTCTATTTTGCCCGCTCGTTATATGCCGGGCGTAAAGAAAATGATAACACTCCCCAGTAATGGCTGCGGGATACTGGAAATTTAATAATAGATATGACAGGGAACGCTATTTTAATAAGAATATATAAAGACGGCGATGAAGAGGGAATCGTCAAACTCTTCAAGCAAGTCTTCGGCAGGGAGATGAGTCTTGATGAGTGGAGATGGAAATATATGGAGAGTTACCCGAAGAAGGTCTATTCATCTGTAGCAGTGCACAAAGACTTTGGAATAGTCGGTCATTATGGTGGGGTCTGTCTTCCACTAATCCATAAAAGTAACCAGGCAAGAGGGCTTGTTATATGTGATGTTATGATACATGCGAAATTCAGGGGAATTAAGACCTTAAAATTACTTTCTTCCATTATGCCGCGTGAGGCAGTAAAAGATGGCATTATCATCGGATATGGTTTTCCAAACATTAATACCCTCTTAAAACCTGCGCTGAGTCTTGGGCTCTATGAGAAAGTTGAAGATGTTCTGGAAGGCAATAAAGATGTAACCTTTAATAATAATTCAACACGCTATGCCTTCAGATTCCTTCCCCTGAACTACTCTGATGCACGGATTGACCATTTATGGGGTTCATGTAAAAGCAATTTATCCCTTTCTGTTGTCAGAAACAGGCAATACCTTGAATGGAGATACAAAAATCATCCTTTCCATCATTACGAACTTTGGGGACTCAGGAAACGTTTTGGAAGACGGCTCTTAGGGATTGCAATACTGAGAAAGGAAAAAGACAGGGTGCTTCTGATTGATTTTCTGTCAATTAAGGATATGTTAAAACCGCTTTTCAATAAAGTAGAAAACTATGTATATTCCACAGGGATGAAAACCCTTTCATTATGGTTCCCGCCTTTTATGGAGAAGAAAATAATTGCTCTTGGATTTTCAACAAACAATGCCCATACCTCCATCCCGAGGACAACATATGAAGGGTTTATTACAAGGGAAGAGATGGCGGGCAAATTCTTCTATACGATGGGAGATACCGATTTTCTATAAAACAGCAACGCCCTGTCATATGACAGGGCGTTGAACACATATCACCTTTTAAATTCGGCTTATACTCAAAATAACATTAGTAAACACATTAAATTTCCGGAAGTGAAACAGCTCCGCTGGTGCCTTTTTGCGCTATATACCAATCGCCGTCTATCCATATCCATTCCTCTTCAAAAACTTTCTTGGTTTTGGGGATGGAGCCCTTGTAATTGCCCACCTCAAATCTCTTGGCCTCAAGGGTGACTTCAACTTTTATCCTCGCAAAGTTTTCAGTGATTTTTAAACTATCCTTGAGGATATTGAATTCTAAATATTTTATCTGGCCGACATTTGAGGCAAAATATTCCTTTGGAACATTTGCACGGTAAAAAGGGTCCATAATGTCATATCCCTTTTTATACTTACCCTTAACATATGCCTTCCAGTATTTTTCAACACGTTTTATTAATTTCTTCTCCATTGAATTTTTTGAAGGCTGTTTATTAAGGCCTCGCTCCCTGCATATATTCCTTGATGGCTGATAGAGAAGTTTCGGGCATTCAGTGCCAGTTTTATCAACGGAAGTTTTCTTGACCGTATCTTCTTTGCTGAAGATAAGCTCTTCATACGCCAATACATATTTTCTCTCGCCCGGGCTATCATTGCCGATTTCCCATGTTATTAAGAATCTGCCCTTTCCGTCCGTTGCAATACTTGGGAATTGCGAGATTTCCTTGCCCTTTGCCTTATTAAGAATTACATCTTTGTCAAGCCATGTCTGTCCGCTGTCAAGCGAGTAATTGGCATATATATTTGTCCTGATATTCCTCGTATCCTGCCAGACCACGACCACCCTTCCGTCATTATCCATCGCAATCTGAGGAGAGAGAGAGTGAGTCAGTCTCGGGGTATTTGTATCAAGGCGCACTGGTTTATTGCTCCAGCTTAATCCGCCGTCATTGGAGCAGCTGATAAAAATATCCGCTTTCCCCTCGCCAAGCATCCGGGGACCGGGCCACTCAACGCACATGGCGCCCTTGCTGTTATGCGCTATCTTAAATCCGCCGGTGCCGGTTTCTATTGTTTCCGGCAATACAAATTCCGGTTCCCATGTTATGCCATTATCCTTGGATAGAGATAGTGTGATACCGAGAGAGATATCAAAATACATGACAAAAAGTCCGGTATCGGTATGAATGAATTGGGGTGTATAAATCCTTCCGGCATGCACAGGTAACTCCTTTTCATCAGACCATGTCTCACCGCCGTCTTCTGTCATCCGCATCTTTAATCTGCGTTCCTTATTATTCTGCTCCAGCCACCCGACCCACGCCCTCTTCCCGTCTGCTGCCATGAACGGGGCGTCTAAATTTCCGTCTTCTTTATTCATTTTTAGATCTTCTTTAAGCCATGTCTTGCCGTAATCAGTCGATCTGTTCAGATAAACCCCATAGGGGCCCGCCCTTTCGTCCAGCCAGAGAAGATATAAGAGTCCCTTTTCACCGGCCTCTATCCTCCTTGGATGAAAGGCACCGTTGCCGCTGTCAAGTTGAACCGGCGGAGTAAAGGTCTTCCCGCCGTCATAAGATCCGCTGAAGAGAACATGTTTATTGCCCCTTCCCTTATCTACTGCAGTCTTAGGCCTCCAGAGGAGGTAAAGGTTGCCGTCGCCTGAGGAGAAATCAATATATGAATTCTTTACATCAGGATGCGCCTGAAGACTTATGGTTTCCGGCGTCTCTTCTCCAGTCCAGAGTAGCTTAAGCCAGCCCTTATTGTCATAAAATGCGATTCCGGGTTTGCCATTAAAGTAGAGGCTGACGGGCGCTTCGTCAGGCGTGGAATACATTAAGGGCTGTCTGGTAATAACTTCTGCATTCGATGTAATAGATGTATAAATAAGGATATATGAAAAGAGAATGATTTTTAATGCCTGTTTCATTGAAGCGCTTCCTCCTGAAGATGATATTTTAATCTCTTTAAGGGTTAATTTCCCGCCAATTGTGGCGCATCCTGCTTGTGTTTTTGGATTTTGATACCCCGTCCGCTTGCGGCGGGGTAGTTCATTTTTTTACAATTAAAGTGTAATTATTTAAACACAAAGACTTCTTTAATTCAAGGTCTCAGATTGCGATACATAAAAGCGGTTAAATTGAAACTGAGACACTACCAAACAATATATCGAATTGACAAAAACATAATATCTGCTATACGTTATTATACGTTTTTCTTTAATTTAAGAAAGGAGCAGTCATTAAATGACTCTTCTGATGAAAACATCAATTGTAGTATTTTTAGGAATTCTTCTTACATATTTCTGTAGATATTTCACAGCCCCTTTTGTCGGGGTATTTTTGTTGTGGTTTCTTGTTTTTTTATGGATGAGTTTTTTAGTTAGTAAGTCTTATATTAAGATTGCAAGTGTTATCATTACAATAGTTATTCTGATTATCAGCATGTCTGAGATTTATCTCTGGCGAGTTGAAACTTCTAAGGTAGAAACGGCTAAAAATGAATCCGGCAAAAGGGCTACAGTTCCTTCATCGCCGTCTCTTAGGATAGTAGGCAAAAAAACTGATACAGTACCACATAAAATTTATGGATATTCGCCCAGAAAAAATTCCAAGAGAACAGTCACTGCGTATCTCGGTGATAGTATTCTTTATGATATTACCTATACTGTAGGTAAAGATGGATTAAGGACCTCTCCTAAAGCTAAAAAGGAAGATGCAACAGCCATTCTTTTTTTTGGGGACTCTTTTACATATGGTGAAAGTGTATCTGATGATGAAACAATGCCATATGTCACCGGCGTAATTACTAACGGGGAATATGCAATATATAATTTTGGAATTTCAGGCCATGGACCGCAACTCATGCTGGCTCAAATTGAACATGGGGAAGCAGATTCGGCAATAAAACATAGACCGCAATATGCGATATATTATTTTATCCCTGATAATATTATTCGACTAAAAGGGTTAAGATGGTGGCTTATAGATGGACCTCAATATGTCATGAATAGAAAAGGAGACATTGTATCATCGCCCGCAAAGAAATTTTTGTTGAAAATGAACGTAAAACTGAGAAGGTCATATTTGTATAATAATTTATATCAACGTTTATATAAGGTCAAAATTACTTCCGATACTCAATTTTTAAGTAATATTAACAAAACTGATGACCGCAGTTGGGGAGAAGGCGAAGACGAAATAGATTTGAAGCTGATAAAAACTTTTGCAGGTGTAGTAGACAAATCCAGAAAACTTTTGGAATCAAAATATCCTGGAATAAAGTTTCATACAATATTCTGGGATGAAGAAAAGGACCTCGGAGATGTTGTCATAGAGGAACTGAGAAAAAAAGGAATTGTAACTCATAAGGTAACTGACATTTTACCTGGAAGTTTCATATATGATAATAAAAATCCATATAGGGTTCCTTACGATGGGCATCCAACTCCTCTTGCACATAAAATAATTGCTAATTATATTGTTAAAGAAATAATTAATGAATAGGGTGAAAATATTTCAATAAAACTTTAAGTTGAATAAGGTCATATCCTTACTTTCAATCTGTAGTCATTAACTACATGCCGTGTCTGATTATTTGTTCGTAGTGAAATCAGTATCTAACCCTATCAAACTTCCAAAACCATATCACGTTGAATTTTTTCCACTTTTAAATTCGTCTTTATACCCCAACTAATAGTATTTATTAAAACATCTAACCACAAAATGCAGTGGTTATGAAAAAATATTAATTTTTTTCTTGACAAGAGCCCTCAACCTCCATATACTTGTGGGTATAAGTGGTAGAAAGTGGAGGGATACGTGCCTGCATTCTCAGGAAAATATTATTACACTCTTGATCCAAAGGGAAGAATAATAATCCCCGCGCCTTTCCGTGAGATACTCTCATCGAATTATACCTCAAAACTGATCTTTACAAATGATGTTTTTGACCGCTGTATATGCGCGTATCCGACGGATGAATGGAATACTCTGCTTGATAAGATTAAAGGCATGCCCCAGACGCTTGATTCGGTCAAATACTATATGCGGAGAGTTGTCGGCTCAGCAGAGGAGTGCGAGATTGATAAGCAGGGAAGGGTGCTCATACCTGCGGCCCTGAGAGTTGACGGCGGGCTGAACAGCGAGGTTGCTCTCATGGGTCAGGGCAACAGGATAGAGATATGGGACAAGAATGAACTGGCGAATGTAGCGGATCCTTCCAAGATAGACAGGAAGGCTTATATTGAGCAGCTTTCTAATCTTGGTTTGTAATGTATGCCGATAACTCATATCCCTGTTATGGGGCAGGAGATTTTGGAAGCGTTAATGGTAAATAGCGATGGAGTATATGTGGATGCAACTATCGGCTTGGGCGGACACACAGAGGGTATATTGCAAAAGGCTGAGGGGTGCACGGTGATCGGGATAGACAGAGACGAAGAGGCGCTTGAGATTACAAAGGAGAGGCTGAAGAGCGGGCATCTTCATCTTGTTAAAGACCGGTTTTCAAATATGAAGCCCGCTGTTAACGAACTTGGCTATAACGAAGTGGACGGAATACTCCTTGACATCGGGGTCTCTACGCTGCATCTGAAAGCAGACAACAGAGGATTTAGTTTTATGAAGGATGAAGCTCTGGATATGAGGATGGATCAGGAACAGAAACTCACTGCTGAAGAGGTTGTAAACAGGTATCCTGAAAAGGAACTTGCGGATCTCGTATGGAAATACGGAGAGGAGAGGTTCAGCAGAAAGATTGCACGCGCGATAGTCAGTTCGCGCCTTAAAAAGCGCATAACCTCATGCAGCGAGCTTGCCGCGATAATTGAGAAAGCTGTATGGAGAAGGGGAAAGATCCATCCTGCCACGAGGACCTTTCAGGCGTTGAGGATAGAGGTGAATAGAGAGCTTGAGGAGCTTCAAGCCGCGATAGACGGCGGAGCAGGACTCCTGAAAAAAGGGGGAAGGCTCTGCGTTATCTCATATCATTCTTTGGAAGACAGGATCGTGAAGCATGCCTTCCGGCAGCTTGCAAAGGAAGGTGTTTTCAATATTATCACAAGAAAGCCCTTGGTGCCTTCGCGCCAGGAGCGTATTATTAACCCTTCATCAAGAAGTGCAAAACTGAGGGTAGGAGAAAAGATATGACACCGAAGCGTACAAAGAGAAAGAAGAGATGGGCGCTTGCAAAGTTCGGACTCACCCTTTACCTTGCGTTAGGCATGTTCGCGCTTATAGGGCTCAGAACCGCTGTTGTCAATCTTGAATATCATATCGGGGACCTGAACAAGCAGAAGGTCGTCTTAATCCGGAAGAGCAAAGCGCTTTCAGCTCAGAGGGCGGGTTTTTACTCGTCAAAGATGATAGAAGATGTGGCGATGCAAAAGCTCGGCATGACTCTTCCTGAGAGGCAGAACGTATTTTTTGTAAAGAGAGAAACAGGCGCATCTCCTTATAAGGCATCAATGACCGTGCCGGTAAGGCGTTAAATAATCTTAAAAGACGAATGTGAGTTTTATAAAATGAGAAGGAGAGGGGCGGAAAAAGCAGAAACAAAGAAACTGTGGGATGAAGACCTTTCAAATATACATCTTAAGAAGAGCAAAAGAAAAGCCGTAATACTTGCTACGGTTATCTGTTTTGGTTTTGCAGTAATATCCATCCGATTAGTCAACCTCATGGTCTTAAACCACAAGACCCTCTCTCAAAAGGCGAGCCGGCAGTATGACCGGGTAAAGACGATAAAACCTTACCGCGGCGTTGTATGGGACAGAAAAATGAGAGAGATGGCCGTAAATATAGAGACGGATTCTCTCTATGCCGTTCCGTCAAAGATAAACGATACTAAATTCCTCTCCTCAAAGCTTGCTCCTATTATCAAAACTTCAGCCGCAGATCTTAACAAAAAAATTATAGCTAAGAAGGGGAAGGGCTTCATCTGGCTTGCCAGGAAGATGGATGAGAATGCATCAGCGAGAGTTGCTACGCTAAGGAATGAATTGGGGATTAAGACGATTGATTTTTTTACCGAGACGCGGCGTAACTATCCCAACGGCGAGACCGCATCCCATATACTGGGCTATGCGAATATTGACAACCGGGGGCTCGAAGGGATTGAACTTAAGTACGATAAATATATGAAGGGCGAGGACATAGAGGTGACCTTTACCAGGGACGCCCTTGGCAACAGCATGTCAGGGGGGACTGAAGATGCCGTTCCCGGAAATAATATACTGCTTACCATTGATGAGAGCCTCCAGTATATTGTTGAGAGGGAGATTTCAAATGCCATGGAAGAGTGGAAGGCTAAGGCTGCGGTTGCGATAATGATGAACCCGATGACCGGCGAAATACTCGCCATGGCAAACAGGCCTTCATATAACCCTAATTTCCCGGCAGGCGTGCCCGGTGATAAAAGACGTAACAGGGCGATCACTGACCTCTATGAGCCCGGCTCAACATTTAAGTCTTTTCTTGCAGCGGCTGCCATTGAGGAGAAGATTGTCAGGCTTGATGAAAGGTTTGACGTCTCGCAGGGATTTATAGTGGTCGGGAAGAAAGCGATCAAGGATGTCCACAGGCACGGGGTCATCACATTCGAAGAGATAATACAGAAGTCATCAAATGTCGGCGCTGTAAAGACAGGGCTTAGGCTCGGAGCTACAAGATATTATGAATATATGAAGAAGTTCGGTTTTGGAGACAAAACAGGCATAGACCTTCCCGGGGAGATGAGGGGTATCCTGAGAAGACCGCAAAATTGGTCAGGCACATCAATAGCTGCACTCTCAATCGGGCAGGAGATCGGGGTGACACCTTTGCAGCTATTAAGGGGATATGCGGCTATTGCAAACGGCGGCTTGCTGATGAAACCATATGTAGTCTCGGAAATAATCTCACCGGCAGGCGAGGTGATAAAAAATTTCTCCCCCCAGGTGGAGAGAAGGGTAATTTCAACTGAGACCGCCATTAAAACAAGAAATATCCTTAAGAAGGTTGTTGAAGAGGGCGGCACTGCGAGGAAGGCATATATAAAAGGCAATCTGGTGGCAGGCAAGACAGGTACAGCCCAGATGGTTGACCCAGCAACCGGAAGATACTCCAGCAATAAATTTGTGAGTTCATTTGTAGGCTTTGTGCCGGCGGATAATCCGGCGTTTGCGCTAATTGTGGTTGTGTATGAACCTGTGGGAGGCAGTTACGGAGGAACAGTGGCAGCCCCTGTGTTTAAGAGGATCTCCGAGCATGCGCTTACATATTTAGATGTTCCGATGGAGATGGATGAAAACCGTGTGCTTCTTGTCACCGATGCCCGTTAGAGAATTCTCAAGCGGGTTTTGTGACTGAGAGCTTATGCTCTTTTGGCTTTATGGAGAATTTACGGTGGTTTTTATGATGGAATAAATGACAATTTCAGAGCTGTTAAGAGGCCTTGATGTAACAAAGAAGACAGGCCCTCTTGATGTAGAGATAAAGGGGATTGCTTATGATTCAAGGTTAGCTGGAAAGGTTTTTTTATTTGTGGCTGTCCGGGGTTTCGCAGCGGACGGTCATGATTACATAAATGATGCGATAAGCAGGGGGGCTGTCGCAATAGTCACTGATGAAGCGGCAGGTATAAATATTACAGAGCAACTTATAAGCAATAACGAGCTTACTCATATTACGGTCTCAGACAGCAGAAAGGCATTGGCCTTGCTTTCTGCCGCATTTTATGGCTATCCCTCCAACAGCCTCTCTCTGGTCGGCATTACAGGAACAAACGGAAAGACCACAACATCTTATATCACAAAGAGCATCCTCGAAGCATGGGGCAAAAATGCTGGACTCCTTGGAACCATTCAATACATAATCGGCGGAAGAAGCATAGATTCGCCTCGCACAACTCCGGAATCGCTCGATGTTCAGAAATACCTGAGGGAGATGCTTGATAATAATGCGGACTATGCGGTGCTTGAGGTCTCATCCCATGCGTTGATGCTTGACAGGGTTGAAGGCTGTTCCTTCAAGGTCGCGGCCTTCACCAACTTTTCGCAGGACCACCTCGATTTTCATGAGACAATGGAGGAGTACTTCAGCGCGAAGCGCAAGCTCTTCTCCCATCTAAGTGAGGACGGCTCTGCTGTCTTAAACATTGATGACCCTATGCTCAGCAGGCTCGCGCGCGAACTCTCATGCAATGTCATCACATGCGGACTTGAAGAGGGCGCAATGATAAGGGCGGAGAATATAAATGTTCAAAAGGGGTTGTCATTCGATGTCTGCACCCCTGAAGGAAGGTTTAGGGTTGAATCGGAGTTCATCGGCGGCTTTAATCTTTACAATCTCCTCATTGCCATAGGGATAGCGCACTCCCTCGGAATAAAGGAAGAGATAATACAGAAGGGCATCAGCGAGGCGAGGCCCGCTTCAGGCCGGTTCGAGAGCATAGCAGAGGGGCAGGAGTTCCTCTGCATAGTTGATTATGCCCATACCGAGGATGCGCTAAGAAAGGTGATAGTTGAGGCAAGAAAGATAACAGAGGGAAGGCTTGTAACTGTATTCGGATGCGGCGGCGACAGGGACAGAACCAAGAGGCCGTTAATGGGTGCGGCGGCATCCGAACTGAGCGATGTCGTGATTGTCACATCCGACAATCCGAGAACAGAAGAGCCGATGGGCATTATCAGAGAGATTCTTCAAGGGATGAAGAAGGATAATTATACGGTACAGCCTGACAGGGCTGAGGCTATTCAAATGGCTGTATCAGGGGCAAAAAGAGGCGATACAGTGCTTGTTTTAGGCAAGGGGCATGAGGATTACCAGGAGATTCAAGGGGTAAGGTATACATTCAGCGATCAGGATGTTTTGAGAAAGGCGATAAAAGAAATAATATGGCGAATTTGACGGCGGATAAAATAATTGAAGCGACCGGGGGCAGGCTCCTGAGCGGAGACTCAAGGGCTTTTGAAGGCGTTTCCATAGATTCAAGGACGATAAAAGAAGGCGATATCTTCTTCGCATTGAGGGGCGAGAGGTTTGACGGACATGACTTTCTGAATGCCGCCCTCTCAAGAGCCGGCGGTGCGGTTATTGATTCATTCCCCAGGGCGCTGCCTGTGAAAAAGAGTATCATTCAGGTGAATGACACGCTTAGGGCTTTGCAGGACCTTGCGCACTACAGGAGGACGAGGCTCAACATACCCGTAGTTGCTATAACAGGGAGCAATGGAAAGACAACAACAAAGGAGATGACCCATTCGATCCTTAGCAGGAGGTTCAACGCCTTTAAGAACAAGGGGAACCTGAACAACCACATAGGCCTCCCACTGAGTCTTGCGGGGGTTGCATCAGATGTCGAGGTGATCGTACTTGAGCTTGGTATGAACGCGCCGGGTGAAATAAAGAGGTTATGCGAGATAGCCCTGCCGAGTCACGGAATAATTACGAACATAGGCTCCGCGCATATCGGCATGCTCGGCAGCCGTTACGCAATAAGGGACGCAAAGCTTGAGATACTCAACGGACTCTCCACGGTTGTACTGAACGGCGATGATGACTTTCTTATGGAGGGAGTGAGGGATTTCGGAGGAGAGATAATCACATTCTCCATAAACAACGATTCTCACGTGATGGCAAAGGATATTCATTCCACGGATAAAGGGAACAGCTTCACCCTGTCATTCAGGGACGGCGCTGACGTGCCTGTAAGCCTGAACATTCGCGGACTCTTTAACGTCTACAACGCGCTCGCCGCCTCTGCAGTCTGCTTTTCGCTCGGAGTATCAGCAGAAGATATAAAGTCCGCGCTTGAGGCTTATACCGCCTTCCCGATGAGGTTTGAGGTAATAGAGAAGAACGGTATAACAGTAATCAATGATTCCTACAACGCCAACCCTGCTTCCATAAAAGAGGCATTGAGAGAACTCTCCCTGTTTAGTACAGGAAGAACGGTGGCTGTGCTTGGGGATATGTTTGAGCTTGGGGAATTCTCTGAAGATGAGCACAGAAACGTCGGCAATATAGTTTGTGATCTGGGAATCGGCGCGCTTGTGGCTGTAGGCGAGATGATGAGCCTCGCTGCAGAGGAGATTCATATAAAGAAAGATAAGAAGCCGCTGGTTTTTACATTTAAAAATGCTGATGAAGCCGGAAAAAATATCAAAGATATTCTAAAGCACGGAGATACGGTATTGATAAAGGGCTCGCGCTCAATGGGCATGGAGAAGATCTTGGAGGATATAACAGATGCTTTATAAACTGCTCTACTCTCTCTATGATGTCTATTCGCCTTTTAATATCTTCAGGTATATAACCTTCAGGACAGCCTTGAGCGTTGTTACCGCCCTGATAATAACTTTCATAATGGCGCCCTGGCTTATAGAGAGGCTCAAGAAGCGGAGCCTGACCCAGCAGGTGAGGGATGACGGGCCTAAGACCCATCTTGCAAAGACGGGAACGCCGACAATGGGCGGTATCATGATTATCACCTCCATAGTGCTGAGCGTTCTCATGTGGGGAGACCTGAGCAATAAGTATATTGTGATAATGCTCACAGCGATAATCGGCTTCGGCCTGATAGGGCTTGCTGATGATTACCTTAAGAGCGAGAGGAAGGACTCAAAGGGTCTGAAGGCGCGTTATAAGTTTGGCCTCCAGATCATACTCGCCCTCATCGTGGGGCTTTTATTCTATAACGACCCTAAAGACCAATATGCTGCGATGCTGAATATCCCCTTCTTTAAGAAGTGGCTTATAGATATGGGCTGGTTTTATATACCTTTCTCAGTTCTCGTAATAGTAGGCTCATCAAATGCGGTCAACCTTACAGACGGTATAGACGGCCTTGCTATAGGGCTTATCGGCATTGCAACGCTTGCTAATGGAGCGCTTGTTTACATATCAGGTCATTCAGGCTTTGCCAATTATCTGAGCGTGCTGTATCTGCCGGGCACAGGAGAGCTTACGGTGTTCTGCGGCGCCATGTTCGGCGCAGCGCTCGGATTTCTCTGGTATAACAGCTACCCGGCCGAGATATTTATGGGAGATGTCGGCTCCTTGGGTCTTGGAGGTGCGCTTGGAACGCTTGCCGTAATAACCAAGCATGAGGTGGTTCTGGCTCTTGTAGGCGGAATCTTTGTGATAGAGACTTGTTCGGTAATAATTCAGGTGGCATCATTTAAGCTTACAGGCAAAAGGGTCTTTAAGATGGCGCCCCTTCACCACCATTTTGAAGTAAAAGGATGGCCTGAACCTAAGGTGATAGTAAGATTCTGGATAGCAGGAATAATCCTTGCTCTATTGAGCCTGATGACTTTCAAGATAAGGTAAATGAAGACGATTCAAATGACGCAGGAAATGGAAAAGAGGGGCAGTTTTAAAAACATGAAAGTTCTTGTTGCAGGGCTTGCAAGGAGCGGCACAGGAGCGGCGAATCTTCTCTCTTCGCTTGGAGCTAACGTCACAATAACAGATAAAAAATCAGGAAGCTCCCTCAAGGCAAGTATAGACAGACTTGATCCGTCCATAAAGGTGATAACCGGTGAGAACCCGGAATACCTATTTATGGAAGCTGACCTGATAGTGGTGAGTCCGGGTATTCCGTTAAGCATTCCTCCTATAGTAAAAGCAAAGGAAGAGGGAGTCCCAATAATCGGCGAGCTTGAGCTGGCCTATAGGGTCATTAAGGAGGGTCTATTACCCATGACCTATGACCCATTACCTGTTTTCATAGGCATCACTGGTACAAACGGCAAGTCAACCACGACCACACTCGTAAACCTTATGCTGGGAAGGTCAGGATTCAGGACACTCTTGGGAGGCAACATCGGCAATGCATTAACAGAAGAGTTGACCAAGTTGAGCTTTAAAGGGGAAGCGCGCAGTCTTGATTATATCGTTGCTGAGATATCCAGCTTCCAGCTTGAGTCAATAGATAAGTTCAGGCCGAACGCTGCGGCTATTCTCAATATAACCCCTGACCATCTTGACAGGTACAGGAATATTGAAGAGTACATTGATGCCAAGACAAGGATATTTGAAAACCAGCAGGCAGGAGACTTCCTTATACTTAATGCCGATGATCCTGTTTTAATGGAAGTCATAAATAAGAAGTTGGAGATCAGGAGTATAAGGCCTGAGATTATTTTCTTCAGCCGCAAGAGAGAAGTTGATGGGGTTTATTTTAAGGACGGGATGATTTACGCCAATTCTACCTGCTTCCCGTTCCCAACCTCGCATCTTCCTCTTCTGTCTCAGGATGAACTGAGGATTAAGGGCATACATAATCTTGAAAATGCAATGGCAGCCTCTGCTGTTGCTTTGGCTTCAGGGTGCTCTTATGAAGCTGTTGCGGATGTGTTTAGGGATTTTTCGGGTCTTGAGCACAGAATGGAATTTGTTGAGGAGTTTAACGGAGTAAGATTTATAAATGACTCAAAAGGCACAAATGTCGGCGCTGTAGTAAAATCTCTGGAAAGTTTTAATAGGGTTGTCCTGATCATGGGAGGGCTGGACAAGGGGGGCGACTTTAGAGCTTTGCGCAATCTGATAGCCGGAAAGGTGAGTACGTTGATACTGCTTGGCGAGGCAAAGGAGAAGATCGCCTCTGCTATTGGAGATATTACGGAAACGTTTTTTGCTCATGACTTAAAAGAGGCTGTAAGCGTTTCATTATCAAAGGCGAAGGAAGGGGATGTGGTCCTTCTCTCTCCGGGATGCGCGAGTTTTGATATGTTTAAAGACTTTGAGGACAGGGGAAGGAAATTTAAGGAAGCGGTAAGAGAAACAGTTAAGGATAAAAGAAGTAGTCAGTAGTAAGTAGTCAGAAGCAAGCAGGCAGAGAAAGGGTTAAATGGGTATTTTCTATATTAACAAGGCTCGCGGCATATACATACCGGTGCTGGCGCTCGTCGCCATAGGTATTGTGATGGTCTATAGCTCAACCGCTCTTATGTCAACGAAAGAGTTCGGTTCGAGTTTTCATTATTTAAAGAATCACCTCTTTACCGTCTCTCTCGGGCTTGCGGCGATGCTCCTGCTGTCGCAGATAAATTATCTGAAGCTGAGGCCTCTTGCCATAGCCCTTCTGATATTAGGGCTGATACTGCTCGTGCTTGTATTTGTGCCGGGCATCGGTCTCTCAGCAAACGGCGCGCGGCGCTGGCTGAGGCTTTGGCCTACAACCTTTCAGCCCTCGGAATTTGTGAAGCTCGCACTGGTGATATTTCTCGCGGATTACATGGCTAAGTACGGCCATAAGATGAGGGACTTCCGCTACGGTATTTTGATCCCTGCCAGCATCATGCTCTTTTTTCAGGGCATCATTATTATTCAGCCTGACTTCGGGGCTGTGATGAGCCTCGGCATACTTACAATAGGCATGATATTTTTGGGAGGGGCGAGGCTGAAGCATATCGGGGCTTGCATTCTATGCGCCCTGCCGGTTGTAGTTTTCCTCCTTGTGTCAAAACCTTACAGGATGAAGAGGATCACGGCATTCCTTGACCCGTGGGCTGACCCTCTTGGGAGCGGGTTTCAGCTTGTTCAGTCTTTCATCGCCTTTGGCAGCGGCAGCATCTTCGGCGTAGGCATAGGAGACAGCAAGCAGAAGCTCTTTTTCTTGCCGGAAGTTCATACTGACTTTATCTTCTCTCTGATAGGTGAGGAGTTAGGTCTTATAGGTGTTCTGATCGTTGTAGGACTCTTCCTCTGGCTCTTTATCAGGGGGATATGGGTCGCAAGGAAGGCATCCGACACATTCAGCCACTACCTTGCGTTTGGACTGACTATAATGATAGGGTGCCAGGCGCTTATAAATTTTGCCGTCACAACAGGGCTGATGCCTACAAAAGGCTTGCCTTTGCCCTTCATAAGCTACGGAGGCTCAGCGCAGCTTATCAATATGGCGGCTATGGGGATTTTGATAAGCATCGCGAAGAGGAATGAAGAAGAGAGGTTCGAGCAGTTCCATCGCCCGCTCTTTGTGGCAGGAGAATCAAGAGAGCGGCCTGTGAACAGGAGGCTGAGAGAGAGCCTTTTTAAGAAAGCGATATGAATATTATTATCGCAGGAGGCGGCACAGGCGGGCATCTATTCCCGGGGATAGCTATTGCAAAAGAGCTTGAAAAGAGGGTCAGCGGACTGAAAGTCTTTTTTGTCGGAACAGCAGAGGGTATAGAGTCAAAGATAATCCCGAGGGAAGGATTTGATATAAGATTTATAAGATCCGAGGGGCTTGTAGGCCGCGGGCTTTACGGAACTGTAAGGTCTGCACTGAAGATACCTTTATCTCTTAAGGATTCCCATAGGATACTTAAGGAGATCAATCCGGCGCTGGTTTTGGGAGTGGGGGGTTACAGCTCAGGCCCGCTGGTTTTCTGCGCGTCATGGATGGGCATACCCACAATAATACATGAACAGAATACTGTCCCGGGACTTGCAAATAAGATCCTCGGAAGATTTGTGGATACTGTTGCTGTGACATACCACGAGAGTATGGAGTTTTTTGCGCCGGAGAAAACTCACCTTACCGGCAACCCCGTAAGGTCGGAGATACTGCAGGGAAGCAGAGAGAGAGGCTACAGGACATTCAGCCTTAATAAAGATATCTTTACGATATTTGTATTTGGCGGAAGCAGCGGCGCAAGAAAGATCAATCACGCGGTCGGTGAATCGCTCACATATCTGACTGAATTCAAAGACAAGATACAGTTTCTGCACCAGACAGGAGAGAAGGATTTCCAGTTTATGAAGGACTTTTATCATTCACAAGGCTTTAAGGGGACCGTGCTTCCGTTTACGCATGAAATGCCTGAGGCGTACGCGGTCTCAGACCTGATAATCTCAAGGGCAGGCGCAACCACCCTTGCTGAATTGACCGCGTGCGGCAAGGCTGTGATACTTGTGCCGTATCCTTTTGCCGCGGGGCATCATCAGGAGTCAAACGCAAAGAAGCTCTGGGATATAGGCGCGGCCCAGGTGATACTTGATAAGGACCTTAACGGCAAGACGCTCTCTGAACTTATCAAGTATCTTCTGAATGACCCTGACGCGATAGGAGAGATGGAGAGGACGAGCAAATCGCTTGGGAGTTCGGACGCGCTGACAAAGGTTGTTGATCTGATAATGGTGAAGATAAAAAAGAATGTTTAAGGTTTGTTATGTATAAGAAATTTGAGAGGATACATTTTGTCGGTATCGGCGGCGTAGGCATGAGCGGTATAGCCGAGGTGCTGAAGAACTTAGGTTACGAGGTGAACGGCTCTGACATGAAGGAGTCTGAAACCACAAGGAGGCTGTCCGGGCTCGGCATCACCGTCAATATCGGGCATACGGCGGAGAATATAGAAGATGCTCATGTAGTTGTTATCTCTTCAGCGGTCTTTGCCGACAATCCTGAAGTTGTTGCCGCAAAAGAAAGATCCATCCCTGTGATACCGAGGGCCGAGATGCTTGCGGAGCTTGGGAGGCTTAAATACGGCGTGCTTATCGCCGGCGCTCACGGAAAGACAACCGTGACCTCACTTGTCGCAAGCGTATTAGCTTCAGGCGGGCTTGACCCTACTGTTGTGATCGGAGGGAAGCTGAAGGGCATAGGGAGCAACGCAAAATTGGGGGAGGGAGAATTTCTTGTAGCTGAGGCAGATGAGAGCGACGGCTCATTCCTTCGCCTTGCGCCCACTATTGCGGTAGTAACGAATATTGACAGGGAGCATATGGACTTCTTTAAGGATATTTATGAAGTGAAGAAGGCGTTCCTTTTATTCGCAAACAAAGTGCCTTTTTATGGCCTCTCCATACTCTGCGGTGATGACAAGTATATAAAGGAGCTTCTGCCGGAAGTCCGGCGAAGGTTCTTCACATACGGCCTGAGCGAGGGGCTGAACCTTGTTGCGAGGAACATAAGTTCAGACGGCTTAAAGTCATATTTTGAAGCTGTGCTGAACGGTGAGTCTCTCGGCATGTTTGAAGTCCCTCTGATAGGCGCGCATAATGTCTGCAATTGTCTCGCGGCAATCGCTGTTGCGGTTGAGCTTGAGATTGATGTGAAGAGCGTAAAGGATGCGCTGAGTGATTTCAGCGGGGTGCAGAGGAGGTTTGAGTTAAAAGGAATTGCCGCAGGGATAATGGTGTTTGATGATTACGGCCATCATCCGACAGAGATAAAGGCGACCCTGAGGGCGGCAAAGTCCGCGCTGAGCCGGAGGGTGGGAGGCGAAAAGGGGAGGCTTGTCGTGCTCTTTCAGCCTCACAGATATTCAAGGACGAGTGACCTCATGTCTGAATTTTCCGATGCATTCACTGATGCTGACAAGGTGGTCTTGATGGACATATATGCTGCCGGTGAGAGGCCTATAAACGGCGTGAATTCTGAAGTTCTCTCAAAAGGGATAAGAGATGCCGGGAAGGATGTTGAACATATAAAAGAGAAGGCGGAGGTTGTTACATATCTTATTGAAAGCCTTAAAAGCGGGGATACACTGCTGACTCTCGGTGCAGGCGATGTATGGAAAATAGGGGAAGAGGTTGTTAAGAGATTGAGGAATTGAGCTACATAATGCAGAGTTTCATATCCAAAATTAAAGAGAGCTTCAGGGGTGAGGTGAGGCTTGACGAGCCTATGTCGGCTCATACGTCTCTTAAGATAGGCGGGCCTGTAGACCTGATGGCGTTTCCCGAAGACCCGATGTCATTGCAGAACCTTTTAGTCATGGCAGGGAAGGAAAAGATTCCGGTCTTTGTCTTAGGAGGGGGGACGAATCTCCTTGTGAGCGAATCGGGGATCAGTGGCATAGCCGTATCTTTAAGGGCCTTCAGGAATATAAGACTCGCAAAGGGGAGTGATGATAAATCTGCAACGCTCTTTGTGGAGGCGGGCGTGCCTCTTGGCAAGCTCATGAGTTTTGCAAAGGAGAACGGCTATTCGGGCATAGAGCCTCTCACGGGAATCCCCGGCACTTTCGGCGGAGCGGTCTATATGAATGCAGGCTCTTTCGGGACAGAGATAAAGGACGTGATTGTATCGGTTGCGGTAATGAATATGGAAGGAAGGATAGTGATTTTAGGCAAAGATAAGCTTCAGTTTACATACAGGAGTTCAAATCTCTCCGATGATCTGATTATACTTAGCGCCAATATCCTTCTCAAAAAAGATGCCCCTGGGGCTGTAGCAGCCCGCATAAAAGAGTTTATCGGGAAAAAGTCCGTTACGCAGCCTCTTGGAGAGGCATCAGCGGGATGCGTATTCAAAAACCCTGAAGGCGATGCGGCAGGCAGGCTGATAGATGCCGCAGGATGCAAGGAGATGAGAATAGGCGACGCAGAGGTGAGCACTGTGCATGCGAACTTTTTCGTTAATAAGGGGAAGGCTACGGCAAAAGATTTTTTGGAGCTTATGAATATTGTGAAGGCAAAGGTGGAAGAGCAGAGCGGCGTTGCTCTGATGCCGGAGATAAAGATAGTATGATATTGAATTTAAATCTAAAATGAAGGGATATATGAAATGACTAAACAGGCTACAACAAAGAAGGTAGGCGTACTGATGGGAGGTTTTTCATCCGAGCGGGATATTTCGGTAAGGAGCGGGCTTGCGATATATCAGGCCCTGCAGGAGCTTGGTTATGACTCGACGCTAATTGATGTTGGCAGGGATATAGCAAATGTCCTGAAGAAAGATAAGGTAAAACTTGCCTTTCTTGCGCTGCACGGCGGCATGGGAGAGAATGGGGCTATGCAGGGATTGCTTGAGGTGCTTGGCATTCCTTATACAGGCTCAGGCATTCTCGCATCCGCACTTGCCATGGATAAGGAGGTTTCAAAAAAACTCTTCATGCATCATGGACTTAATGTAGCGCCTTTCACGGTTGTAAATAAGAAGTCAAAGAGAGGTCAGAAGAAGAATCTTCAGCCTCAGGCGTTTGAATTTTCTTTCCCTCGTGTTGTGAAGCCTGTGGCAGAGGGCTCGAGCATCGGGATACGCATCGTAAAGGAGGAGGCTGAGATGGCAGGCGCTTTGGAAAACGCCTTTTCTTTCGGAGATAAGGCTCTGGTTGAAAAGTTCATCGAAGGCAAAGAGGTACACATCGGTATTCTTGGAGATAGTGCTCTTGGCGGCGTAGAGGTGAGGCCTTCACTGGAATTTTACAATTATGAAGCCAAGTACACATCAGGGCTGACCGAGTATATAATCCCGCCCGCGATTGATGATGCGGTATATGAAAAGACCAAAGAGATGGCGTTAATAGCTCATACTGCCCTTGGATGTTCAGGAGCGAGCAGGGCGGATTTCATTATAGACTCAAGCGGGGCTCCATATATACTTGAGGTCAACACACTGCCGGGGATGACCGGGACGAGCCTCCTTCCAAAGATAGCCGCGCATGCAGGCATAAGCTTTAAGGAGCTTATAGAGGAGATAATAAAAATTGCGGTCAACAAATAACAAAAGGGTAAAGATCAGCGGAAAGAGGAACGGGAAGCAATCCCCGCACAAGCGCAGCAGCAAGATTTTACTTTTCCTCAAGGGGGCGGCTCTCATTCTCTCTCTAATTATCTTTATTCTGGGCATTGCCTTTGCGGTAAATCTCTCGGCTCATAACCTGAATGTTAATGATATAGAGGTCTCCGGCAATTATCATCTGAGCAAAGAGGATGTGATAAGGAACCTGAATATAAACAGGGGGACAAACCTTCTTACTCTCGAGCTAAATGTTGTGGAGGCGAGGCTCAGGAGCAATCCGTGGATAAAGGATGTCTCTCTTAGGAAGCAGATGCCTGATACACTCATGATAAAGATAAAGGAGGCTGCTCCAAAGGCGCTCCTCTATCAAAACAGCAGCACCTTTCTTGTTGAAGAAGAGGGGAATATGCTTGAAGAGGTTATGAATGAAGGCACCGCGTTCCTGCCGGTCATCAGGAGCGACAGCGCCGAAAAGAACAAGAAAGAGATTAAGGAGGCGATTCAGCTCATAGACGCGCTTGATAAGAAGGGGATCCTCTCAAGCAGGGAATCTGTTGAGATAAGGCTCAATTCATACGGGCCTGATATGGTGGTGGATGGGGCGGTCATAAAGGTCGGTTATGGCAATTACATGGAGAAACTCGCCCGATGGGAGGAGCTTGAGCCTGAGGTCAGCAAATTGGGCCCGACAAGTTATATAGATCTGCGGTTTCGGGACAGGGTGATAGTGAAGCCGCTTCAGCCTGCGGAGACTGCGGAGACTGCGGAGGCAAAAGCGGTGAAGGCATCAGCAGCCGCGCAGACAGGGAAGCCGTCAGAATCCGTAAAGACGGCAACATTAGAAGGAATAGCGACGGTAGCAAAACCGGCTGAGACGGCCAAGACGATCAAACCTGCTGAGCCTCCGAAGACAACCGCTACAGTAAAGCCTGTGCAGACGGCCAAGAAAACAAAGCCGGCAAAAAAGAGTAAGAAAGCAAAACGGTCCAAAAAGGCGAAGAAATAATATTATGGGATTTTTTTCAAGAACGCAGGATAAAAGCGGAGAGATCATGATCGGGCTTGATGCAGGCACAACAAAGGTGTGCGCTATTGTCGGGGAAGTAAAGGACGGCGGGATTGATATCATCGGCATTGGCAGCGCGCCATCCAGAGGGCTCAAGAAGGGCGTTGTGATCAATATTGAGAGCACTGTGGAGTCAATAAAAAACGCTGTGCAGGAAGCGGAGATGATGTCAGGTGTTGAGATTAAGTCAGTTTATGCGGGAACAGCGGGTAGACATATAAAGAGCATCTCAAGCAGCGGAGTTGTAGCTGTAAAAGATAAAGAAATTAACCAGGGTGAGGTTGAAAGGGTTGTGAATGCGGCAGGGGCTGTGGCGATGCCGATTGACAGGGAGATACTCCATGTAATACCAAGCAGTTTTACTGTCAATGGACAGAACGGGATCAGCGATCCGCGCGGCATGGAAGGCGTAAGGCTTGAAGCTGATGTCCAGATAATCACTGGCGATTCTACGTCAGTGCACAATCTGATAAAGAGCTGTCAAAAGGCAGGGCTTGAGGTGATTGATGTTCTCTTTGAACCGCTTGCCTCTGCCAGTTTAATACTCAGCGAGGATGAGAAAGAGCTTGGGGTCGCGCTTATTGATATAGGGGGAGGCACAACCGACATCACCATCTTTCAGGGAGGATGCATCCGTCATATCGCCGCCCTTCCAGTCGGCGGAGGCAGCTTCACGAACGATATTGCAATAGGTATGAGGATGCAGGTTTCAGAGGCTGAAGATATAAAGAAGAAGTACGGCGCTTCAATGCTGGCTCTTGTCAGGGAGGATGATGAGATGGAGATCAGCGGCGGAGACGGCAAACCGGGCAGACGCGTGCCCAGAAGGCATCTCATCGAGATACTTCAGCCGCGCGCAGAGGAACTCTTCACCCTTATAAAAGAAGAGCTGATGGAGAGCGGGCTGCATAGCTCTCTTGTCTCAGGAGTTGTGCTTACAGGCGGAGGGGCCTCGATGGAAGGCATGAATATAATGGCCGAGAATGTGCTTGAGCTTCCCGTTAGGACAGGCGTTCCTTCCGGGATTATAAATATGATGGGTATCGCATATAAGCCTGAATACCTGACAGGCATGGGGCTGATATTTTACGGGGCTGAAGAGATACTCGCTGATCAGAGTTCCGGCAACAGCGGAAAGTTCGGCGGGATGATGACAAGGCTCAAGTCATGGGCAAAGGGATCTGTAAGATTTTAATTCAATATAAAAAATAAATTTACAAAGGAGGAGGCATGAACATTTTTGAAATGGAAGAAGTAAAGAGCAGCAGGGCAAAGATCAAGGTCATAGGGGTCGGAGGCGGTGGAGGCAATGCTGTCAACAGCATGATAGTATCCAGCCTTCAGGGTATTGAGTTCATTGTCGCAAATACAGACGCCCAGGTGCTTGAATCATCCCTTGCGCATCAGCGGATACAATTAGGCAGCTCGCTTACAAAAGGTCTTGGCGCAGGCGCAAATCCCGAGATCGGGAGGCAGGCCGCTCTGGATGCCAGAGATTTGATAGAAGACGCGATAAAAGGCGCTGACATGTTATTCATAACAGCGGGAATGGGAGGCGGAACAGGCACAGGCGCGTCGCCGATAGTTGCGGAGGTGGCTAAAGAGATGGGCATCCTTACAACGGCAGTGGTGACTCGGCCGTTTCTCTTTGAGGGGAGCAAGCGCGCAAGAAACGCGGAGCAGGGAATAAAAGAGCTTAAGAAGAATGTAGATTCAATAATTATTGTTCACAACAACAGACTGCTTAATATTACTGAAAAACAGACATCATGGCTTGATGCGTTGAATATCGCAAACGATGTCCTAAGGCAGGCTGTTAAAGGAATATCAGACCTTATACTTATTCCGGGTCAGATAAATCATGATTTTGCGGACATAAAGACCATCCTGACAGAGAGCGGCAAGGCCCTTATGGGAGTCGGCAGAGGCTCCGGCGAGAACAGGGCAGTGAACGCGGCCAAGATGGCTATAAACAGTCCCCTGCTGGAGGAGACCTCCATTGATGGCGCGAAAGGCGTGCTTATAAACATCGCTGGAGGCTCCTCCCTCTCTTTTCACGAGGTCAACGAGGCGGGAGGTTTGATCCGGGACGCCGCGCATGAAGAGGCAGAAATTATCTTCGGCTCGGTAATAGACCCTGACCTTGAAGATGAGATAGTTGTTACAGTCATAGCAACGGGCTTTGAGGAGAAGCCCAAGCCGGTAATGCGCTCGTATGAAAAATGGAGGCCTTTAGGCGAGGTCAATACGGAGTTAAAAGGTTCCGGCAGGGTATTATCAAAAAATCTTATTCAGGATGATGAGGATATCCTTGAGATACCGACGTTCATGCGGAGACCGGCATTTGTTGAAGAGAAGAGTTTGCAATAAATTAATGCTCCCTCCCGAAGGTTTGGGAACCCCCACTTAAGTTAAGAGAGGGAGTTATGCCTTTTACAACATTTTACTAAGAGGTTATAAGGACAGGCTTCAACATTGAGATATTAAATTTCAATTTTAAGCCTGTCCCCGTTTTCTCGCGGACACAAAAGACCCTATAGGTAGGGCTATTTTAGACAGTCCAAGAAAGATGAATCCCTCGATGATTATGTGGTCAGGAGCTACTTACGTTAGGAATTCAGTCTTTGAAAATATCCACTAATGCCGATAAATCATGTAGAAAAAGTAAACTCCAATGCCAATCAATATTAAACCTATAATAACGTCAAGAAAATTTTTGTATTCCAGTAGACAAGCGATTCCTGCAGGGAGACAAAAAGTATAAAGACCGGCACCATCGTATTTATATAAAAGGTAAAAACAGATAATAGTTAGAACAATAAATATAATAACCCACATATCAAAATATTTTTTTTCAACCTTCTTGCATCACGGCAGAAATCACCGGAAGACGGTGTAGCACACCCCGATTAGTTGCATTGACTACTTAATTAACTAATTATGTTTAGCAATTTCAAGTAGTTCCTTTATAAGTTGTTTCAGCCTTTCTTTGTTCGGCTTGTCCTTATCAAGTGCAGTAGTTTTGTCGGGGTAGACGGTAAGTTCCATAAGACCCGCACTCAAGGGGACATTTTCTCCAGTATTATCAATGTCCCAAAATTCACCTTTTTTTCATCTCCTCGTATTTTTTTCATATTCATTCCATTTTGCCTTGAATCTGTTTTTGCCGCTTCCGTCGTTGAGGCTGGCAATAAATTTCAGCATAGCATTTCGATGCTTGGAAAAGTCATCATGAATAATGATGTGACTGCTTTGTCGTATATCGTCAAGGCGATGGAGGGTGGGAGTGAAAACTAGGGTGAATTTTCTAAATTCTTGTCTTTTCGGCTCGCCCTTTTTATGCAACCAATAAAGATAGGTGAGTATAGCTCCTATAGCCAATATTATGTTTTGAGTGCCAACAGATTCTATAAAGCTGGAAATTGCGATCAGGATTGTCATAGAGCGGCTTTCATTTATTGCTTTTGTCTAATGTGTTGTGTTGTTTTAAGTCTTTAATTTTTTTAGGTAAAGTTTTTTTATGCTTATTCTATCTTTTGTAAAATTATATTCCCGCTAATGAAAATAATCAATGTTTTTGTTGAATAAGGAATCGGGATAAAAACTATCGATAGTGCTATAATATTACTAAATCAATATCGATGGAGGTTATGTATGAGAGCAACGATATCTCCCAAATATCAGGTGGTGATACCGCGTGAACTTCGTGAATCCATGCACATCAAGCCGGGCGAAAAGGTAGAGTTCCTGCAGTATGAAAATAGAATCGAGATGATCCCTGTCAGGAACATAAAAAAGATGCGGGGTTATCTCAAAGGGATTGACACGACAATTGAAAGAGAAAAGGACAGGGTATGAACCTCGTTGATTCCTGCGGATGGCTTGAGTATTTTGCCGACGGGCCAAATGCCGGATTCTTTGCAGGGGCGCTCGAAAATCAGGAGAAACTGATTGTGCCGACCATCTGCATTACCGAAGTATTTAAGCGTGTGCTTCAGCAGCGAGGGGAAGACGCAGCGCTTCATGCCGCGGCTCTAATGCAGCAGGGAAATATTGTGGTTTTGGACAGCGCGATAGCTGTTGAAGCTGCGAGACTTGGCTATAAACATAATGTTTCCCTAGCCGACGGAATCATTCTGGCAACAGCATATATGAATAAAGCCGTTATCTGGACGCAGGATGCGGATTTCAAAGAATTGAAAGACGTTAAGTATAAGAAAAAACAATAAGGCGCAAGGGAACACAACTTTACTCTGCGCGCAGGTTTCTTGACACTCTTCTTTGAGAGAAGATATATTTTAATTACCCTGGGGGAGGCATCAGCCTGAGAGTTCCCGAAGTTTCGAGAAGACCCCGCGAACCTGAACCGGATAATGCCGGCGGAGGAAAGGGATGGTAGGATCATTCACCGTATTCCTTTAGGTTCAATACAAGGGATACGGTTTTTTGTTTTTTAAAGAAAGTGGCAGAGAGACAAAGGCACAGAGGCACAAAGTTTCGACGGGTGATTGTAAAGATGCCGTTATCGGACTTCTGTTAGCAGATATTAAGGAATTTGGGATAAGTAATTATCAACTGATATCATATCCTGCTGAGCAGAATATGACTGCCCTGGTTTTCCTGAATTATTGCCAAGAAGTTGAAGGATTTTTTTGTTCAGGACACTAAACTTAAAAGGTTTTTCAATGACATGCCTGACTCCAAGCTCCCGAACTCTCTCGTTAATATTATCACTCATTAAACCTGTCATTGCAATTGTCCGGATGTAAGGATGCTTCTCACCTATGTAGGTCAAAAGCTTAAAACCGTCCATTACAGGCATCTTTAAGTCTGTTAAAACCAGATCCACATTTGCAGACTTAAGCACGTTTACCGCCTCAGCCCCGTGTTTAGCCGTAAGAACCTTTAGACTGTTGCTGCCAAAATATTTTGAAGAGAATAAAAGTATCAATTCATCATCATCAACTACCAGCATGGTTTTTTTCATGCCTCTTTAAATGCAAGAGCAATGCCAGATTAAAAAAATGAGATAAATTAGGTAGTTGACACTTTAAAATAGACAAAACCAGATTTTTTGAACGGTCTTTTTTGAACCATCCGGTTCATTTCAGACCATAGTCCCTGATTTTCCTTTTAAGAATGGAAAGTGCAATATCGATAGCATTTGCTGTCTTTACGAGGTTGCCTGAAAGCCTCTCAAGCACAGATTTATTCAAATCTTCTTTTGTGATTCAAAGTCTGAAAATGCCCAGTAACCTAAAATAATTAAATTTATCGGAGAAATAACTGACAATATTCCAAAAAGAATAGGGTTCTTATCATGCTTGGCTGCTATTTTCCCGAAGCATACTGCAACATATATGATTACAAGAAATCCGATAATCCACATATTCAATACCTCCTTATTGATTGCCGTTTAAATACATTCTTGCTGTTACCATCTCAAAGTTAATATCTCTGAATCCTTATCCATTCTCCATGTGTGCTCAAGGTCTTCACGCCAGATCGCGTAATCACCTTCATTAATCAGCCTGACCTCTCTTCGCTCTTCGTGATTATCAGTTTTACGAAATATAAACGTAAAATCCCCCCTGATAAGTATGCTCATGGCTGTCTTGTCGGAACTTGACGCCCACACATCCCGCAGTTCGCCTTTTTTGTATATCCCCCACTTAATTTCTATGTCATCTGTGTTTCGAAGGCCATATCGCTTCGCGTCAAAGGGGATATTATTTTCTTTGCACCACTTTTCTATCCGGCCCACAAACCAAAAACTGAAATCCCTGCCGTCTTTTTTTGTGTTGCCTGTTGTGATGTCGTCTAACATTAGCGCGCTAAATGCTATGGGTTTAACTTTTAGGCATAAGCCCCTTTGATATCAGACCTCTGTATCGAGTTTGATGCTGAGTTCTTTGAGCTGTTTTGGTTCAACAGTGGACGGCGCGCTGCTTAAGGGGCAGACCGCCTTCTGGGTTTTCGGGAACGCGATGACATCCCTTATTGATGACGCGCCTGCAAGTATCATGACAAGCCTGTCAAGGCCGAGCGCGATCCCACCGTGCGGCGGAGCGCCGTATTCCAGCGCCTCAAGGAGAAAACCGAATTTTGCGTCTGCATCTTCAGGGGTGATCTTGAGCATTTCAAACATCCTGTCCTGAACTTCTTTTTTATGTATGCGGATGCTGCCGCCGCCTATCTCATAACCGTTCAGGACTATATCATATGCCTGCGCCCTGATCTTCGGCATGTCTTCGTTTCCGCCTTTAAGGAAGAACTCGATATCCTCTTCAGCCGGGCTGGTAAACGGGTGGTGCATTGTATCAAATCTCTTCTCATCTTTATTCCATTCAAAGAGAGGATAGTCGGTTATCCATACGAATTTGAAGACGCCATCCTTTATCAGTCCGAGCCTCTTTGCAAGCTCGTTCCTGAGCCTTGATAGTGCATCATTGGCAACATCTTTAGTGTCGGCAACAAAGAGGAGAAGGTCGCCTTCCTGCGCCTCCATCCTTTCAGCCAGAGACTTTAATGTCTGCTCAGGGAAGAACTTTGCTATGGGCGATTCAAAACCGTTCTTCACCTTTATCCATGCAAGCCCCTTTGCCCCGAATCCCTGCACCTCTTTTGTAAGGTCATCCATCTCCTTTCTTGAATAACCCGCGAGGCCTTTTGCGTTTACGCCTTTCACTATCCCGCCTTTTGAAAGTGTGTCAAGGAATACCTTAAAGGATGAATCCTTCACAATATCGCTTACGTCCTTTAGTTCAAGAGAGTATCTCAGATCAGGCTTGTCAGAGCCGAACCTATCCATAGCCTCGTTATATGTCAATCTTTGGAACGGCTCATTAATAACTTCTCCGGAAGTCTCCTTTAAAAGCCTCTTCAGCAGCCCCTCAATGAGGCCTATTATCTCATCACTTTTTACAAAGGACATCTCAAGGTCCATCTGCGTAAACTCCGGCTGTCTGTCCGCCCTTAGGTCTTCGTCCCTGAAGCACCTTACGATCTGGTAATACTTCTCAAGGCCGGAGACCATGAGGATCTGCTTGAATATCTGCGGCGACTGCGGAAGCGCGTAGAAATGCCCCGGATTCAGCCTGCTCGGCACCAGATAATCCCTCGCCCCTTCAGGTGTGCTCTTTGTAAGTATCGGAGTCTCTATATCGAGAAAACCCTTTGCGTCAAGGTAATCCCTGATGATCTTTGTGACCTTATGCCTTAGAATAATGTTCTTTTGTATTGACGGTCTTCTAAGGTCCAGATACCTGTGCTTGAACCTCAGCGACTCTGACGCATCGGTATCATCCTCAACCATAAACGGGAGTTGTTTGCATTCATTGAGCACTGTAAGTTCTTTAGCGATTATCTCGATCTGTCCGGAGGGTATTGACTGATTTTCAGTCCCCGATGGCCTTTTTCTGACATCGCCTTTAATCTGAAGCACATATTCACTTCGTATTCTGTGCGCCCGTTTATGAAGCTCAGCGTCTGTCTCAGGATTAAAGACGACCTGCACAATTCCGCTTCTGTCCCTAAGGTCAATAAATACCACGCCTCCGTGGTCCCGCCATTTATTTGCCCAGCCGGAAATGAGGACCTCATTCCCGACATTGGTTTCATTAAGTTGACCGCATGGTTCTCTTCTCATGTTCTGTACCTCACTTTTATTATCCGCAGATTTCACAGATTGCCAAGATTAATGAATAATCCAGTTGCGATACTTTAGCCTCTTCATTATCTGCGTAATCTGTGGATTAATCATGTCGTTGTCTCTTTTTTCAGTTTCTCGACCTCATCATGGGTAAGATAGCGGAACGCTCCTGACGGCAGGCTGCCAAGCTCGAGGCCGCTGACCCTGATCCTCTTTAGCTTTAAAACAGAATGTCTCAGCTGCTCAAGCATCCTCCTGATCTGCCGCTTTTTGCCTTCATGTATTGTAATTTCTATCCATGAGTTGGCAGACATCTCTCTTACCTTCCTGACCTTTGCAGGCGCGGTGCGGCCGTCTTCAAGCTTGATCCCTTTTTTAAAACTCAATATATCCTTATCTTGAAGAAAACCGTCAATCTTTACCAGATACGTCTTTGGTATCTTATTCTTCGGATGGAGCAGGGCATTTGCCAGATCCCCGTCATTTGTCATGATTAAAAGCCCTTCAGAATTATAATCAAGCCTGCCCACAGGAAAGACCGAAATCTTTACCCTTTTCAATAGCTCCATGACCGTGGGCCGGCCTTCAGGGTCTTTCACCGCTGTTATATATTTCTCAGGTTTGTTAAGCATTATGTAAACTTTGGACTCTGTCTTCCTTATGAGCTTGCCGTCAACCTTAATATGGTCTTCATCAAAGTCAGCCTTCGTGCCGAGAACGGCAATCTGCCCGTTGACCGTCACCCGGCCTTCGAGGATCATATCCTCGGCGCCTCTTCTTGAGGCGATGCCGCACCTCGCCAGAATTTTTTGCAGTCTCTCTTCCATAATTTCTCAGTTCCCAGTTCTAACTTTATAGAGGCATATATTATCACAAAGATATGGAGTTTTGTATAATTCGCTTGCTTATGATATGAGGCATAAGATAAAACTCTTTTATTGCGGAATTGGGTAGCAAACCTATTAAAAACCTCTCACAGCAGGAGACATTAAAAGTATTAGACACGCTTTACTACAGACACAATCTGACAACCTCTATTACTTTGTTTGCTTTAGGACAAAAATACATCAAAATAGAACCCGCAATAACTGTAGCAAACAATGTAAATACAAAAGCCGGCAAAGTAGAGCGAAAAACGCTTCCGACCCAATCAGGATTATCTATCTTCCTAACACTGTTAATCAACGATGTCGCCAGAATTAGTTCAAAGGCAGCTTCGGAAATAATTACTGGTGCCTCATAAATAAGATAGATGCCTCCACCAAGTAAAGATAATAACAATAGAGCCAATGGGATAAGTAGAAGACCACTCTCCTCCGCAACACCGGAGACAGCTTCCCCGACTGTTTCACCTGCCGTTTCTGAAACAGATTCCATTACACCTGTGCTTTCTGCAACTGCGTGTGATGGAATCTCATGGCTTGATTCCCAAAATCCTGAAGCTCCACCTCCACCAAATTGACCACCATGTCCGGTAACCACAGACCCCGATCCCGACGGTAGCGAATCGGGAATATTAACAAGGTCAGCAAAGTCGGCCATATTTTCTTTATTTCTCTTCTGCCGATAGGGTGATGTCAAATAATTCAACCAAAGCTTCATAAGGATGAAAAAACACAAGTATGCTCCAATGAGCGCAATGATATAACGTATGACCATGTTGTGTAGACCTATGACCAAGAAAATCTTTGATAAGATTAATCCCGATATAGCCGTGCCAAGTAGAATGAATGACATATGAAAACGTGTAAGAACGCGCTTGCTGAATCTCTCTTTAAATTTTTGCCTTTGTTCTAATGCTGATAACGGTCGCATAAATTATTTTTTGTAGGATTAACAGTGTCTAACAATAAGCTCACTGACGAGTACCACTGCATGACAATTAATATGTTCAATGGACATTTTCTTAATACTATGAGAAGAATATAATATATTAATGCAAAAAACAAGCATAACAACTGGCATCATATGGTAATATAGCCTAAAAGGCAAGTTGGCATAGTATGGGAAAATTGTCCAATAAACTCCTTGCAACATTTCTAATTTGCGCTTTATTTATCATTTCTCCCCCTTCAGCATCCCACGCTGACCCCTACTCCGAAATAGAAGGTAAGCTCAAGGAAGGGCAGACTAAAGAGAAGATCATAGAATTACTCGGAAAACCGCTTGCGAAGAAGATCATTATCAAAAGCAGCAGATTTATCTGGGGGCCTGAGGAGGAATTTTGGGATAAAATACCTATGGAAACGCAACTGGAAGTCTGGGAATATCAGTTTTCAGACGGGCATCTGAACCTCTACTTCATCAATGCGGGAGATCGCCTCGATTATAAAGCCTTTGCTCCGAAAGGTGTTGTTTATTAATGGATCAAGAATAAAACAGGGACTGTATGCACAGCCCCTTAGAAGTTACCAATATTGAATTATCGCTGTAATACAGCATTTCCTAGTATCTCGGTTCCGTCTTATTCCCTTCACAGACCTCTTTTATTTCGTCCTTTATCAACTTTCCATCTTCCCATACTCTTTCCTGGATCTTATGGCATTTTGTCCTTACATCGTACTCAATCGGATCTGCGCGATAAACACCCCTCCCGTCTGTTGTCCTGTACTCAACAGGCTTCCCTTCTGTTGCTGCCTCTTGTGATGCGCGCATGGAAACATCGGTCAGAGTCGCGCCTGCCAAAGCGCCAAGAGTCGCCCCTATAACAAACCCTCTCCATGAGTTTCCCCTGTCGAGCATCGCCCCTGCAGCCCCTCCAAATAACCCGCCCCAGCCGGCTCCCTGGGCATGGTACTGTGTGCATCCGGTAGTAAAGACCAGCATTGCCAGGACCATTATCAATGATACACTCTTTTTCATAGCATCCTCCTTCACCTGCAACTCTATCCATACTCCATCATATCAACGAAATTTCAGTATGTCCCCTCTTTTAAGCGACCCGCCTTCTGAGAGAAGGTTACCTATTGAATATTTATCCTTAATATCTATTACCTCTACTGTACCAACGAGCGCCTCCTCAGAGCCGAGGTTTAGTCCTGTTGCAGGGTCGATGATCTCCTCCCCTTTTGAATAGGCATCAAGCCTGTCACCCGGTTTTATGTTCATTGCAGAGCCGGCGTTGATATATATCTTGTTACCATCGGATTTAATGACTAAAGCCGTAAAAGGCACGGCCTCCATCTCTCTGGTGATGAAACTCACAGCGTCATGTATGGACTGCCTCATCGCCTGGCCAAGGGGTGTCTTTTTGAATCCTTCGGCATTAAAATCCACATTTCCCTTGGCAAGGCCGACTCCCACGCCGGAAGATCTTGCTTTGCCGACAGCATTATGAGAGTGCAGGACCTGTCCCGTGTTTGTGTCTATCAATCTGATATCAACAGCAACATGCGCATTTGACCCTGATAGCCCAAGCCTCACGCCTCCAATACTAAGACCGCCGCCACCGCCTGATTCATTCATCTCAAACTCTGAGACAACGCCCCTTACGATTATATTGGCGCCAAGAAGCTCGCCCACTTTCGCGGCAGTCTCCTTTCTGACAAGTCCTGTCTGTCCGAGCTCCTGTTCACTCACTACATCCTGCAGGGCCTGACGCTCAACAACGACAAATCTACCCGTCTTGATCAATTCAGTTGTAAGCATCTCGGCAAACCCTTCTCCAAGGTCCCAGTTGCCATATACACCCTTTACCTTGTTGTCAAACTTCGTAACTGCGATACTCTTTTTTGGGCCATAATATGCAGGGTAAGAAGGTTCAGCCTTTATTTCCGTATCTTGAGCAGGCTGTCCATAGATTTGATTGGATGTAACGCAGCAGATTAATGGTATTAACAGCAGGATGAAAAAATATCTTCCAAACATAACACAATCCCCCTATAATTTTTTATAAGTCCTCTTAATTTATAAAACAGTTTAAACTGTATTTAAAACCTCTGCGCAAGTCTCAGAAATATATTTTTTTGATTCAAAATTATTATTAATTTCCTAAACAACCCCTTTCAGTGCTGTAATGGTGTCCGGGAGGGCATTTTTCCCCGTGTCTCCAGTAAAGATAAAACCCCGGAAGGTACAATCTGTATTTATAATAATCGTAAAAATTCGGATATGCAGAGTAGCAGTATTCATATCTGAACGTGACAGGATTATAACAGTACTCATACTCCCTAATCTTTGCCCTGTCTTCCTCATACATTTTCTGACGGGGACCGGAAAGATAACCCTCCGGCTGGGTCATGCCGTCATATGCGCCACTTTCAGGTATATCCTTTGACCACGGCATCTGCCCCTGAAATTCTTCTCCAAGCCGCTCCGCTTCTTCGATATCTTTCGATATAGTTTCTGAATAGACCGAAAAGAGGGGAAGAAAAGAGAAAGCTAAAATTGCTAAAGAAAGCCTGAAGAATCCCCAAATTCCGGTCATGTAAAAATTATCCACCCTCTCGGTTTTTATTTGCTATTTTCAGACAGCATTTGCTTTTGCCGTTTCACCGAAACGGCTCCATAATCCTATCATCAGCCCCCTCCGCCACCTGTAGGTGTCGAGGTTGTCGGCGGTTTTGGAGGCGGAGGTTCAGAAGAAGGCGGTGTTGTTGATGATGGAGGGTTATCTCCCGAACCACCTGAATCAGGACAGTGGCAACCGCCTCCATCGGGACGCACATGGCATCCCTTCGGACATCCTCCCGGAGATGTGGGCTGAGAGCCGCCATCCCCAGGCTTCGGAGGAGGTATCAGACTGCCTTTTGGCTTGCAGATTCCGTCAGTACCACGGACCCAGTCAAGCGGGCAGCCAGGCGCAGGATTACAGAGACCGTCTCGCCCAAGAGTCCAGCCATGTTGACAGATTGGCTGCCCGTCAATTCCAATGTAAGGTGGCTGGCTCGGAGGCTTTCCTGCTGAAGGAGTCTTTTCTCCTCCCTCGCCATCTTCCGGTTTTCCAGTACCTGTGTAACCTGTAGGCTGCTGTGTTGTCGTTCCCCCGCCTCCGCCTTCCGCAGGCTTATTTCCCGGCATCCCTCCCTGGAAGCCGGAACCGACATTAGGATCGGCCGGCGGTTTTGGTCCTTTGGAGGTAGCCGGCTCGCATGCCGGGTTGGTGGGGTCATATTTTGGACAGGCGGCATTTTCAGTGTTTCCGCAGCCGGCAGTTCCCGGCTCGGTCTTGTTAGGATCATTAGGGCATTTATCTTTACAGTCCGGAACGCCGTCGCCGTCTGAATCCGTTTCGGGTGTGCCGCAGCCGCAGATCCCGGGGTCATCTGTTTTGTACGGATCGTTCGGACAGTTATCTATGCAGTCAGGCCAGGCATCTCCGTCCTTGTCTGTCTCAGGTTTGCCGCATCCGCAGTAGCCTTCATCTGTCTTCTTGGCGGGGTCATTCGGACAGCGGTCATTGCAATCCAGGACACCGTCTCCGTCGGAATCCACATCAGGCGCGAAGCATCCGCATTCGCCCATCTTTGTCTTATCGGGATCTGTGGGACATTCATCATTACAATCCATTGCGCCGTCTCCGTCGGAATCTTTATCAGGAGTGCCGCACCCGCATATTCCGGGTGATATCTTATTAATATCATCGGGACAGTTATCCACACAGTCCGGCGTACCGTCATAGTCTGAATCCCTATCAGATATATTGCATTTGCAAACACCCGGGGAAATCTTATCAGGATCGTCAGGGCATCCGTCTTTGTCGTCAGGCGTGCCGTCGCCGTCCCTGTCCTTAACTCCTGCGCCTAATCCAGCGCAGCCATATGCATCGTCAAAATATCTGCTGAGCTCCCCAATGCGGGCGTCAGCCTCTCCCCATGTCATACCCGTTCCCACGAGTTCATAGCCGTTTGCCGGATTGTTATATCTCGGCGAGCCGCATACAGCAGCGACAAAATGGAAACATGGAGGAGGGTCGCCAATGAGCTTATATCTCCAGACGCAATATTCTCCTCCCGAGCCTGCAGCAACCGTTGCAGGAGGGCGAATTCCTGAGCCGGAGCTTGGCGAAAGCCCCTTTTTCAAGACCTCAACATTGATCGTAAATGTGACAGATCCCGCGCCTTCCTGACTTACAGTTATAGTTACTGCTGTTGTTCCGGGAGGGGCGCTATCTTTGGCGGTGAAGTGTTCGGAGAAGATATACCTGTCATAAGTGTCCTGAATGCCGGCAGTGTACATAAGACTGGGCGGAGCCGAGGTGTCTCCCGGGAAAATCTCTATTCCGCTATTCGTGTTGTACGTAACTTTTACCTCTACGCGCCTCTCGGTATTGCTCTCCCATCCTTTAACTATTATCCCGCAGCTTCTTCCTATCAAATCACCCGGCGCCAGCTCAAACGAACTGCCGCAGTCTATTTCGGCTGTCAGATTAGCCGGTTTAGGAGGCTCTTCCGGCTCCGGACCTTTTGATACGATCAGATTGACCACCGAATTCGGATCGACACATTCACCGGCGTAGGGGTTCTGCTCCATGACCGTTCCGGCCTTATATCTATCATTATATTTCAGTTCTACTTTTGCTGCGAGCTTAGATTTCTTCAGCTCCGCTATTGCTTCTTCCTCTGTCATATTCAAAAGATAAGGCACCGGCACTTTCCCCGGCGGACAAGGTCCGACCGTCACCGTCGCAGTCGCCTGGTCCGCCACTCTCACTTTAGCCGGACTGTAACCCTCTGCCGTTGCGGTGTTTTTGGTTGTTGCTTTCAGGGCGACGGAGCATTCATATATCCATGTTTCCTTAGGATCTAAGATGGTGTTGCCATTCGTATCACCGGAAAGGTAATTGACCGTAGAGCACTTGTCATCAGCGACTTTTATGGTGTCCAGTTCGACTTCTCCTGTGTTAGTTACTGAGTATGTATAAGTTACTGATTCGCCGGGTCGCACGTCCCTGGCATTAGCGACTTTCTGTATTTTGATTTCGGCCCGCAAGGGCTTTGGAGGCGTGTAAGTCACCGTTAGGGTACTTGTTCCCTTGTTTCCGGCAGCGTCGCTGGCCGTTACAGTGATTACATTATCTCCGCTCTGAAGGGCGATGCCGCCTGCGCTCCAGTTATCTGTTCCCGTGCATGTACCGCTGCCGCCTTTGTTGTTCGACCATGTAACCTGTTTTACTCCGACATCATCCGATGCCGAACCGCCGATATTCAAAGGTGATGTGCCTGTTGAATAAGACCCGCTGGCTGAAGGAGTCGTGATCAATACCGCAGGAGCCGTCTTATCAGGAGGCGTGTAAGTCACTGTGATGGTATCTGACATGCTGTGTCCGGCAGCATCATAGGCAATTACAATTATCTTATTAATCCCGCTTTGAAGGGCGATGCCGCCTGCGCTCCAGTTGTCTGTTCCTGTGCATGTGCCCCTGCTGTTGCTCCGGACATTCCACCATATCACTTGCGTTACTCCGACATTGTCTGATGCGGTGCCGCCGATATTCAAAGGTGATGTGCCTGTTGAATAAGACCCGCTGCTTGTCGGCTTCGTAATCGATACAGCAGGAGGCGTATTATCAGGCGGCGTGTAGATCACATTGATAAAATCCCACATGCTGTTTCCGGCAGCGTCGAAAGCCGTTACAGTTATCATATTATCCCCGCTTTTAAGAGTGATGCCGCTTGCGCTCCAGTTGTCTGTTCCAGTGCATGTGCCGCTGCCGCCCCGGTTGTTTGACCATGTCACCTTCGTTACTCCGACATTGTCTGATGCCGAACCGGCGATATTTATAGACGATGTTCCTGTTGGATAGGTTTCGCCGGTTGACGGCTTAGTAATCCATACAGCAGGAGATCTCGAATCAGGCTGCGTGTAGGTCACTGTGATGGTATCTGTTCCGGTATTTCCGGCAGCGTCGTGAGCCGTAACAGTTATCACATTGTCCCCGCTTTGAAGAATGATGCCGCCTGCGCTCCAGTTGTCTGTTCCAGTGCATGTACCGCTGCCGCCCTTGCTGTTAGACCATGTCACCTTGGTCACTCCAACATTGTCAGATGTAGTGCCGCTGATATCCACGGAGGGTGTATTTGTTGAATAACTGCCGCTGCCCGAAGGATTCCAAAACGATATAAGCGGATCTTCCTTATCAGGAGCCGGCGTAGATGGAGGCGTAGAGGGAGCCGGAGGATTTCCCGTAGCAATGCTATCTCTAAATTTCTGGTATCTGCCAACCTTGTCCCAATTACCATCTAAGACAGCCTTCTGTATCTTTTGATCAAGCCAGGCAGTCAATGCCCTTTTTGTAACGTCCGGAGATGCCTTGGCCGCGCTTACGAGATCGCCAACTCCCGGCGGCAGCGCTTCACCGGCTGCCTGCTCTAATGCGGTCTGTATCCCTTCTTTAAGCTGCTCCAGAGTCGGCGCGGTATGACCGTCGATTGGTGAAAAAAGCGAGAGGATAAGGAATAGTAAAAAAATAATAGCCTTGTCAAAATTACGATTACTCAAAATCATTTCGCTATCACCGCCTTTATATCAATTCTGTTCGGCGTTACATTGGTAGGCTCTAACCTGAAGCCTGTAAAACTCTGGTTTGCAAGAGCACCCGCAATATTACTGGAAGTGCCGCCATACTCCAGCATCAATTCAGCGATACCTTCTGTATAGCTTCTCTCATGCACGGCCCTTACTCCTTGCAACTCTTTCCCCAAAAATTGCTTTATTGCCGTGAGATGCCTGTATGAAACAAGCCCGCTTATTATCAGAGTTATCTCCTTAGAGCCGCCGTAGCCCTCGCCGCGCCACTTGGCGGTTATATCCTGAATCAGATCACTTGCAAGAGTTTCGCTTGCTTCCTTGATCGCAAGGGCGCCGCCCTGCATCTCGTCAATATGGGCCTTTGAAGCAGTCGCGCTCCTTGATGAGATGACTTGAGCCGTGTCCGTATTCACCACCCTTGCCTGCACTGTCGCCTGCAAAGACTGCATCTGAGTGCCGAAGAGTTTACCGCCGGCATTCTTTGAATATGCCTTACCCGTTATTACGACCTGCGCTCCGTACTTGAGCCCCTCGGCTGCGGCAGCGCTGTCATCACCCTCAAGAATCCTGAGCGCCTGATCTCTTGAAATATTCGCCTTTACTATGGCAGGATCAACAACATTGAAACCGCCTTTTATAAATTTCTCCATTATCGCTGATTCTGCCTGTCCTACGTTTTCAAATCCTGTCGTGCCGAAGAGACCCCCGACCTTCTCTTCAATGATAACCATCACCTTCGGCTTTTCTTTAAGGATTTTCTCGGCTGCCGATGCCGGCTGGAAGAAGAGCAATGATATTGCTGCAAAGGATACTATTAGCTTACATACTAAATTTCTCATGGGGATACTCTCCTGAACTAATGATTTCATCTTCAATGCTCCGACATCGAGCTTACTGACTGATAGTATCAAAGTAAAAGACAGTTCGTCAATGAGTCGAATTGCCTCATTAAAAAACGATACGAAAGAGGATCGTTGCCTCAAATAAGAAATCGATACGAAAAATAATCGAAAATAGCCTTCTGTAAGCAAAAGCGACAGGAGGCAGAAATGAGGCTGACGATGCAAGAGAGGAA
>JACRPZ010000011.1 GCA_016222905.1 Nitrospirota bacterium
CTTTCGGTATTACCGCGTCGTATATATAGCTGTAGAAACTGACCTGCCCGTAATCCTTCTTTATCATCGTCCCTCCTGACTTTATGTTTGCTTTATTTATGCAAACTTAATGCCAGTCTTTTTCAGCAGTCTCAATTTGATTTGTAAAAAATAAGAGTGCCCCATGCTACGAAGCAAAGGCCCGCAAGGAACAAGGCTTTCTTAGACCATACGGCTGCGGAGGTCTTTTTTGAAAAAGCCCCTATCATGAATGCCACGCCCCCAGCGATACCGATTAATGAGCCGATTAATTTGCTATATTCCCAAAACATAACATTTATTTTTATGCTTATTCTGCATTTAAGAGAATTTTATGCCTATGACACATGGAGTGTCAAGTTGTTTTTGAGAGTAAAAAAAGAAAATGGCAGCCAGGGGAAACCCTGACTGCCGTTAAGGAGGGGAGTGATACATAAAGCCGTGCCAGCCGTGTTTGCAAAAACACAAACACAAAAATTTTCGATGTATTTAATTTTAACCGGGGGTTTTGAAGAAATGATGAAGAGAATATGAAGGCTTTATGAAGATATTTTTTCTGCTGAAGCGCATGATAAGTCAGTATATTGATCTGATTCTGCCTGTCCGGCAGTCAAATATGATAATATCAACCACCTTACCGTTATCCATGATCTTGGCCTTTATAAATCTTCCGATGGTCTTTTCAATTTTAATGTGAAGCCTTTTTTTATCATAATACTCTATCATTGCCTTCTTCGCATCTTCATTGCTCATCTGAGTCTTGCATATGCCGTATTTACCGCAGGCTGTACAGTCTCCGTAAGGGGTCACAGGCTTTGCATCATCAGGAGGCAATGCAAAAACCATGGAAGTTGATAATGCAAGAATAAGCGGAATTATTATTAATGTTGATATGTATCGCATGATATTAAGATTGTGTCTATATATTTCTAACAAGAAATAATGAAGAAAGAATGAATTTCAGACAAATTTCAAAGCTGGTAATTTCATAACCGGTTTTAAGCCTATATGATATATTACAATTTTATAAGCGGTAAAATCAGAACAGAACAGTAAACCGTGTCCCCTTATTAACAGAGCTATCAACCTCAACCGTTCCCCCCATTACCTCAACAAGTTCTTTAACGATAGCGAGTCCCAATCCTGTGCCGATAGAATCTTTATCCTTATAAAACCGCTCAAATATCATTGTTCTCTCTCCTTCAGGTATGCCAACGCCGGTGTCATCTACTGAAATATAAAAACCCGCTCTTCCATTATTTTCGCGTTCACCCCAGCTTATTTCAATCCCTCCCCCGACGGTAAATTTATAAGCATTTGTAAGCAGGTTCTTCAAAATTATATGAAGCTTCTCCGGATATGTCCTGACAAGAATAGAAGGTCCGGCTGTCTTTATAAAGAGCCCTTTATCTTCTATAATTTTCTTCATCCCCTCTGCTATTGATTCTACAAATTCCCTGAGATTTATCTCTTCGGGTTCTCCCTTCCTGAAGAAGCTCGCCTCTGCGCTTGTTATATCCTCTATCCCCTGTACGAGAGATATGATCCTCTGTATTTCTGATCTTATATTGCCCATAACCGCATGGGTATCCGACATCACCCCGTCTTCAATAGCCTCAAGGTTCCCCTTGATAATTGTAAGAGGGGTCCTCAGTTCATGGGCAATATTGGAAGTGAGGTGTTTTCTAAGCTCGTCTTCTCTCTTGAGCGCTTCTGACATGTAATAAAAGGTTTCCGTTAATCTTTCGATCTCATCATTCTTAAGGAATCTTGCGCTTTTATGATCATGCCCCTTTACTGAAAAGTCTCCTTTTGCGATCTTTTCCGCAGCAGCAGTCAAACGTCTTACTGGTTTTGAAAGGAATACTGTAAAGAGGAGGGCCAGAAATAGCGCTCCGCCTCCGGCTATTAAAAAAGAGATGACAAGAAATTCTCTCCCCCTTTCCCTGAATATCTTCTCCTTAAGCGGCAGAGTTCCAAGTCTTTCAAGGGGCCGGATATAGAGTTTCCCTATCTCTTCTCCCGCTGAATAGAGGGGATACCATGTGAAATCACCTGAGCCCGAAGGCAGTTTAAAGAGAGAGTTCATCATCTTCAGCATATTGGGATTTGTTGAAGATAAAACATCTGCAGAAGATAGGATCACGCTCCCTGAGGCATTCTCAACATAGCTCTCAAACCCGAGCATTAACCCCCAGTGAAGCGTCTCATGAATAAGAGCCCAGTTCCATTGCCTGTCTTTATAACTCCCCTCAAGTGAAGCCATGACCCAGTAAATGCTGTCCTCTTCTTTCCCCTGGAGAAATTCATCAAAATCCGCAATGATTAATCGTTCGAATATGACGTTTGAGAAGATGGCAAGGGCTATTACAAGTATGAAGGCAAGAAATAATTTAGTCCTCATCAGGCAGACCGATAAATCTGTAACCTAATCCATAGACAGTCTTGATATATGAAGGGTTCTTGGGGTCATCCTCTATCTTGTGGCGGATATTTTTTATATGCGCGTCTATTGTCCTGTCATAACCTTCATAGTCATAGCCGAGAATAACATTAACAAGCTGAAGCCTTGTAAATACCTGTTCAGGACGCTCTGCAAGACATTGGAGCAGCTTGAATTCAGTGGGTGTAAGAACTATGTAAGTTCCATTTTTCATAATCTTAAAAATCGATGAGTCAATTACAAGATTTCCACTGTTGAAGCTGGCGGTTTTTTTCAATCCTTTTGTCCTTCGTAAGAGCGCCTTGACCCGCGCAACCACTTCTCTCGGGCTGAACGGCTTGACTATGTAGTCATCAGCGCCGATGCCGAGTCCCGCTATTCTATCCTCTTCGTCACTCTTCGCTGTCAGCATAATAATAGGCAGGTCAGAGTCTTTGCGGATAGTTTCACAAATCTCTTCTCCCGTCATATCGGGAAGCATAAGATCAAGTATAACCAGGTCAAATCCGTTCTTTAGTATTGATATTGCCTTGCTTCCTGTCTCTGCTACGGTCACGCTGAACCCGTCTTTTACAAGGTATGCCTTCACGATTTCAGCAATTTTTGCTTCGTCCTCAACTACAAGTATCCGTCCGCTGCTCATGGTAAAATGATAACACAAATATCATGAAAAATTCGTTGTAAACCACTCTGTTTATCTTGTCAATAAAGAGCAAAAATGCTAATCTTCTATACAGTGGGGATTACGGCAAATCTCAAAATAGTTAATGAAAAGATCAGCAGGTCGGCTGCAAAGGCCGGCAGGAATCCTTTGGATGTGAAACTTGTTGCGGTTACTAAGACGATTGATTTGCCGGAAATTATTGAAGCGGTCAAAGCAGGCGTCACTATTTTAGGGGAGAACAGGGTACAGGAAGTGCAGAAGAAAGTTTCAAGTTTCAAGTTTCAAGTTTCAAGTGAAAGAATAGAATGGCATCTCATAGGGCATTTGCAGAAGAATAAAGCCAAGACCGCTGTTGAACTGTTTGATATGATTCAAACTGTTGACTCCATTGAACTTGCAGATGAAGTTAACAAACAGGCAAAAAAGATGAACAAGACGCAGAGAGTTCTTCTGCAGGTAAAGCTCTCTGATGAAGAAACAAAACATGGTGTTTCAGAAAAAGATATGAATGAACTTCTTGAAGAAGTTTCAAAGATGCAGAATCTCAAACTTGAAGGTCTTATGACAATACCGCCGTTCTTTGATGACCATGAATTAGCGAGGCCTTATTTCAGGAGATTGAGGGAGATAAAGGAAGAGGCAGCGGGCTTCTGTCTGCCTGAGTTGTCAATGGGCATGTCGAATGACTTTGAAGTAGCAATTGAAGAAGGAGCTACAATGGTAAGAATAGGCACAGCGATATTCGGGGAGAGGGGATTATGAAGATAGGTTTTATCGGCGGCGGGAATATGGCTGAAGCCATTATAAAAGGAGTAGTCAGAAGTCAGAAGTCAGAAGTCAGAAGCAAAATACTTGTGTCTGAACCGAGGGAGGAGAGAAGGAAATTTCTTGAGCAGACCTACGGCATCAAATCAACTTCGTCCAATAAAGAAGCAGCGGTTTCTTGCAATATAATTATTCTTGCCGTTAAACCTCAGAATATTGAAGCAGTGCTTGATGAGATCAGCCAGGATATTACGGGAGATAAAACCGTAGTCTCGATTGCCGCCGGTATTACACTTTCGTATCTGTCATCAAAGCTGAAGACAAAAAAACTGATCAGGGTTATGCCGAATACGCCCGCGCTTGTTCAGGCTGGTATGACAGTTATGTCCCTTTGCGAGTGTTTTGACGATAAGGATATGTCGGTTGTGCGGGAAATCTTTATGTCAATCGGGGAGCTTTTGGTCCTGCCTGAAAAGCACATGAATGCCGTGACCGCAGTATCCGGAAGCGGCCCGGCATTTTTCGCTCTTTTTATTGAAGCGATAATGAAAGCCGGAGTGACATTGGGACTGAGTGAAGACAATGCGTCTACGTTGGCTGTTCAGACTGCTATAGGCACAGCAAAGCTATTAGAGACCGGAATGCCGCCGTCAAAACTCAGAGAGATGGTGACATCGCCCGGCGGCACTACAGCGGCAGGGTTGAAGATGTTTGAGGAAAAAGGATTAAGAGATATTGTATCTGATGCATTGCAGGCGGCCAAAAAAAGGGCTGAAGAATTAGGGAGGACGAAATAGTGTTTGTCTTTGGCGATTTGATCATAGTAATTGCGACAATCCTTAATATATTGCTTGGCATTTACAAATGGATTATTATTATAGCCGCGCTTATTAGCTGGGTCCGTCCTGATCCATATAATCCTATAGTGCGTTTTCTTTATTTGGTTACAGATCCGGTGCTTAGACCAATAAGGCGACTTATCGGCCACAGCCTTGGGCCAATTGATATTTCACCTCTTATAGTGATAATTGTTATCATATTCGTGCAAAATTTTTTAATTAAAACTTTAATGAAGATAGGTCTTCAATTTGGAGGAGGGTAAGATGAGGATAACACCACTTGATATTCAGCAGAAGGAATTTTCTACAAAATTCAGGGGCTTTGACATGGAGGAGGTTGACGCCTTCCTGGAATTGATAAGGGAGGAGATGGAAGAGCTTCTGAGAGACAACTCAAACCTGAGAGAAGAATCAAAGAGGCTGGAGAAACAGCTGAAGGAGTACAAAAATATAGAGACAACTCTCAGGGACACGCTTGTGGGTACCCAGCAGATGGTGGAGGAGTACAGGAATAATGCTGCCAAGGAAGCGGAACTCATCAAGAAAGAGGCTGAGCTTAAGTCTGATGAGATGATAAAACAGGCGCAGGAGAGGGTGGTCAAGATACATGAAGATATAACCGATCTTAAGGGCATCAGGAGGCACTTTAAGGAGGAAGTAAAACGTCTCATAGAGAGCCATATGACCATGCTTGAATTTGACAAGGAGCGCGAAAAAGAGATCCCCGATGAAGTTTAAGACCTTGAAAGGAGTGCAGGATATCCTGCCTCCGGATATCTCCATCTGGCAGCAGATTGAAGCTGCATCAAGAGCAATCTTTAAAACCTACGGTTATCAGGAGATAAGGCTTCCGATAATTGAATCAACCGACATATTTATCAGAAGCATAGGCGAGACAACTGATATTGTTGAGAAGGAGATGTACACATTTCAGGACAAGGGCGGACGCAGCGTGACATTGAGGCCTGAAGGCACAGCGTCGTTTGTGAGGGCATATGTTGAGTATCATCTTTATAATGAACCACCGCCCCAGAAGTTCTATTATATGGGCCCGATGTTCCGTTATGAGAGGCCCCAGGCCGGCAGATACAGGCAGTTCTATCAAATAGGCGCCGAGGCAATGGGTGTTGAAGACCCGAAACTTGACGCTGAGATAATAGCCATGCTCTCAAAGATACTTAAGAGTATCGGACTTGCGGGACTTAATTTTGAGGTAACATCTATCGGCTGTAAAGAGTGCCGTCCTGATTACAGGGAGGCGCTGAAGAATTTTCTCCATGATAAATTAAGTGGTTTCTGCAACGACTGTCAGAGGCGGTTTGAACTGAATCCTTTAAGGATACTGGATTGCAAGGTCCCAGATTGCATCAACTTGCGTAAGGGCGCACCGTCGGTAATCGCCTATCTATGCGCTGACTGTAAAGAGCATTTTGAGAAGCTGAAGCATTATCTGGGAATGCTCAAAGTTCCGCACACCATCAATCCCAATCTCGTCAGAGGACTCGACTACTACACTAAGACGGCTTTTGAAGTCACCAGTGAATCGCTCGGCGCACAGAAGGCTGTGGCGGCAGGCGGGAGATACGACGGCATGGTTGATGACTTCGGCGGGCCGCCAACCCCGGGAATCGGTTTTGCAATAGGAATGGAAAGGATAATACCTTTGATAAGGGATTCGATAGGCAAACCTGAAACGCCTGATCTTCTTATCTGTCCGCTCGGTCAGGAGGCTTCTGAGAAAGGTCTGCTCTTTGCCGAACAACTGCGGACTCGGGGATTATGGGTAGAGGCGAATTATGAGAGCACATCACTCAAAAGTCAGATGCGCAAAGCAAACCGTATCGGCGCAAAAAACATTATTGTCCTCGGGGAAGATGAATTGAAAAAGGGGGAGGTCCTGGTTAAAGACATGATTAGCGGAACAGTGACAAAGACCTCTCTTGATACAGGGGAATTAGCTAAGATAATTCGTGGAGAAAAATAGGTTTATACAAAACTGTACCGGTGTGATCCTCGCAGGAGGGGAAAACACCAGAATGCCGGTCTCAAAGGCATTTATCAAGGTTAACGGGGAAAAGATCATAGAGAGAAACCTCAGGATAATGAGGAGACTCTTCAGCGAAGTCCTCATTGTTACAAACCAGCCGGAAGAGTATGTATATCTCAGCGCGCAAATGCTGGGCGATGTTTATGATGTTAGAGGGCCAATGACCGGAATATTTACCGCATTGTTGAATTCATCCAACGAGTGGGTCTTTGTATCGGCATGTGATATTCCTTTTATAAACGAAGAGATTATAAGCTATGCCTCTTCCATGAGGGAAGGGTATGATGCGGTGGTTCCCGGCTCAGGAAAAGCGGCTGAACCCCTTTTTGCGTTCTACTCAAAACGCCTTGTATCATCAATGGAGCAGGGCATCCTTTCCGGCAAAAGAGGCATGAAGGATTTTTTAGATAAGAAAAAGGTAAAATATATCAAAAAAACGGAGATAAAAGGCTTTGATCCTGAAGCAAAGTCGTTTATTAACCTTAACACTCCTGAGGATATCGAGCGTTATTTGCAGCCTCAAGAGAGGTTAGAATCCATAAATTGAATAAATAAGTTATAGGAGGTAACACATGTTAAGTAAGATCATTTCGCTTTTTCTTGTTATATCATTAGTAATGGCGACATCTATCTATGCGCATTCTGGTGGTACCAATAGTGAAGGCTGTCACAGTGATAATATAAATGGTGGATACCACTGCCACAATTCAAGTGGTAATAGCAGTGACTCTGATTTAAGCGTATTAGTTGCTGCTGGCATTATTGTTGCGGTTGTAGCAATTGTTTGGGCTGTCAATAAGGATTGGGGTTCCAAGCGCACAACTCTTACAACAATTGAGAAATTGCCAATTCATGTTGGATTATCTTCTAATATTGAAAACAATGGAATTAATGGCAGCCTTCAACTATCACAGCTTTTTTAAGAAATATAAAGAGGAATTTAAAAAAGTCGCAAGGAGGGGAAAATGTTTGGTCTTGGAACAGGGGAATTAATTATCATTTTGGTAATAGTTGTTATCCTTTTTGGGGCCTCAAGGCTGCCTCAGATAGGTAAGGGCATAGGAGAGGCGATAAAGAATTTTAAAAAAGCTTCTTCCGAACCTAATGAGATTGATGTTACACCTAAAGACAAAACGGAAGATACCAAGGCAGGCAAAGAGAGTAAGTCATAAGCGGAATGCAGAAGGCATTTGCTGAAATTGATCTTAAGGCCCTATCCCATAACCTTAAAATTGCCAGGCAGAAGACAGGCAATAAAAATATACTCGCAGTCGTAAAGGCAAACGCATACGGACACGGCGCCGTAGAAATCTCAAAACATCTCGTCAAACAGGGCGTTTCTTACCTCGGCACAGCTTTTAAAAGCGAAGCCATTGAGCTCAGAGAATCAGGAATAAATACCTCCATCCTTGTCTTCTTTGACAGAGAGAATATTGACGAATATTTTAAATACAATCTCACCCCTTTAGTCTTTGACCTCAGCACTGCCCGGAAATTGTCTAAGGAAGCGGTCAGGCGCAAACGCAGGATCGCAATACATATCAAAATAGACACCGGCATGGGACGCTTGGGGTTTACCATAGACAAGGCATTAACAGAGATTCCCAAGATAGCCTGCCTGAAGAATATTGAACTTGAAGGGCTGATGAGCCATTTTTCCGATGCAGACCTTGAGGACAAAGGATTTATGGCTTTGCAATTGAAGAGATTTCTTTCACTTAAAAAGGAGTTTCAGCAAAAGAAGTTTGGCTTTAAATATCATCATATTGCAAACAGCGCCGCTGTATTGAGCATGAAGGATGCTCATCTCAACATGGTAAGACCCGGCATCATGCTCTATGGTTACGGACTTTCAAAAGGTGACAACCTAAGACCCGTCTTGAGCCTTAAGAGCGGGATTTTGCTTCTGAAGAAAGTCCCTGTTGGCACGCCGATTAGTTACGGCAGGACTTTCATCACAAAGAGGAAGAGCATTATTGCAACAATACCCGTTGGTTATGCTGACGGATACAGCAGAAGGATCTCAAATAATGGGGAAGTTATTATCAACGGCAAAAAAGCGCCTGTTGTCGGCAGGGTATGCATGGATACCATTATGGCTGATGTAACGGATATTCCCGGCGTAAACATGGATTCCGGGGTTATCCTGATAGGGTCTCAGGGGAGAGTAAAGATTACTGCACAGGATATTGCGGAGAGGGCAGGTACTATCCCCTATGAAGTTCTTACATCCATCGGGCAAAGGGTCACAAGGGTATATAAGTAACTGTTTTAAAGTTATCGTCACGACTCATTAATGATATACTTAATCAAAACCATTTAAGAGGAGGAATGAAGATGAAACAGATTGTAATTGTATCATTGGCTTTGATATTTTGTCTTACAGGAGTAACTGCATATGGGGCTGGGGAAGTGAAGGTGGATGCAAAGGCATTATTTGAGCAAAAATGCAGTCAATGTCATGATATTGAGAGACCCAAGTCAAAGAAGAAGACTGGTAAAGAGTGGGAGAGTATAGTGATGAGAATGAAGAATACGAACGGCTGTAAAATAACCGATGAAGAGGCAAAGATCATTATCGGCTATCTGACTGCAACTTATGGAAATTAATTTACTCGTCTGCCTGCAAGGGGAAGCGAATAATAAGTCAAAATGGATATTAAGAATCTCGTAAAACCCAACATCCGCTCTCTTCGCGCGTATCATGCGGAAGAGATACCGTGCAGGGTCAAGCTTGACGCTAATGAAAGTCCTTATGGCGTAAAAGCTTTAAAGACTGTAAAGACGAACAGGTATCCTGACCCTGAGGCAAAGGCGTTACGGAGACTTCTTGCAAAGCAATTCAAGACAAAGCCTGAAAACATCCTTCATGGAAACGGCTCGGATGAGCTTATACAATGCCTTATAACAACCTTTGGAGGCCCTGTATTATTCCCGACACCCACATTCTCGATGTACGGAATAATCTCTCAGGCACAGGGAGAAGAGAGCGCGGGTATTCCTCTTGATGAGAAATTCGATCTTGATACGGATAACTTTCTCAAGGCGATAAAAAGCAGGAACCCGAAGCTCATCTTTCTCAGTTCACCCAACAACCCTACGGGTAACTCTTTTTCAGAAGATAGAATATTGAAGATAATCCGGCAGTCAAAAGGGCTTGTCATTGTTGATGAGGCATATCAGGCTTTTTCAGACAGGAAGAGTTTTGTGCCGCTCCTGAAAAAATATCAGAATCTCATAATACTTAAGACGCTCAGCAAGATCGGACTTGCCGGACTGAGGGTTGGATTTATGATAGCTTACAAGGATGTCATTGATGAGATGAATAAGGTGAGGCTTCCGTTTAATCTTAATTCCCTCTCGCAGAAGCTTGCGGTTGAGACATTAAAGAAGAGCGCTTTGATGCGTTCAGAGATAAAGACGATAGTCTCTGAGAGGAAGAGGCTCTTTAATGAGATGAAGAAGATATATGGAATTGAGCCGTATCCCTCGGACGCTAATTTTATATTATTCAGGACGGAGAAATCTGATAAGATATACAAAGAGTTGCTCAAGCGGGGTATCCTTATCAGGAATATGAAGGGTATAATTGAAGGGTGTTTGAGGGTGACGGTAGGAACGCCGAATGAGAACAGGGCATTTTTGAAAGCGATCAAGTCAACGGTTTGAGATCAGGAGGATCTATGGCGAGAAGGGCAAAGGTTGAGAGAGAGACAAAAGAGACGAAGATCAAGGCGAGCATTAATCTTGACGGCAAGGGTGATTACAAAATAAATACTTCCATTCCGTTTATTGATCACATGCTCAGTCTTATGTCAAAGCACGGCCATTTTGATCTGAGCGTGGAGGCAAAAGGCGATATTGATGTTGATTACCATCATCTCATTGAGGATATCGGCATAGTCCTGGGCTCAGCGATAAAGGACGCGCTCGGCAAGAAGCAGGGCATAAGGAGATACGGGGAATCTCTGACTCCTATGGATGAGTGCCTTGCGCAGGTTGCCATAGACCTTAGCGGCAGGCCCTATCTTGTTTATAATGTAAAACTGCCGAGGGGCGGCAGGCAGATAAAGGACATTGATTCATCTCTGTTTGAGGACTTCTTCAGGTCAATCTCAAATACCGCCGGGATGAACCTTCACATTAACCTCAGTTACGGCCGCGACCTTCACCACATCTTTGAGGCGATATTTAAAGGCTTCGGCAGGGCGCTTCAGTCTGCCGTAAAGATACATCCTAAGGCAAAGGGTGTGCCTTCTACTAAAGGAATGCTGTAAATAGAAGAGAGAACGCGTATATTTTTTACGCGTTCTCTCTTCTATCTGTCATGGTTTTATTTTTTGATTCAGTTTACATTCAGCGGCGCCTGATCAAAACTCAACCAGTTGCCGGGGTTGTATGGATCCGTTCCCGGCGGAGTTAAGACCGCATACCAGGTATAAGTTCCTTTAGGTAAAGTAATTGGTATAGTATATTCAAGCAGAAGATAATCGCTTATAAAAGGACTCCCACATATATTGACAGGGTACGGTAAAGCTGGATGCGCAATGGTGCTATAATCTGGATAGAAAAGAAGGGTACCATCTGTCAGTTGAACGGCTGCATAAATGTCGGCCATCTCACAGTTACCAACATTATAAATAGACCCATAGGCTCTTAAAGTATCACCAACTCCATATTCATCCTGATTTGCGTTTATGTCTATATGCATAGGCCCAATATTTGAAAAACTTACTAATTGTTGGCTGAAATCAACGCTCGCCCAATTAAGTGTGTAACCACTGTACATAACCGGGCCAATATCGGGAGCAAGCCAGTGTTTTTTGTATTCGTATTCGGTAATGCCACCTTTGGTGAACTCTTCGAGAATACGTATCCTTATGCAGTTATTGAAGGTTCCGGCAGGGACAGTCACAGTCTCGTTTATCGATTCTACATAAAGTGTTCTCTTGAAATGAATATTCCCAAAGTCTGCCTCCGATACCCATGAATCACCAACAACAGGATTTAACTTATACCATAGTACAGGCTGGTTCATTGAGACCGCTGGATCAGCTCCCATGTTACCCCAAAATTTATAGTTTTTTAAATCAGAACCGTCCTTGGCCAGCCAGGCCTTTTCATGATAATTATCAAGGGCTGATTCCTCTCTTTTCCATATATAAGTAAAGGTTCCATTAACATCTTCTGTTCCTATAATTGTATCAATACGATTGCCATCTCCATATGATGGGGTGTAAACCCATCGGTTGCCTACCTGAAGAGGAAAATAGTCTTGTGCTTCTGCGTTTAAAACCCCAATTCCAACAAATACCCCCATTACTAATAAAATTGTCATTAACCTAAATTGTAAAGTATTCATTTGACCCTCCTCCGTTAAGATTGATAAAAAGTTTATAATTTTACTTTCGGCTTATTCATGCTGAATGTCTATGTATAAAGTTATAATCGAAACAGCTTAGTGAAATTAGCATAAATTTAAACGTGTGGTCAAGAATTTTCTCCCTCTCCTTAATCTCCTACCCTCACCAAAAATAGGGGCCTTAAGCAAGGGATGGGAGATCGCTGCCATGCTCCATGAAGAGGATTACCGACAGGTAGAGGATGACTGTCATGAAGTTTATGAATAGTTCTTTAAATATTGTTCTCTGAATTAACATATGCCCTTTTATTATAAAGCAGAATAATAAAAAGATGAGTGTTTATGGGGTCAAGCCTGATCCCATTGCTTTACCTCTTCGAGGACTTCTTCTTTCTCTTCTTTTTCTTCTTCCTGTTCGCTTCCCACTGCTCATGTTCAGCTATCATCTCCTGCAGGCTGAGAGCCTCTGCCGATGATTTGACAATACTGTCGTAGTCTTTTTTGTAAAGCTTTATGACCTCAATATCCTTATTGATGAACTGCTGGATATCCCCAAGAAGTCCTTTTTCCTCTTTACTGCAAAATGAGATAGCCTGCCCCAGGTTGATACCCCGGCCGGTCCTTCCAACCCTGTGCACGTACATTTCCGGCTTGTCCGGGAGGTCATAGTTGATTACGTAATCGACATCCGGCACGTCAATCCCGCGGGCACTGATATCGGTGGCGATCATGATGCGGCAGCGGCCCTCCTTGAACTTTTTCATCACCTCAGACCGTTCGTCCTGATTCTTGCCCCTATGGATAGAAACTGTATCTATATTTACCCTCTCCATGGCCTTTGCCACCCGTTCGGCACGAACCCCGGTCCTTACAAATACGATGATCTTGCTTCCCGGATTATCTTTAATAAATCTCTCAAGGAAAAACCGTTTGTCATCCATTTCCACAAACATGACAAAGTGCGAGACATTCTTTGAGACAGGGTCCTCCGGCGCTACCTGGATGCGTATCGCAGAGCTTTTGACCTGAGAGAATGCGAGTTTCTTTATCTCTTTATTAATCGTGGCTGAGAAGAAGAGCGTCTGGTGCTTATTTGTGAGCTTCCTCTTCACATCCTTGATGTCATCTATAAACCCGAGGTCCAGCATATGGTCGGCCTCATCAAGCACAAGGGTCCTGATTCGTGAGAGGTCAACGTGCCCCTGGCTGATAAGATCAAACATCCGTCCCGGAGTCGCAATAAGTACGTCGATTCCGCCACGAAGCTTTTTAATCTGCGGGTCCTGCTCAACCCCGCCGTACAAAGCAAAGGTCTTGACCTTCGTGTGCCGCGCAAGCTTTTCAAAGACCTCCCCGATCTGCATTGCCAGTTCATGCGTGGGGACCATGACAATGCACTTGATCCCATAGGACCGGCTGCTGCTCTTCTCCCTGTGTATCATGTCAATGAGGGGAATCGCAAAAGCAGCCGTCTTCCCTGTCCCGGTCTGTGCAATAGCCAGGACGTCCTCGCCTTTAAGGATTGAGGGGATGGACTTGAACTGTATGTTCGTAGGCCTTTTAAAACCCATCAGTTCAAGGTTCTTCTTAATTTCGTCTGATATATGGTACTTATCAAATTTCATGTTTCACCTTACTTTCTTGCTTACGTTCTTTCCATTTTCAACTCCCAACTCACTTTTTACAATCCCAATTTCTTTCAATAGTTTTTGTGTACATCTGAGTTGAATCATTGCCTAACGATTTAAATAACCCTCTGGGGTACAACCTTTAAAATCAAAACCGGCTAATCACCAGTTCAGTCGGGGTGATTTTATTGTTCGATATGCTTTATTTCCTTTTCGGAATTCGTTTTTTCAATGCTTTTGCTTTTGAAAGTAGTTCTTTATCCCTGTCAGGTTTGATATAGAACTTATCAAATAGAGACTCCAAGATATCAATAACGTGGTTCAGCAATTTTTCATCAGGGGCATAGCCCCGATGTGCCGCAGCATTTCCTGCCTCAGTAACTGCGTCGAGCAATTCACGGTCAGTTGAATTGATGTATCCATCTGTCTCAAGTTTCTTTAGTTTTTCTTGAAATGAACCCACATCACCAATTTTATCAACTATCAGCAGATCAAGCGCAGTTCTTGCGCCGAATGCAGCCAGAAACCTTGTATTGGCGTCAAGAGCGATATAAACCTCTTCCAAAACTTCTTGAAATTTATCATCCAGTTTGTCGAACCACGCAGGTTTAGGTCTCGACACAATTGGAGGGTAGTATGAATCTTTGTATCTTGTATGGTGCGTCCACTGGGCTTCATCGTTCCAGTGCCGCTTTCGGAATATCACATGATGGCATTCATGGCACTCAATAACTTCATAAATGTTTTCCCATGAAATACCAAAGTCAGGACTAACCTCGTGATAGCCCTTCCGTTGAACGGAACTCAGAATTGTATGGGTCATTTCACGAAGGCATCTATTACAAAATATTCTTATCTTCGGCAGTTCTGAGTTTTCAGGCATGGCGGCACCCTGTTGAATTTATAGTTATTGTTTATCTTTTTCTTCATATACATTTTTATAAGGGCTGAAATCCAAGCCATGTTGTTTTTCCTTTACCAGACATTCATATCTTTCAAAGTGGTTTTCACCCATTGGAATGCCCGTTTTCAGCGGGAGACATTCGAGAGTCCCGAGGTAAACTGAATAGATATTATCAAATATAGTAATTGCCATCCATGCTGCCTTTGCATTGAACTCTAATTCTGCTTTCTTGGCCTTCGTTGCGCAGTCGCTTCCTAAATTGTATCGACCGTTCAACCTGCCATTCCTTCCATATCTATTCCTTGCCTTCACGCTTATAACGTATTTTTTGTCTCCTCTCTCTGCATATAAGTCAGCATATGGAAAATTGCGCTTTTGATCGTTTAAGTTTCTGATGTTGTTAAAGCCGTTATCTACTAACGCCTTGATGGCTAACAATTCACCCAATGCACCGAGGGACTTTGCCCTTAATGCAGTATGTTGGTTTAATTTAATTTGTCTCATAATTTATCGGTCGAACAGTTATTTTTATACTTATTCTGCATTTAAGAGGATTTTATATCCTATGACAACGGCGTGTCAAACTATTTTTTATTAATAAGCTTCGGCAGGATTGCAGATTCTTTAAGGTTAGATAATGTTTGTAATATATTCATAACAAGGAGACTTGCCATATTATTCTTCTTCAACAGGCAGATTATTCGCAGTCCATTCATCAATCCCGCCTTCATAAACCTTCACGTTCTTCACATTCAAAGAGATGAGCGCTGAGGCGGCCTTCTTGATAATCCGGATGTCCTCACGTATCAATACACGGATGAAGCGGGCTTGAGACCAAACTCTTTTATAAATTCCTTCGGCGTTATGTATTCCTCGAAGGGCTCAAAATCCCGGTCATAGGCAACCATATATTTTATCCCAAGTTTTTTCACAGCCGCTACCTGCTCAAGGTCTTTTTCCTTAATGAGCTTCTTGTATTTGAGCATTTCTCTCTTAAAGTCAGAATGAAAGACAAGAACGCATGTCCTGAGCAGATAATCTCTGAATAATGCGGATATATCCTTGCTGTGAAATTTTTTGAAATATGCCTGCACCTCTTGAAGCACCCGCTCAGAAATAACAGCCTCAATCTGCCCTTTATTGAGCAGAGTGATTACCTTGCTTGAGTTGCTTTCGGGAAACTCAAAGGCATAAATGAAGATATTGGTATCGAGGAAGACCCTACGCTTCATTGCTGATCGATTCGATATCGCGCATCAACTGCGCAGGCGTGACCTTTCGTCTCTTGTGCCTTGTGATCTTTTGCCATAACATGTCAGGACTCATAAGGCCGAGGTCTGAGGCATACTTGATGATTGCCGCGCGCGCTGCTTCGTCTTTGGAAGGGAAAAGCCCGACCTTTACCATCTTCTCCAGCGCATCCTCTTCCGCCCTTTCTATTTTGATGGCTGTTGCTCTCATAATAAGCACCTCCTCATATATAACTACTTGTATTTTATCACAACCTCAGCCATTAAAATCATCGCGGTTGCCATTATCGGTTATTGCAGTATATATCACTTATTTTACACTTGTCCGCTTCTTACTACAGCGAGTACACTCTCTCTCGTTGCCCTCAGATAAGAGAGGAATTCTTCTATGCTGCCATGCTCCATAAAAAGCCCTGCGATTTTTGTTACATCAGAGTCTTCGGCAACTGTATTGATATCATTCACCCTCATAAATGTCTCAAGCTTTCTGAAATAGGCATAAGCGTTTAATAGTACCTCCTTTGCCTCAATTGTCAGGATATTCCGTCTTCCGAGGCGCCTGATCGCCGCAGGGGTGTTCTGCAGAAGAAGGTCAGGATACCTCTTTGCGTTATGAAGCTGAAGGTACTGGATATAAAACTCTATCTCCTCGATCCCACCGGGCCCGAGCTTTATATCAATCCCTTCTGATTCTCTTGAGAGTTCGCGCATAATCTTCTCTCTCATCTCAACAACATCTTTTTTGCTTGCCTTAGGCCCTCTCTCAATGAGAACCCCAGAGGCCATCTTGAGAAATTCCTTACCAAGCTTTATGTCGCCTGCAACAGGCATTGCCCTGAGAAGCGCCTGAAGTTCCCATGCGTGAGCTTTTTTCATATAATAGTTTCTGTATCCTTCAATGTCTTTTACAAGGCTCCCCTTTGTGCCGTCAGGCCTGAGCCTGACATCAACATCATAGAGCATGCCTCTGTCGGTATATGTGGTCAGGCTCCTTAAGACAGACTGCGCTTCTGTCTCTCTACCCAGAGTTTCTGTTACAAAGATTATGTCAAGGTCTGAACCGAAGTTCAGTTCCCTGCCGCCAAGTTTTCCGAAACCTATTACGGACAGGCCCTTCTTCACCTCAAGCCTCTCCATTATGATTCGTATCACCGCATCGGCAAGATGCGAGAGAGACCTGAAGAGATCCTCGATGTTTATATTTCCCATGAGAAATAAGATCCAGAGCCGGAGCTCTTCGGCCCTTTTGTATTCTTCGAGAAGATTAAGAAAATCAGCTTTGCCAAGGATATTGCCCCTCAATTCCTCTATTAGATCACTAAGGCTCTTCTTGGCAGGCAAGCCTTCGATGAGCCTCCCAAGATACCCTTCACTGCTCAGGAATATGCCGGCGAGATAAGGGCTGAGGCTAAATAGCCTGACGATAATTTCGATAAGCCTCTTCTGCTCGGCTATGCCCGTAAGGCATGCCTCTCTCTGGCCGAGTATCGGCAGTATGCTGTCAAGACCTGAAAGCGCCCTGTCCGGGCTTTCAGATCCAAACGCCTTCTCAAGAAATTCAGGCACAACCTTTTTCAGCGCAGCCCTCTCTCCCTGGGTCTTGAATGAGGTTATCTGCTCCTTTATCCTCTTCATATGTTTGATGCCGGAATCTATATCGCGGATATTCCTGAAGGCAAGATATCCCGCGAGTTCCTTGTCAGTCAGCCCTTTTTCAAGCACAGTGAGGGTTTCAGCATGGACGTCTTCCTCTGTTCCAAGCAAAGAGTTGTACATGTTCTTTACCTGCATCCTTCTGAGCTTCAGGTTTGAGATAAAATCAGCCGTGGATGTAAAGCCCATCTTTCCGGCAAGCGCACGCTCTTCAGTTTCGGATGAGGGCAGTTTATGCGTTTGAAGATCGTCCTTCATCTGGAGGTAGTGCTCAAGACGCCTGAGATAGAGGTAATTATCCCTGATTGTCATCAAGTCCTGAGCCGGGAGTTTCTCCATTTGCTGAAGGGCATCAATCGCATTTAGGAAATTATTGGTTCTAAGCGATCTCTCCTGCCCGCCGTAGATGAGAAGAAATGTCTGTATGAAGAACTCAGCCTCTCTTATGCCGCCGTAGCCGCGCTTTATATCGTCTTCAGTAAAGGTGGAGTCTATCTTCTTCTTAAGCCCCCTTATCTCCTCTATCTCCGTAAAGTCAATCGTCTCTTTCCATACAAAAGGGGTTATGCTCCGGAGAAAGGCTTTTCCGAGAGAGAGGTCTCCGGCAACAGGACGCGCCCTTATGAGCGCCATCCTCTCCCATGTCCTGCCCCATGATTCGTAGTATGTCTTATATGAGCTGAGCGGCAGGGCAAGCTCGCCCTTCTGCCCTTGCGGCCTGAGACGGAGGTCTACCCTGTATGCGATGCCGTCTTCAGTATGCGAGGAGAGCAGTTTGCTGAAGAGCTCCACCACTCTGCAGAAGAATTCATGATTGCTCAGCCTGTTTCTTGTAACGCCTGCCGGGCCTGTTACACCTGAGGTATGGCCTTCTTCTGTTTTGTAAACTGCCATAAGGTCAACATCTGAACTGTAATTAAGCTCCTCCCCTCCGAGCTTGCCGAAACTGATGAGAGAGAGCGCTTCATCGGACGGCTCTCCGAACTTTTCAATATTCATCTTCATTGCCCAATGGAGCGCCGTGGAGATGACGACCTCTGCAAGCCGGGTAAGCTCATACATGGAAGATATGATATTTGTCCTTCCTGTGACATCGCGGAGCGTGATCCGGAGAAGAGAGCGTTTTTTAAAAAGCCTTATGGCCTTCATCATAGAGTTGATATCACGGCTTTCCGAAAACAGCAGTTCTTTTTCAGCCTTCTCATTCAATATCTCTCCTTTGATATCAATATCCATCTCCTTCAGCGCCGAGAGGAGTTCTTGAGGATTACCGATACAGTAATTGGAGAGGAACTGGCTTGAGGCAAAGAGGAGGGAGGTTTCATTAATATACGGGAGAAAGTCATCTGCTTCGGAATTGCTTTCAAAAAACCTTATGAGGTTCTTTTCCGCTGACAAAGGGTCAGGAGTATTTGAAGCAGCACACGCGGCTTTTTCCAACAGTGCATGATCCATAGATATTGGAATTAACTTTTTGATATTATTTAACACCTATGTCCGGTTATTGAAAATAGCAAAGGCAATAACATATTGAAGTATAACAGATAATGAGACGAGATGAGATTTTTCGATTTCAAAAATAATCGTCCGAATTTATCCTATACTCCCGGAGTAAGAACCTTAATGGGA
>JACRPZ010000014.1 GCA_016222905.1 Nitrospirota bacterium
ATCCACTGAATAATTCATTGTCTGAGATCAGATTCTGGTGCAATGGGAAATTGCTTGATGTTCAAAATGTCAAAAACAAAGACATTGCAGGTGTGCACTTTTAATTCTTAAAGTGTGCACTTTTGAATTTTAGCTAACAGCACAATCACTTATTTGTTTGTGAAGTTTTCGTTATTAAAATTATATTGAATTTGCAGAAACAAGCGGTTGAAGAGTCGGAGCCAGAAGCCGCAGGATGTGAACCGGCAGGGAACTCGTGAAGGAGTAATCGGCTGCTCCCTCTCCTGGCATAAATGCCGTAAGAACTCCGAAATGGCGGTCGCCTATGAAAAACACAAAGGTGGCTGTCCGGTTGACAACACGTGAGCTTATGAGTTTTCCGCCTTTGGCAAAATACTCAAAGCGGTTATCGCCTGAACCGGTCTTGCCGCCTATGACAACAGGCTTGCCGTCCGGGTCATTCAGCGCGCCATAGACACTGCGGGCTGTGCCGCTTTTAACAACATCAGCAAGGGTTTTACGGAGAAGATTGGCCACTTCAACAGGCATCACCCTTTCCCCTTTCTCTGTCTTCAAGGAGAGTTCGGTATCATAAGGGGTATCGCCGGCAAAATGCAGCGAGGTCACTTTAAGCGAGGGCATGCGCACGCCATCGTTTATAATTATTCCTATAATCTCTGTGAGGGCTGCTGGACGATCCGCGGAACTGCCTATGGATGTGGCGAATGATGGAACCAGAGAGTCAAAGGGATAGCCAAGTCTCTTCCATCCTTTATGTATCTCCTTAAAGGCCATCTCTTCAAAGAGGATCTTCAGCCTTGTATCCTGTGCACCCTTATGGCGGGTCTGCAGGAGCCATGTGCCTGTCTGCTCCCTTGCATCAGCGCTTTCATTAAGCAATTTTTTCCAGTCAGCCCCGGGGTTAGCGGTAAGATAACCTATTGTCCAGAGTTCCAGAGGGTGCCTTGAAAGAAGATAGCCATAATCAGAGAGATTGAATCTTGAGCCGCCGTATTTTTTGGCTAACATCATTATCGTACCGTCCGTTAAATCCGGCACTTCGGGGCGCCGCTCTCTGAGCCATTTAGCAAGTTCATCGGGAGACGCGGAAGGGTTTATGGCATAGAATAAAATTGAGAGGTGCCGTACGGATGTATTGCGGCTGCCAAGGAGTTTTTTAATGGACTGGTCAAGGGTAAGCCCCCGATATTCGGCTGCAAATTGTGAAAGAAAAACGCGGGATTCCTTGTCCGCTATCTGCTGCAGCAGATCATTACGGAGAGGATGGTCCCGGTCCGCCAGAACAGCCTTTGTATCAAAATCCAGGCGTGCCATATGATAATAGACAATCTCCCGCATTAACCGGATAAAGACAAGGTTGACGGAATCTCTTATCCCTTCGGAGACCGGCATTGTAAGATTGTTGTCGGCTTTATTGAAATTAACAAATGTATGCTCTCCGCCCCCTGTAAAGAAGACCTCGTCCGGACTTGCTGAGAAGGTTCTTCCCATCGCCGATTCAAGGAACTCTTCGAGAGTCATTCCGGGTCTCTCAAGAAATTGCCGTGTCATCCATTTTGATATCGGGTCGTTATTGAATGACGGATTACTCTTTAATGTTTCCGGAGACTGCGCTGACATCTCTTTATAAGTATCCGAGATTATCTGAAGATAATGGGCAAGAGTCCTCAGCTTTGCAGTTGAGCCGAGATCCAGCTTTACCCCTTCGTTTATATCAAAAGGCTTGTCAAGGTTGTCTGCCTGCACGCGGAGAGCATTTCCTGAAGGCGTCTTTTCATAAAGCAGAAAGCTGTAAATTAAGTTCTTCGGGTCTCCGTGCTTGAGCATCCGGTCTCCGGATAGCCCGGCTGATTCCACATATTTTCTGTCCGTCAGTTGTTTAAGCATCATCGTTACTTTCTTCTGAATATCTTCATCAAGCGTGCTCTGAACAGTCACGTCCAGGCGGTCAAGGTCATAGAAGTCAGGAAGATCAAGCGTCTTAACCAAGTAGTGTCTGATGGCATTGGGGGCTTTGCGTTCAGCAAAAAGAGGTTGAGGCATATCAATCCTGCCGGACCTGAATTTAACAGGGGTAGTTTTCAGGAGGTCGTGAAATTGCGGGTCAATCTCTTTCTCCTTCATAAGCAGATCAGAAAAGTAATCCACCCTCTGAATAAGCGCCTCTTTATCTTTAATTAAGTAAAACGAGGGTGCCTTGACCGAGCTGAAGAGGGTCATGACTTTCTTAAATGCCTCGGCGCGCTCCTGCGAGTTGTTTTTTGTCCGCAAGGCGGTTGAAACATCCTTTATGTCAGCTCCGAACCAGGCCCATAATCCTTCGCCAAGCCCGTAAACTTCTCCGTATCCTGCTGCTGAGGCCAGCGGCATTGTATTGATATAATCCTTGACTATCTCCCTTCGCGAAACTGTTGTATCGCGTCCTGTCCGATAAGCCTTGAGACTGGCAGAGGTTATCTGGCGGATTTTTTCCTTCACGCTGCCTGTTCTGCCGCCTTCGGAATGCTGATACTTCTCAAGCTGGGTAGCGAGGGTGCTTCCCCCTTCAACCGGTATCGGTAGGCCGAATTTTTTTCCAACATATTTAACTCCGGCCTTTGCCATACGATCCCATTCAAAGACAGGGTTCTTATGCTCATCTGACGGTTTTAAGAGTTGCCGATTCTCAATAAAGAGCAGGATGTTAATAACATCATCAGGGATCTCTTCAAAACTGCTGTAAATTCTATCGCGGGGGATGCTTTCATACAGAGCGCTTCCCGATTTGTCTAATATGGTCAAACCTGCGATACTCTTTTCTTCGTAAGGCGGAGAGATGCCCATACGAGCTGCCTTGACTAATTCCGGGCTGAAACGCGCCTGACGTACAATTGTATAACCGTATTTTTCAAGGTTTTTGACAAATGCGGGGATACGCACGTAGCCTCTCGCCTTGTCAGAAGGGCCTTCATGAGGGAAAATAATATTAGGGCTTGGACCGTCTCCAATGGAAAATTGTAATTTCTTTGCATAGCTTGAGAAGATCCACGATTGTATTATTGATGTGCGCCACTCATAAATAATCAGGCAAAGGACAAACAGAATAAAAAGCAGGACAATTGTGCGTCTGGAATGTTTAATAGGTAACGGCATTTATTGAAAGATATTTAAAATTTGAAAACCACATGGCTGATAGGAATTTTAAAATTAATATATTATAATTTTACCGCCCTCAACAAATGACCAGTAAAGGGATTGGGCATCCTCTTTTTTTAAACGCAAATTTATGGCGGTATACGGCTTCTTTTTTATGGTGTTCCATACTGTATAGAGGGGTCTGGACAGATACCAGTTTAAAGAATAAGCCGCTGAATAGAGACTAGAAACTTTACCCTTTTCGCTCAGGCTAACCGATATGAAAAGATTGTCATCAAGTGACAGGGTATAGCTCACCGGCATATCGCTTAGTTCCAGCGCCTTGAGCTGGAATTTTTCTTTTGTATCTTTCTTCTCCTCTTTTTTCTCTTCCTCATCGCTCTCCTCAAGGTTTATTTTATCCCTGACAGGAGTAGAGAATGAGCTCCTTTTAACCATCGTGTATGGTTTTATGGTTGAAAGATATCCCCAGAATTTTATATCGTCAACAGGTATCTCCTTTAATATAATACCGCGCGCTTTAAAGTATATCTTCTTGTCACTTGAGTTCAGCATGAAATATATCTGCGGTTTCTGAGCAAGTTCAAGCTCAGACTCAAGAAGCTCCTCTTTGCTGTTCAGAGCTTCGGCTCCTGCTCCTGAGATTATCATGAGCGCAAATAATATGTAAATGAGAGGAAAAATAATCCTGAATTTCATAGCTAAAAAAGTATCACCTTTGTCCCTATAGGAGTCTGTTTGTAAACAGCCTCAAGATCTTTATCGCCGACTCTTACGCACCCATGACTTACATTTCTGCCTAAAAGCCTGGTATACAATGTGCCGTGAATCAGATATCCGTCGCCGAAGGCAAGGCCGTAATCTCCTAACATGCCGCTCTCCATCCTGTCCTCGGTCTTCTGCGGTATCTCCTCTCCTTCTTCAATAAAGGCCCAGTCAGGCTTTACCCATATCGGGTTTACGATTTTTGACTTTATTGAGTATTCGCCCCTTGGCGAATCAAAGACCCAGGTCCTTTTTTTGCCTGAAGGCTCTGTGAGAATATTGCCGCTGCCGCATGAGACCACTGCTTCAAGTATGGTATTCTCACCTTTTTTAAGATAGAGCCGGTTGCCGGAGGTGTTAATTACTATATATAAACCTTTTGGGGAAAGAGCTCTAAGCCTATCTTCAAGGCTAACGTTCTTTGCTTTCTTCGGCTTTGAAGATTTTTTCTGATTGGCCGTATTTTCTTTGACAGTCTTAGCGCCGCTGTTGTAATTGCCGAGATACCAGCCTGTTATTTCCAGAATAAAAAAAAGAGAGGCTGTTATTATTAATAATATGAGCAGTATTTTCTTCTTCAACTCTAAAGCCTTTTTATCGCAGACGAGATGTTGTTATCATATTCAACGGTGCCTACAATCGTAACAGGAGTTCCAACATCCACTATGCTGAAGAGTTCGTCCATCTGATCGTTTTCCATTCCTATGCATCCGTAAGTCATTCCTGATTTCCCGCCTCCGTGTATCTCTATCAAGCCGCCGATGCCTGCATATTTAGGGATAAGCCCTTTCTTTTTGGCGGCAGTAAATTGTCTTCTGTCATCATCGTTGGGATAATTTATCAGCAGGGCTTTGTAATAACGGCTCCTGGACATTTTTTTTGTAATATAATATTTCCCTTCGGGGGTTGCCCTGTCGCCTGCATAAAGTTTATCTTCCGAGCCGTTTGTCCCGATGCCTATTTCGTAGGTTTTGCGCGGCGCTCCCTTATGGTACAGGATCAGTTTTTTGTCTACTTTACTTACTACGATTGAATGAATTCCTCTTTCTTTTGACAGGTTAACTGTATCGTTTACCATGTCACGCCATTTTCTTATATGTGTGGCATCAGCATATCTGTTTAGGATCGGAGATATCGCTTCTATAGCTCTTGCCGTATAATGTGGCAGGCTCTTGAGTTTCTTCTCAGCTTCGACATACTGTCCTCTCTGGTTCAGCAGACAAAGCTCGCTTAAGAGGAGTTCAGCTTTTGTCAGCGACCTGCAGGAAACCTTGCCCTCATTGATAAGAGATGAGAGTCCTCTTATGGTTGAAATTCTTTTTTGAAAAAATGCGATTTGATCTGCAACGCTGCGGGATTTGATCTGCTTCTGCGTTTCAATCTCCTGAAGGGCTTGGGAACCATGTAAGAGAATATGTCTGAATTCCGTCCTGATTGGTTCATAATCCCTGAACCATACGAACCTCTTCTTCTCTTTTGCCAGCAGGTCTTTCCCGTTCCTAAGGGCTGACTTATATTGTTTGTAATCCTCCGGAGCGTAAATTTCAGCGTCAGCTTTCCAGAGGTCATGTTCGCGGGTTTCCGCTTGCATGACCTCTGGAGGTAACGGAGCGCCTTCGCATCCTAAAAGGACGCTTAAAAAGAGCAGTAAAACTGTCTTTATTGCGCTGTTAATCAAAATCTAATAATCTCTCGATACCTTTTCTTCTATTTTACTACTTTTTGCCTTTTTTCTCGAGAGCTGCGGTGATCTGGGCCGACACCTCTGCTGCCTTGTCTTTTATGCCATTGGCTTTATCAGCCGCTGCAAAATACTCTTCGCTTGTCATAAGGGTCTCTACTTCTACAATTGAGTCTTGAAGAGCCGCGGCATCAGCCTTCAGCGCCTCAATGTCAGCCATCGTGCCTTTTCCTCTGGGGGCTTTGGCTAAGAGGGCATTTGCATCTGCAACAGCGGTTTTAGCTGCATCAAGCGCTGCCTGAGCATCATTCTTTGCTTTCTCTTTTCTTGCCGGTATCTCTGCTTTAAGGCTGTCTGCTTTTGCCTGAACGCTGGCTAACATCTCTTTTGCCTTATCATAGTTCTTGAAGAACTTCTCGTCCTGTACCTTTATCTCATCCTGAGCAGCGGTAAGATCATCATTAAGGAGTTTTGCCTCTTCTTTTGCATACTTCTCAGCGCCTTCCTGAATAGCGCTATCAAGAGCTGCCTTTGCGTTGTTGATCTCCGTCTCCGGTTTCTTTGCGCAGCCAATCAGAAATACTGACAGTGCGAGCGCTACTAACAGCAACTTTACTGATGTTCTTCTCATCTCTTTTACTCCTCCTTGTTTTTGATTTTAATGCCCTTTCCCGGGCAGGGCATTATTTATTGTTGTTAAAAGTCCCGGGACGTTAAATACGTGATACGCAGATTTTTATCATTTAGTTTTTCTGCGGCGCTTCTCCCCTCCTTTCTACGATGGAGGAGAATGCAAAGATCGTGCCACCTAAAAACCAAATAAATAAGGGAGGTTATATTAAGCGTAGAATTCCTTTTTTGGGAAGTTATTCCCCTTTTGGGGAGACTTGCTGAACCGGCTTCTCTATATAAAGCTCAATAAATAGTCTTTGAATTTTTCCGGCATCAGCCATCTTACACCCATCTTCTCAGCCCATTTTATAGCCCCCTGATCAGCGGTCACAAGCAGGGCATCAAGCTCTTTTGCCAGTAGTATGAGATCCACATCCTCTTTGCTGTCAATTATGCCTTCTCTCAGCGCTTCCCTGAAGTTCTTTCTCATGCTCTGGATCACTTCCTTTTCCTCGCTCTTGCCAACGCTTCTGACAGCCTTTTCAGCAACCCTCATCCCTTTATTGACACGTTCCCTGATGTCTTCAATAAGTTCGTACAATAAGAAAGCAGGGCAGGTTAATTCGTGCTTGCGCGGGGATTTCTGACGGAGAATCCTGAGCAGGCGTCCGGGTATTTTCTCCTTCTCCACAAAATTCATGAGCTCGGCAAATATTGATGTGGGCATGTAGAACTCAAGCTCGGGGATCTGCCCGGCAAGGACAAGGAATCCTTCAATAGCCTCCGTAGGGGTATTGCCGAAATCATGCCGGATATCCGGATTGACAAAGAGGCTTGTATCGAGGACTACCCTGTCGCTTCTAAGCTTTGCAGGTTCCATCTATATCAAGGGCAAATGTATTCCAGAGCCTGCATTCAGGGCATCTGCCTGTCCAATCCTTTGAGGTGTAACCGCATTTTGCGCAGCAGAAGGGTGACATGAAAGGTTTCTCAGCCTTCATCGCCTTCTTGAATTCTTCAACAGCCTTGGAGTGCTGTGTCCGTCTTTCATATATATTGCCAAGGAGTATATGAAGATTTGAAGAATCAAATAGAGCAGTGTCTATGGCAACTGCTGCTTCAAGGGCATAGTCAATCATCTCAAGGCGATAATAGAGTTTTGCAAGGAAGAATTGAAGCTTTTGATTACCCGGATCTTTCTGTATCGCTTTCTGGTAAAGTTCTATGGTTTTACCCGGCTCACCCATTGCTATCAGGTGGTCTTCAAGTCTGGCAAGCAGGATAAAAGCAGAATTAGCGTTATACCCTTTTTCAAGGACATCCTCCGCCTCTTCAACATTACCGGCTTTCAGATATGCCTCCGCAAGCAATAAGTAAGCTGCTGTAAAATTGGGGTCCGCTTTTATAAGGGATCTGAAGACCTTTATCGCCTTATCCGCAGCGCCTTCTTCAAGATAATAATTTCCTAATTCATACTTAAAGCCTAACAGGTTCTTCTGCTCCTTTTGCTTCTCTTTAATCGGGATATCGCTTTTTATAATTTTATACTGAACATCCAGCAGCTCTGCCCACTTTTTGTTTGCCTCAAATAAATTTCTCTTCCTGTAAAGCGCGCTTATATTCTCATCGTTAATCTCAAGAATGTTGTCAAGATACCTCAATGCCTCCTGCCATTTCTTCTCTTTTTCCGAAAGCTTTTCAAGAGATAACAGTATCTCAACGCTTCTCGGCTTTATCCTGTTTGCCTTTGTATAAAAATCCCTGGCCTTTGCCAAGTCATCTTTGCTGAAATAAATATCCCCGAGCCTTAAGAGAGCGTTTACATGAGAAGGGTTGCTCTCAATAGCGCGCTGTAAGAGTTCGCAAGCCTCATCATACCGGCTGGCAAAAAAAGCATCACGTCCCTTTGAGTAAACTTCCTGCACCTTCAGCGCCTTCTTTTCCTGCCGCTGTTTCTGCCAATAGTCAACATAACGCCTCGCATCCCTGATAACAACAACTATTAGTATGGAGAAGATGCCTATAAAAGTAGATATAAGAATAAGCGAAATAATCGGGAGCTCATATGTTTTGCCTTCCCATACAGTGAGGCCGACGGTCCCTTTATTAAGGTAAGCGAGAAGGCTGAGCGCCGCGAGAAAGATTATTATTAGGAAGCCGTAAAGTTTCGCCATTTTTCACTCTTTTGTCCGCTGATTTACAGGTGCAAAGTAATGAGATATTATAACTAAGTATTTAAAAAAAGAAAAATAGTAACTACTAAGGTTGTTTAGACTGTAGTCTGTAAGTATCTACCTGAAAACCTACAGACTATTCACCTGAGTAGTTACGTTTTATTTAACTATGCGCGGTCTGCGGCTGATTTTTTTCTTCTCTTCAAGGGGGATCCTTGGAGCATCAATCCAGAACCTTTCCAGCTCGTAAAAATTCCTTGCTTCCCTGCTGAAGATATGAACTATTATATCTCCGTAGTCCATCAGCACCCAGCGCACAAACTTCAGTCCCTCTATCCCGATGGGTAAGATATTCTTTTTTTGAAAGCCCTCTTTTATGGCTTCGGAGATCGCCTTTATCTGTGCCGGATTCTCTCCAGTGCAGATAATGAAATAATCCGCAATTGTTGAAAGGTCTGTTAATTCGAGGATTACAGTATCTGCTGCTTTCTTGTCAACCGCTGTGTTGGCTGCCTTTAAAGCCTTTTCTTTGCTGTCTGAATTCTTTAAGGTCTTTAATCTCCTTCTGTTTGGGATAGTGGAAAGTCGAATAAATTTCAGCTTACGACTCTCTAACTTTTTTGTATAGCCTATGGGAAATTATATAGGATTTTACTGAATCAGGCAAGAGATATTTTGCATTCTTACCGTACATCAGTAGATTTCTTATGCGTGAAGCTGAGATATTAAGCTCTGTAACATTCAAGAGATGGCATCTCTGACCCGAAGGCATTTTAAAAGAAATTTTTTTTCTTTCGCCTTTATCAAGCTCCCGTAAAGCTTTCTTAGGGATTCTTTTGATATACGGCGATGATGACAGGTCAGCAAAGAGATATTCAGGCCTTGAAATAACAACTATATTCGCCAATGTTATCAGACTCTCCGGCTCTTTCCAGTCCGGTAGGTCGGCAAATGCGTCAATCCCCATGATGAAGTAAAGATTGTAATCATCATACATCTCTTTAATTTTCCTGACTGTATCAGCAGAATATGACCTGCCGGGTGTCTTTAACTCAATGTCGGATATTGCAAAGAGGGGGTTATCATCTATGGCTCTCTTTGTCATTTGATATCTGTGCCTTGCGTCCGCGAGTCCGGGCTTTTTGAATGCGGGTTTGCCTGATGGTATAAAGAGCACTCTGTCAAGAGCGAGCATATCAGCCACTTCTTCAGCAGTTCTCAGGTGACCGTAATGTATTGGATTGAATGCTCCACCAAAAATGCCTATCTTCTCCATGATTCGAAGCTATGTCCTGATCTGCCCGTTACCGAGAACAATAAATTTTGTACACGTAAGCTCTTCCAGTCCCATCGGCCCGCGCGCGTGTATCTTGTCTGTTGAGATGCCCATCTCAGCGCCGAGGCCGAACTGGAAACCGTCGTTGAGCCTTGTTGATGCATTTACAAAGACTGCGGAGGAGTCAACCTCTCTCAGGAACCTCATTGATTTACTGTAATCATCTGTGACAATGGCGTCTGAGTGGGCAGAGCCGTACTTTGCAATATGGTCCATTGCATCATCAATATCCTTGACTATCTTTATATTTAAAATCTTATCAATGTATTCAGTATAAAAATCCTCATCTCTGGCTTCGGAAAGTTTTTTATCAAGCCTTCTTGTGCGCTGACAGCCTTTGAGTTTCACCCCTTCATTTCTGAACCTATTGATCATGCCGGGGAGGAACTTCTTTGCGATCTTTTCATCCACCAGCATCGTCTCCATTGCATTGCATGTGCCGGGGCGCTGAAGCTTTGCGTTAAAGCATATATCTTCAGCCATTTTTATATTCGCATCGCGGTCAACAAAGACATGGCACACGCCTTTGTAATGTTTAAGAACAGGAATGCGGGAGTTTTCGGTCACAGCCCTGATAAGCCCTTCGCCGCCCCTAGGGATTATAAGGTCAATAGTTCCCTCAAGCTTAAGCATCTCCATCACTGCTTCCCGGTCAGGAGTGTCAATGAAGGTTATTGCACCCTGTGGTATTCCATGCGCCTTTGCCGTGTCTCTCAGTATCTTCACGATAGCCTTATTGGAATGGATAGCCTCGGAGCCGCCTCTGAGGACTACGGCATTACCGGCCTTAAGGCAGAGTCCGGTTGCGTCTGCTGTTACATTAGGTCTTGATTCATATATTATTCCAATGACGCCTATAGGGACGCGCATCTTGCCCACCATCATTCCATTAGGCCTGATCCGCATCTTTGTTATCTCGCCGACAGGGTCCGGCAATCCCGCGATCTCAACAAGTCCCTGCGCCATCTCGGCGATCCCCTTTTCAGTCAGTGTGAGCCTGTCAATCATGGCTTTGGAGAGGCCCTTATTCTTTGCAGAAGCTATGTCTTTTCTGTTGGCTGCCTGAAGCTCCCCGCTTTTTTTCACCAGCGCCTCAGCCATTTTTATTAATGCATCATTCTTCTGACCGGAAGAGATATTTGCAATGGCCCTTGCGCCTTCCTTTGCCTCCAGCGCTTTTTTCAGAACAAAAGATTGAATCTCCACAAAACACCTCCAGTGAACTTAATAATCGAAAATTAATTTTAGCATAATGGCAGGGTAAAGTGAGATTTCAAAAAAATAAAAGCAGGCAGGCACTATTGAGTTGTTCAAGTGCCTGCCTGCTTTTACAGTACTGTTGAATGTTTAGCTTAAGTGTTTGCTGACCAGCTTAGTCATCTCAAACATTGAGACGGTCTTCTTGCCGCCGAATATCGGTTTCAGGTTGGCATCAGCATTGATGTTTCTCTTGTTCTTCGCATCCTGCAGGCCGTTCTTTTTGATGTAAGCCCAGAGCTTCTTTGTGACCTCTGTTCTTGGGATAGCTTTGCTCCCGACTATCTTTGCGAGATCATCGCTTATGTTCATCGGTTTCATGAACGCCGGGTTTGGGGTCCTCTTCTTTTTTACGACAGTCTTCTTCTTTACTGCGGTCTTCTTCTTTGCAGCCATAAAGTCCTCCTTTTTTGTTTTTAGTTATAAGGCAAAATTTTCGTATTGCCTCGATACAATTTACTTTCTAAACTGTATATGAATATAAGCCTTTTGTCAATAGAAAATTGATGTAAAAGACATTCATCGGTTTGCAAGCAAATTCAGCCGGCATTACCACTGATATAAAAATCTGATATAATGTCCTGATGTCAATTGTAGAAAAATTCACTAACGAACAAAAAATTGCATACTTCTCCATGGAGATCGGCCTCAGGGACGACATCCCTACATTCAGCGGCGGACTGGGCGTGCTTGCAGGTGATACGATAAAATCAGCGGCTGACCTGAACCTTCCATTGGTGGCTGTTACCCTTATCAGCCGCAGAGGATACTTTCGCCAGGTGATAGATGAGAAGGGGCATCAGACAGAGAAGCCTGTAGAATGGGAGCCTTCTGCTCTGATGACCGTTGAGCCTGATAAAGTCTCAATTGAGATCGAGGGCAGAACAGTATATTTACAGGCGTGGATTTACATTGTTGAGAGTCTGAGAGGAGGAAGCGTTCCCGTGATCTTCCTTGATACAGACCTGCCTGAGAACAGTCCTGAGGACAGGGAGTTGACTCATTACCTTTATGGTGGGGACAAGAGATACAGGATAAAGCAGGAGGCAATTCTCGGCATAGGCGGGGTAAGGATGCTCAGGAGGCTTGGGGTTGAGATAAAAAAGTATCATATGAATGAGGGACACGCGGCCTTTCTCACACTTGAACTTCTGCATAAATATAAAAAGAGAATAGAAGACGTCTGGGATGAATCACATATCTGGGATATTGATTCTGTCAAGGAACTCTGTGTCTTTACAACTCATACTCCTGTTGAGGCGGGGCACGACAGATTTCCTTATGATCTCTACAAGACGGTCTTGAATGATTATTTCCCCCAAACAATCCTTCGCAAACTTGCAGGCGATAAAGATATCAATATGACGCTCCTTGGGCTGAACCTGAGCAATTATGTGAACGGTGTGGCAAAGATGCACGGGGAGGTCTCACAGGGCATGTTTCCCGGATATAAAATAAATTCCATAACCAACGGAGTGCACTCATTTACATGGACATCGGAGGGCTTTAAGAAGATATATGACAAATACCTTCCGGGGTGGGCGAATGAGCCTGAACTCTTCGTAAGAGTTGGGGCTATACCTGACGAAGAGATATGGGAAGCCCATCTAAAAGCCAAGAGAATGCTTATTGATTATGTGAACTCTATTTCAGATGCCGGGATGGATTATGAGACGCTCACGATAGGTTTTGCAAGAAGGGCTACAGCATACAAAAGGGCTGCCTTGCTATTCAGTGATATGGAAAGGCTGAAGAAGATCGGGACAGGAAAAATTCAGATTATCTATGCAGGGAAGGCGCACCCCAGGGATGAAGATGGCAAACGGCTTATAGAGCAGATCTTTTCATTAAAGAAGGCTCTGAAAGGGAAGATCAGGCTTGTCTTTATTGAAAACTATAATATGGAGATTGCCCTGAAGCTTGTCTCCGGCGTGGATGTATGGTTAAACACACCCCTGAGGCCCCTTGAGGCGTCTGGCACAAGCGGCATGAAGGCAGCTCATAATGGAGTGCTTAACTTCAGCGTGCTTGACGGTTGGTGGATTGAAGGACATATAGAAGGATACACAGGCTGGTCAATAGGCCCTGCTCCTTCGTTGATACAGACGGAAAACAACATTAATAAGATTGATGCTGATGACCTCTATGCCAAGCTTGAAAACAAAATTATCCCAACCTATTATAATGACCGCAAGACATGGATAAGAATGATGCAGAATGCGATAGGCAAGAATGCCAATTATTTTAATACGCACAGGATGATGCTCAGATACGTTACAGAGGCGTATATAAGGTAGGTTAATTTTTAAACTTGCGCTTCAGCCTTTGCTTTTGCAGCAGCCGCTTTCTTTGCCTCAAACGCCTCTTTTACTTCAGGATAATTGATCGTGCCCTGTATGGCAAGCACGGGACAATTTGCAGTGCATATTCCGCAACCGATGCACTTCTCCTGATTGACCGTATGGAGTTTCTTCCGCTCTCCTGAAGGCGCATTTACAGGACAGATAGTTACGCATTTATGACAGCCGATGCACTTTTCAGTTATAGCCGCTTTTGACCTCTTGGGTATGTAATCCATTATTGCGTTGGTAGGACATTTTGTCACGCATAGGCCGCAGACCTTGCATTTGTCAAGATTTATCCGTGAGAGATTATTCTCAACTACAGCCGCATTGTAAGGGCATACTTTTTCGCAGATGCCGCAGGAGATGCATCCGACCTGACAGTTCTTCTTTGTGGCAGCGCCTTTATCTTTCGAGTGGCACCTTACGAGCACCTCTTTTGCCATAGGCAATATCTCAATGACCTTTTTGGGACATGCCAGAGCGCACATTCCACAGGCAGTGCACTTTGCAGGATCAATTACAGGCAGAGCATCATCGCTCATTCTTATCGCATCAAACGGACACGCCCTGAAGCACGTGCCGTATCCGAGACAGCCGTATATGCATGACTTGTCTCCACCGCTTGCAAGAACCGCTGCCTTGCAGTCCTCTATGCCTTCATATTTGAACCTGCGGGATGATCTTGATCTGCCTCCCTGACAGAATACTCTCGCGATCTTGGGTTCAAGCTGGGTCATTTCTTTGCCTGTGATCTTTGCAACAGACTCCGCAGTAGCCTTTCCGCCGGGGGTGCAAAGGTTCGGCGCAACCTCTGGTTTCATCACTACTGCCTCCGCATACTGCCTGCATCCCGCAAAACCACAGGCGCCACAATGGGCATGCGCAAGCGATTCAGATACCTGATCAATACGGGGGTCTTCCTGCACTGCAAACTTCTTGGCGGCAAATGCAAGTCCGATACCGAAGACGGCGGCGATGCCTCCTAAAAAGATCGCGGTAAATTTAAGGACGGCAATAAGATCTACGCTTTCCTTCGCTTCGACCCCGGCGCCTACACCCGCATAAAGCGCGGAAGAGCAGAAGATCAAAAGAGCAAAGGTAAATATAGATGCGGTTCTTTTCGTTATCATGTTGAAATTATACATCGTCTATTTTTATTTTAGGCCGAAAGCTACAACGTTATCAAACCCGAAAATCCCGTAAATGCCAAAGCTATCAGCCCTGCCACGATAAAAGAAATCGGAAGCCCTCTGAATGGCGCAGGTATGTCTGCCAATTCAAGTTTCTCACGGATGCTTGCCATTATCACCAATGCCAGCGCAAAACCTATGCCCGATCCGAGACCGAATGCCATACTCTCTATAAAGGAGTATCCCTCGCCTGCATTTATCAGAGGCACCGCAAGAATGATGCAGTTCGTGGTAATCAGAGCAAGGTATATGCCGAGCTTGTAATAAAGAGATGGGCTGATCTTTTTCATAATCGTATCCGCAGACTGAACGAACGCCGCAATAATGCCGATAAATACTATTATCTTAAGAAATTCCAATTGAAGAGGCACCATGATAAATTTGAAAACCACCCAGCTCAATGCCGAGCTTATAACCATGACCGCAGTAAACGTTATGCTCATTCCTACGGCTGTCTCCATCTTTTTTGAGACGCCGAAGAAGATGCAGAGCCCGAGAAATCTTGTAAATACAAAATTATTGATTAATGATGCCGCAATTATAAGCTGAAAAAGTTTTCCAAAGTCCATAATCTATTCTCCTGAAATTGTTACATCTACCTCGTTGTTCCCTGCGCCGCCTTTCGCGCGGTCAATTTCATATCCATCCAGTTGAAAAATCCCATCAATAGCCCGACAGCAAAGAAACCGCCCGCAGGCAGGATCATTATGAGCAGCGGATGTCCCGGTACTATCGGAATGCCCCATAATGCGCCTTTTCCCAGAAGCTCCCTGAAGAAGCTGATCACTATCATTGCTAAAAAGAAGCCGACACCCATACCGAAACCGTCAGCTACTGACGGAACAATCTTGTTCTTCACGGCAAAGACCTCAGCCCTCGCAAATATTGACGCGAACGCGACAATAAGCTGGATATAGAGACCTATCTGCTTGTAGACCGGCCTTGCAAACGCCGCCATCGACATATCTATCAGGCTCACATAACCCGCAATGATCAGCATGAATATGGGAATACGTATCTTTGGGTTAATAAAATTTCTTATCAATGAAACAGTGAGATTGACCATTGTCTGAACAAAAATAACCGCCACGCCCATAAAGAAACCGTTCTTTAAACTATTGGTCACCGCGATTGAAGGACATAGACTGATAGCCATCCTGAAGATGGTGTTCTCGCTGAACATCCCGTTTTTTATCAGCTCCCAGTTGCTTTTATCAGTGTGAGCCATGCTCTTCTTCTCCTCCTCCACCGCCGGCAAGTTTTTCTTTAAGCATCTTCACTCCGTTTTTCACCCCGTCTTCCGTCACTGCTCGGCTGGAGATCGTGGCGCCGGTTATCGCCTCTACTTTATCAGCGGTCTCTCCTTTTATAACAACGAGCGTATCAAGGGTCTTGCCTTCAAACCTCTTCAGGAAATAATCCTTTTCGATCTCGTCTCCCAAACCGGGGGTCTCTGCGTGATGCAGAATATTTATCTTTTTAACAGTATAATTTTTATCAATTGCAGTAAGAATATTTATATAACTTGAATAACCCTTTCCAAAGCCCTCGACAATATAGCCTATCTCTTCGGCATTTATGCATTCTTTTTCCTCTATCATCTTCCCGGTCTTTTCATCCTTTACAGAATGCACCTTAACTTCGCCGCATTTTTTGGCTGAATAATATCCGGCGTGCTTTCCATGCGGCGACCACTTGCCTATTTCTTCTATCTTGTCTGCCTCAGGCATCATGGTCTTGAGAGCCGCCTCCTTTTCCTCCTTCGCCTTTATGAACATAATAGGAGACGCCTTGGCATATACAAAAGCAAGGATCAGTCCGCCGATAACGTAGATAACAACAAGGTTGACTGTTATTTTTAGCATATCCTTTGGCGTCATTTCTTCTTCTCCTTTACAGCGCCGAAGAGATCAGGCTTCACGCCCCTGTCAATCAGAGGAGCAAAACAGTTCATAAGGAGAATGGCGAACATAACGCCTTCAGGGAAGCCGCCCTTAAGACGTATCAGCATTGTAAGTGCGCCGCATCCTATGCCGAATATTATCTGCCCTTTTCTGATGGTAGGGCATGTCACGTAATCAGTTGCCATAAAGAATGCGCCTAATATAAGGCCGCCGCTGAGAAGGTGCACAACAGGGTCGCCAGTGAAGAGCGTGCCTTTGCCGCCAAAGACCCAGGCAAGAACCCCGACTGTTGCGAGAAAAGAAAGAGGGATATGCCATGTTATGTATTTTTTATATAAGAGATAAGCTGCGCCTAATAGAAGCAAAATTGCGGATGTCTCTCCGAGAGAACCCGCTCTTTCCCCTGTGAGAAGGCTCATATAGAGGTCGCTCTTTGTGCCGAACTCCTCCATCAGTTTTCCAACACCTTCTTCTTTTAATATCCCAAGGGGCGTTGCGGTTGTCACCGCGTCAAGTCCGGTGAGTTTTGCCGTCGGCGCGCTCCATATCGTCATCGCCTTAGGCCAGGTTATGAGCAAAAAAGCCCTGCCTAAAAGCGCGGGGTTGAAGATGTTATAACCGAGACCGCCGAAGAGCTGTTTGACTATTACTACCGCCATGACCGAACCCACAATAGGCACATAAAATGGTAGGCTCGGCGGAAGGTTCATGCCGAGGAGAAGACCTGTCAGGAATGCGCTCCCGTCATTAATGGTGATCTTCCTGTTAAGCGCCTTCTGAAATATATATTCAGAGAGAACCGATGAGATGATACAGAGTGCTGTAACGAATATCGCCTTTGGACCAAAGAACCAGAATGATGCCAGTAACGCGGGGAAGAGCGCGGCACTGACGCTCCACATAATATGCCTTACAGACTCTTCATCCCTGACATGCGGGCTTACTGAAACTATAAATTGATCTCTTTTCGCTTCCATCTTCCCCTTTTAAATTATGATATTGACTACCCCGGCTTTGTCTGCGATTTTGCAAGCCTTACGAACTGTACCATCGGCCTCTTTGATGGGCAGACAAACGCGCATGAGCCGCACTCAAAGCAGTCAAACAGATTATATGCTTTTGCATCCTCGTAATGTCCCTTTTCCGATAGTATGCTCAGCATTGACGGATTTAGCCCCATAGGGCAGACATCTATGCAGCGCCCGCACCTTATGCACGCGGAATATTCCTCTGAAGATACGAATTCATCCTCAGACTGAACAAGAATTCCGGATGTGCCTTTTATCACCGGCACATCAAGGCTCCACTGAGCAAACCCCATCATCGGACCGCCTGATATTACCTTTGCGGCATTTTCGGTGAGGCCGCCGCATTCTTCAATAAGCTCGGACACAAGAGTTCCAATGCGGACCATAAGGTTCTTTGGTTCCTTTACACCTTTGCCGGTAACTGTTACCACCCTTTCAGTCAGAGGTTTGCCAAAACGGACAGCCTCGTAAATAGCAAGCGCAGTGCCGACATTTTGAACTACGGCACCTACATCCATAGGAAGACCGCCTTTGCCCGGGACTTCCCTGCCGGTCAGCGCCTTTATAAGCATCTTTTCAGCGCCCTGCGGATACTTGACGGTAAGAGGGCTGACTTCAATTCCCGGCTCATTTGCCGCTGCTTTCTTCATCGCCTCGATAGCATCAGGCTTGTTCTTCTCTATGCCTATAAATCCTTTATTCACGCCGACCGATTTCATGATGAGTTTTAACCCGGCAACAATATCCTGAGGCCGCTCCACCATCAGCCTGTGGTCAGCGGTCAGATAGGGCTCGCACTCGGCCCCGTTCAGTATTACTGTGTCTATGGTCTTCTCTTTGGGAGGCGAGAGTTTTACATTGGTAGGAAAAGTAGCCCCGCCAAGGCCTACTATCCCAGCTTCTTTTATGCAGGTCTTTATCTCATCAGCGCTCAGCTTCATGAAATCGGGGTTCTCTTTTAAGGTTATGCTCTCATCTTTTTCATCGCTTTCAATTACAACGGAAGTAACCATCCTTCCGGAAGGATGAAGGAATTCGCTTATGGCAACCACCTTGCCTGAGATGGAGGCATGTACCGGCGCTGAAACAAAGCCGGGGGGTGAACCTATGACCTGATTTCTTTTAACTTCATCGCCAATTGTGACCTCAACTTTTGCAGGCGCTCCTATGTGCTGGCTCAATGGGATGACAACTCTCTTGGGGATGCGTGCCTGCTGAACAGGCTTGCTTGCGGTTAATTCCTTGAAATCGTTAGGATGTACGCCTCTTTCAAATGTGGCGGTCTTCACTATTTCTTCTCCGTTTCGAGCAATTATTGTGCTTGAAGAAAACAGAAACGATAAACCCTTTCAGCAGAAGGGGTAAAAAATTGCTTATAACGTAACATTTCATATTCTTTCAAGTCAACCTTTTATGCTATTGATTGACCACACATTCAAATTTATGCTACTTTTACTCAGCAGTTAAGATAATAATTGATTATGTTTTGGGAATATAGCAAATTAATATTAATTGAAATCGGCGTAGGCTTAGTTCTCATGATAGGGGCGTTTTCGAAAAAGTCGTCTGCTGTTAGATGGGCAAAGAGAATTTTGTTCTTTGCCGGTCTTAGTGGGCTGATTTCTGGCGTTCTTGGAATGATTAAAATCTATTATTCCTCAACAATGACTGCACGACACCTTAACCTCCTTGCGCATTATAAAACCTTGCTCGGTGGATTAACACTCGGTTTCCTGATTACCTTATTCGCTTCCGGTGAATTAAGTAAAAAGAAATGGAGTAAACCCAAAAGTAAAAATAATGAAGAGACAAAGAGCAATAACATTACTATAAATGAATGATAGAACTGATGGCGATTGATTAATTTACCTGACTACAAAATATGTGCGGAAATTTTAAGATTCTTTGTCCAGATTCCCTTCACTTTTAGCAATTCATCTACGGTTTTATAAGACTTACCCTGTTTGACATTTTCTGCATGAAATTGATGTGAATTAATGCTATAATGCGTGTATCTGAATCGGACATTAAATTTCCTGAATTGGAGTAGAAACTATGCATAAGCAGCTTACAGCAATTATCGAGCGTGAAGAAGGCGGGTACGTCTCGCTTTGTCCGGAACTTGATATCGCCAGTCAAGGTAATACAATCGAAGAAGCCCGCGAGAATCTTCGCGAAGCCCTTGAGTTATTCTTTGAAACTGCTTCCCCCACGGAGATTCAGACGCGCTTGCACGAGGAAGTTTACGTAACAAGAGTGGATGTTGCAGTTGGGTAAGCTTCGCATCCTTTCAGGGAAGCAAGTCTGCGACATTCTCGTGCGACACGGCTTTGTTCAGGTGCGTCAGCGCGGCAGTCATATCGTAATGCAGAAACGTCTGCCTGATACGACGATCACCGTGCCAGTTCCGAATCATTCAGAATTACGCATCGGCACACTTCAATCCATTATCCGTCAGGCAGGTCTAAATAAATCTGAATTCGAGTCCTAACGCAACACCCAACCAACGGCTGATTTACCTGACTACAAAATAAGGGCGGAATTTTTTAAGTTTCTTTGTCCCGATTCCCTTCACTTTGTCTAATTCATCTACAGTCTTATATGGCCGTCCGGCTATGATCCTCGCTGAAGTGCCTCCCCTGATGCATTGTCAAAAATATGTTTGACTATTACCTTTTTTCATGATAGCTTGTTAATAGATATCTAAAAAGTTTAAAACTAAATGCTATATGCTCATAATGGACAAGGAAAGGAGATTTAAAATGAAACGGATAATGTATTACATCGTGATCGTCAGCATGGTTTTCGGACTGTCGAATTTCGTAATGGCACACGAAGAATCCAAAATGGGCGGCAATGAGAAAGATATGTCTAAGATGGAGACGCTGCCTAAGCCAAACGAAATTTCTAAAGCCAGTTTCCCTCTCGTAGTAAAGACAGGCGACTATGATCTGTTGACAATCGTCCTGGATTTCCCGACCGGTTCCGGCTTTCTGCCGCATTCCCATGGCGGATATGTGCTTGCGACCGTACTGGAGGGAGAGATGACTTTGCAGGATAAAGGTGCAGAACGAAAAGTTAAGGCAGGAGAGAGCTGGACGGAAAATCCCGGAGATGTGCATTCCGTGATCAATCAAGGTACGGTGAACACTCGTGTAGTGGTGGCCATGCTGCTGCCGAAGGGCTCCTCTGCAACTACCATGTCGGATGGCGGCAAGTAACGTTGGTAAGGGCAAAAAGTTAATGGGTTCAAAAAAAACGATGAATAGTCACATCCCGTGTTTCGTCCATATTTACCAATACGTTGCGTGGCGGCTCGACTGCTGCGTTGTGACAAGATAACAGGAAATGTTTAACTTAATTATTCTAAAATATAAAAAAAGCAGGCGTTAATAATTAAAGAAATGTGAGGTGAAAATACATGATATTACAGCTCGACAAAATGACAACAGCCGATAAAATTCGTGCTATGGAGTCTCTATGGGATGATTTGTGTAAACATGCTGAGTCAGTAACTTCTCCATCATGGCACAAGGATATTTTATCGCAGCGGGAAAAATCTGCGGCCAAAGGCAAAGAAAAATTCAATGACTGGGACAGAGAGAAAAAAAGAATTAGAAAATCCTTAGAATGAAAATTCGTATTCTTGAATCTGCATCACAAGACTTGATAGATGGATTTCATTTCTACGAAAAACAATCCATTGGCCTCGGCAACTACTTCATAGATTCCCTGTTTTCTGACATTGATTCGCTGCAAATTTATGCTCTAATTCATCCCGTTTACTTCGGCTATCACCGGATGCTTTCAAAACGGTTTCCATTTGCTGTCTACTACAAAATATCTGAGGATGAAGCCTTAGTTTATGCAGTTCTTGATTGCCGCAGGAATCCTGCTTTGATAAGAAGACAATTAGATAAATTTTAACAAATTAATCCAACGTATTTTGGGCATTCTCCATAAGAGACATATGGACATAAAATCTATGATAAGTCAGTTTATTGGCATCATTTGCGCTGTAGTTATTGTTTCTTATCCATTTAAATCTTACGCAAAGGCTTATTCTGAGCTTGAAGGAAAGATTATAGCAGGTCAACCCAAACAGGAGATTAAGGACTTGCTTGGAGAGCCTGTTGATAAGAAGATTATCGTAAAGCGCAATAAATATCTTTGGGGACCTGAAGAAGAATTTTGGGACGAGATACCGATGGAGACCATATTAGAGGTCTGGGGGTATGAATTTTCTGACGGACATCTGAATCTCTACTTCATCAATAAAGGGGATAGCCTGAATTACAAAGCCTTTGCTCCCAAAGGCGTAATCTATTGAAGTTTTCAATGCGCTGCTGTCACTGCTAAGGGATTTCCTTATTACCTACAAGAGCGGAATTTATTAAGTTTCTTTGGGCCGATTCCTTTCACTTTCAGCAATTCATCTAAGGTGTTATAGGGTCCGTGTGGCGGCCCTACCCTATTTACTCATATGAGGCGACCGGACAGTATGTTTTTTTGACAGTAAAAATTATTTAAGAGACAGACTTGTATCCGGCACTTTAAAGCTTCTCCGGTGAATGGGGCATGGTCCGTGTAAACGCAAGAGTTCAACATGCTTTTTCGTGCAGTATCCTTTGTGTTGCCTGAATTCATAGGCAGGATACTTTTCGTGATAATCGAACATTATATCATCCCTCACAACCTTGGCAACAATCGAGGCGGCAGCTATTGATGAGCTTATTGATTCTCCTTTTATTATTGACTCTTGCTCAATGCCGACATCCGGCAGATTGACAGCATCTATCATCAGAATATCGGGTTTAAGTTTCAGGTCTCTTACGGCGGCTGCCATGGCGTGTTTCGTGGAGTTGAGTATATTTATCTTATCAATAATATCGGCAGTTACAATCCCAACGCCGATATTAAGAGCAGAAGATGTTATTTCCCAGAAGAACCTGTTGCGCTCATTTTCAGAGGTCTGTTTTGAGTCTCTTAGACCTCTTATAACAAGCCCTGACGGAAGTATAACAGCGGCTGCCACCACAGGCCCTGCTAAAGGGCCCCTGCCTGCTTCGTCAATGCCTGCAAGAATGGGGTTTTTTAGGCGGATATTTTCATCATACTGAAAAATAGAGGTCGGTTCTATTCTTTTGATCATTCAAGCTTTGGACTTGTTCAGTATTTCGATGTTAAGTTTTGTTGAATGATTTTTCCTTTATCTTGGTTGCCTTACCTTTTTTATCACGCAGATAATAAAGCTTTGCCCTTCTGACTTTTCCTTCCTTGACAACCTTGATCTTCTCTATCAGCGGAGAGTGGATAGGGAATATTTTTTCAACCCCTACCCCGTAAGATATCTTTCTAACCCTGAAGGTCTCGCGTGTTCCGCTTCCTCTTCTGCCGATAACAGCGCCTTCAAATGACTGGAGCCTCTCCTTCTCTCCTTCTTTGACCCTCATTGTAACTTTAACGGTATCACCAACGTTAAAAGGCGGGATTTCCTTTTTATAAGATTCTTCAATTATCTTTATCGCATTCATTTCACAGTCCTCCTGTAAATTTTATATCTGTTAATCGATCTCTTCTGAAAATATCTCAGAAATCAGCTTTTTATCCTCGCCGGCAAGCTCAATCTTCTCCATCAGGTCAGGCCTTGCTTTAAGCGTCTTTCTTAATGCCTCTTTCCTCCTCCAAAGCCATATCTCATTATGGTTTCCCGAGAGAAGAACCTGCGGGACTTTTAATCCCCTGAACTCGCTCGGCCTTGTATAATGAGGATAGTCGAGCATTTTCCATGAGAACGACTCATCCTCTATCGAATTTTTATCGCCTAATGCCCCGGGAATAAGTCTCGTTGCCGCATCAATTACAACAAGCGCGGCAAGCTCTCCGCCGGTAATAACATAATCTCCGATCGAGACCTCTTCATCGACAATAGAGATGTTGACCCTCTCATCAATGCCTTCGTAACGGCCGCATATAAATACAAATCTCTTCTCTTCCCTTGAAAAGTCCTCAGCCATGGATTGGTCAAAAGGCTTTCCCTGCGGGCTCAAAAGCACGACCCTTCTCGGAACACCGTCTTCTTTCAGGGCATCCATTGCCCTGAATATCGGCTCCGGCTTGAAGACCATACCTGCTCCGCCCCCGAAAGGAGAATCATCTACAGCTTTATGCCTGCCTGATGCAAAGTCCCTGATATTGACAACTTTAACATCCAGTATCTTCTTCTCTTGCGCCCTCTTTAGAATACTCTCGTTGAGATAGGCATTTATTATCTCGGGGAAAATTGTCAGGACATCACATCTCACTTGCTGTATATTTAGCTTTTCTAAAAATAAGAGGGGATAACCCCTCTTATTTTTGAAGCTTCCTGCTGATTTAGCCTGCAAAAGCCTTTCAGCTATTCAAGTATCTCAAGTACGCAGCGCTTGCCTAACTTTGTTCCGGCGGCGCTCAGTATTGTTCTCATTGACCTCGCTGTCTTCCCCTGCTTTCCAATAACTTTTCCCAAGTCGGATGTATCAACCCTCAGTTCATAAACAGTGGTCTTTTCTCCCACCACCTCGGTAACGGCAACTTCCTCTGGTTTGTCTACCAGAGCCTTGGCCATCTGCTCAATAAGTGATTTCATCTCCACCTCCATGGATCAGGGTATTTTTTAAAGCCCTGAGATTTTCAAAAGCTTCTTAACAACAGAAGTCGGTTGCGCTCCATTGCCGATCCAATACTTGGCCCTTTCAGTGTCTATCTTCACTTCAGAAGGGTTCTTGAGCGGGTCATATGTACCTAAAATCTCTACAAATGGCCCGTCTCTTCTCTTTCTTGAATCAATGACTATCACCCTGTAGAAAGGCTGCTTCTTCTTGCCTTTTCTTGTCAATCTTATCTTTACCAAAACATTTCCTCCATCTTTATTAAAGAGTTAATAATACATGAAACAGAACTCAAGATTCAAGTCTATAATAACAACTATAGTAATATATCACTAAAACTTAAATTGCGACAGGTTAAAGCCTCTGCCCCCCTTAAACTTCTTCAACATCTTCTTCATGCCGATATACTGCTTTATCAGCCTGTTGACATCAGGCACGGTTGTGCCGCTTCCCTGTGCGATCCGCCTTTTGCGGCTGGGGTTAATTATAGCATAATTGGCCCTTTCCTGCCTTGTCATGGAATTTATTATAGCTTCAATCCTGACAAACGCCTTATCATCCACCTGGACCCCCTTCATCTGCTTGCCGACGCCGGGGATCATACTGAGAATGCTCTCAAAAGAACCCATCTTCTTGATCTGTTTTATCTGGTTTTTAAGGTCATCAAAGGTGAAGATATTCTTCTTAAGCCTCTCTTCCAGCGAAAGGGCGTCCTTCATATCAACTGCTTCCTGAGCCTTCTCCACAAGGCTTACAACGTCACCCATCCCCAGTATCCTTGAGGCCATCCTCTCAGGGTGAAACGGCTCAAGGAAATCAACCTTTTCTCCAACACCAATGAATTTCACAGGTTTGCCGGTTACGGATACGATTGAAAGGGCTGCGCCGCCGCGAGCATCGCCATCCATCTTCGTAAGGATGACTCCCTGAAGGTCAAGCCTTTCATTGAAGGATTTTGCGATATTTACAGCATCCTGACCTGTCATGGCGTCTGCAACAAGCAGTATCTCTTTTGGCTGTGCTGTTCTCTTCAGTTCCTCAAGCTCTGCCATCAGGTTTTCATCAATATGAAGCCTGCCTGCGGTGTCCAGGATTATAATGTCTCTGCCTTCTATGTTTGCCTGCTTAAGAGCATGGGGAAAGATATTTACAGGGTTGTCTCCGGGCCGGGTTGCGTATACAGGCACATCAATCTGGGCGCCGAGCGACTGGAGCTGGTCAATAGCAGCGGGTCTTCCGGTATCCAACGCAACAAGCATTGGCCTTCTGCCGTTTTTCTTAAAGTTATTTGCAAGCTTTGCGGAGGTTGTGGTCTTCCCTGAACCATGCAGGCCGACAAGCATGATGACAGTAGGAGGGTTTGGGGAGAGATTTATCTTGGCCTGTCCGCCGCCCATAAGAGCGCAGAGTTCATCGTTGACGATCTTAACCACCTGCTGACCCGGGGTTATGCTGTCAATCACCTCTTTGCCGACAGCCCTTGTCTTGACCTTCTCAACAAAATCCTTGACAACCTTAAAGTTAACATCAGCCTCAAGGAGAGCCATTCTGACCTCTTTAAGGGCTGCGTTAACGTCATCTTCCCTGAGAAGCCCTCTGCCCTTCAGCTTCTTAAATATCCCGTCTAATCTTTCAGATAATGATTCAAACATAATTGAGCCTATGGTTCATAGTTTATTGTTAAAAGGATGACTCGGGCTTATAGACTTAAAATTTCTGTTGCATACAGGCCTGTATTTTGCCCTTATAGAATAAGGCCCTGCTGTAAGACCAGCAGGGCCTTCCACAATTATGATCACATCATAAAGCATTTAGCCGATAAGGGAGTCTATCTTTGATTTGAGCTGGCCCTTTGGAACAGCGCCGACAACTTGATCCAGAACCTTCCCATCTTTAAAGAATATCAACGTAGGTATGCCTCTGATATTAAATTTGCTTGCAAGATCAGGGTTTTCATCAGTATTTACCTTGGCAAAATTCACCTTGCCTGCATATTCCTTTGCTAACTCTTCAACTACAGGAGCTATAATCTTGCACGGGCCGCACCATGTCGCCCAGAAATCAACCATCACAAGATTTGGCGACTGAAGCACCACCTTATCAAAAGTATCCACTGACACACTGATAACAGCTTCGGACATTAGGATCCCCCCTTTTAAAGTATTTGCTGAAGTTAAATTATATTTCCTAAACAAAGAATTTGTCAATGCGAACTGGTGCTCAATAGTGTCATGACTTTGTATAAATTATTTTTTGGGTTTCATTCGCTGTTTGCCGTTTACGTAATTTATACAGAACAAATAATCATCTCAAAGTCTGACTTCTATAATTTATGAAGAGGGCTCTGGTTCTACTTTATCAGTCGGTATGCAGACACGGTTTCTGCCGGACTGTTTTGCAATATAGAGGGCCTTGTCGGCGCGGTCAAGGATATCCTTCCACTGGTTGTTTTTGTCGTTTTCGTTAAATGCCGCAACCCCGCAGCTTATAGTAAGGTAGCCTCTTGCGCAGCCTTTATGTTCGAACTTTAAAGATTCTATTGCCTGACGCAGTTTTTCAGCTACAAGTTTTGTCTGGGGCTTGTTCTGCTCGTGCACAATTACGACTATCTCCTCACCTCCCCATCTGAATATGTCATCTGATAACCTGATGGCCGATTTTAGTGTGTCGGCAACTTTTTTCAGAAGGGTGTCGCCTTCTATATGCCCGTAAGTATCATTATAGTTCTTGAAATTATCAATGTCGCACATTATAAGACCGTAATGTTGAAGGTACCGGCATGCCCGGTGATGCGATTTTTTTATTGCTTCATAAAAGGCACGGCGGTTTCCAATCTCCATTAGTGAGTCCGTCATTGAGATCTCTTCGAGCTTAACATTTATCCTGCTCAGCTCATTATTTTTTTTGTGAAGTTCTTTTTCGAGGTCCAGTATCCTCTCTCCAGCACTGACCCTAACCTTAAGCTCTGATAAATTAAAAGGTTTAGCAACGTAATCATCAGCGCCGGCCTCAAGCCCCTCGACTATCTCCTCTTTTTTGTCCTTACCGGTGAGCAATATGAAATAAATATAGCCTGCTTTATTTAAAGAGCGGATGTTTTTGCATAAAGTGATCCCGTCCATTTCAGGCATCATCCAGTCCGCGATTATGAACTTGATCTCCTCCTTCTGGAATATCTCCCAAGCTATCAGGCCGTTTTCAGCAGCTATTACTTCGTGCCCCCACCCCCTGATGGTCTTCTCAAGGAGTTTCCTTGTCACGAGGTCGTCTTCAACAACAAGTATCTTCATCTTTGCCTTTTACCCTTTTCTGAAAAGCTGTTAATATTAAATGCCCTCAGCAAATTTATTCAGCGCGGATATCTCAGACCTAAGTTTGTCAATGATATCTGTGAGGCCGGAGATATCCTTGTCCCGGCCCTTATGCTCTATTGTCAAAGCAAGGGACTGTACCCTTGTGGAACTCAGGTTTCCGGCCGCACCCTTGATGCTGTGAGCGTTCTTCTGCACTGCGTCCGCATCTCCCGATGCCACGGCTTCCTCAATAGCCTTTATCTGGGCCGGGACATAAGAAAGAAACTCATGCACCATCTCTTTGAAGAAGTCTTTGTCATCACCAAACCTGGCCATCGCGCTCTTTATGTCTACGGGAGAACCCTCCGCTGTATTGTCTTGCTGGGTTAATATCGCTTCAGGTTTTTTATCAGCTTCTGAAGAAGATACTGTTTTAAGTCCGGCTTCGGTTTTTGCAGCATTCTTTTTTGCTGTTATGGGTTGCTGGTTTATTATTCTGGACTTCACCCATTTTGAGATCTTCTCCAGCATCTCCTGCGGTTCAATAGGTTTTGACAGATAGTCGTCCATGCCGGCCTCTATGCAGCGCTCGTAGTCGCCTTTCAACGCGTGCGCGGTCATGGCTATTATGGTTGTATGTTTGTCATGCTTTTCTCTTAAGCGTATCTCTTTTGTGGTCTGGATGCCGTCCATCTCCGGCATCTGTATATCCATTAAAACAATATCGTACTTCTTCTCATCTATCGCCTCAAGCGCCCGCCTGCCGTTTCCCACGATATCAACCTGATACCCGGCCTTGGTCAAAATCTTTTGCGCCACCTTCTGGTTGACCGGATTATCTTCAGCAAGCAGTATAGTTACACTCTGGTATTTTGTGTCTCTCAACGTATGGCTTGTCACTATCTTATGCGAACTATCCCTTCCATCCACCTCTTTTCCACTAAGCACGGCCATTATCGTTTCTATGAGCAGTGATTCCTTGACAGGCTTGATAAGATAGCCGGAACAGCCTATCTTGCGCATATCAGCAACATCTCCGCGAGTCCCGAGAGATGTGAGTATTATTATCTCTGTGTCCCTGATCTCGGGAGTGTTCTTCACAATGACGGTGGTATGCTCTCCATCCATTCCCGGCATCTGCATGTCAAGGAGCATCACCTTGAACGGGTCTCTGGCTATAACAGCCTTCTTGAGCTTCTTGACTGCCGCTACGCCGCTGTCAGCAGACTCGGTTCTGCAGCCGTAGTTATTCAGCGTATTTTCAAGTATTATCCTGTTGGTCTTGTTGTCATCGGTAATGAGCACCCTCATGTTCTTTAATCCCAGCGGGGTCTCATCAATACGCGTCGGTAAAACATTTTTCTGTTTTGGGATCGGGAGCTTGAACCAGAACCTGCTTCCTTTGCCCACAGTGCTCTCAATGCCTATCTCCCCGTTCATGAGTTCGACCAGCTTTTTTGATATCGTAAGCCCGAGCCCGGTTCCTCCGAATATTCTGGTGGTGGAGCCGTCTGCCTGCGAAAACTCTTCGAAGATTATATCCAGCTTGTCTTCGGGAATGCCTATCCCGGTATCAGTCACAGAGAACATGACCATTTCAACATCATCCGTCTCTTCCAGAAGCTCAGCTCTTATGACCACTTCCCCTTTTTCAGTGAACTTGATCGCGTTATTCCCCAGGTTCAGCAGTATCTGGCGTATCCTCGCAGGGTCTCCTATCAACAGTGACCCCACTTCATGATGGACCATGCACGCGAGCTCAAGTTTCTTTTCAGATGCCTGGAAAGCGAGTGTTTCCGCTACTCCCTCCACTGTAAGCCTTAAGTTGAAATCTATATTCTCTATCGGCATCTTCCCTGACTCGATCTTTGAAAAGTCCAGGATGTCATTTATTATTTCCAGGAGGGAATAAGCGCTCTTTTTGACTGTTGAAAGAAAATCATACTGCTCATCCGTAAGCTCTGTATCCAGCGCCAGGGAGGTCATGCCCACGATAGCGTTCATCGGCGTGCGTATCTCATGGCTCATGTTTGCCAGGAACTCGGACTTGATCTTGTTTGCATCCTCAGCCTTGATACGCTCTGATACAAGTTCCTTGTGGGTACCCTCGAGGATGAACATCATATTGTTGAAGGTTTCGGTTGTTTCATACAGTGAATCTGCTGTGGACATCGTGTAAACATCACACTTCTCACACCTTCCGTATTTCTGCGCGAACTGGCCCTGGACTTCACCCCCGCAGTGTGTACCTGCAAGCTGCCAGCACCTCACATTCCGTTTTCCGTAAGCAGGACAGTCTTCCTTCTCACACTTTTTGAATTCCCAGCAGGTGGGGATGTAGGGATTATGGACAGGATTGTAAGTATGAGCTGCAAAACCTTTTTTTGCCTCGACCTCGTTAATGACCTGCGAGAAGGTGTCAAGGGCATGGTGAAGGTTGGCTCTGTCCTTCTCAAGCTTCTCGCGTGTATCCATAAGCGCAGCTTCCACTGATTTGCGGTCGGTGATATCCTTGGCGATTATTATTATGTCTGTGATGTCGCCGTTGTCATCTTTCAGTACCGAGCCTGACAGGATGGATGGTATCAGGTCATGGCCCTTTGTCTCGCATGAGGTCTCATATCCCCTGACAATGCCCGTATCAAGGAGGAGGCTGAAGAAATCAGCCTGCTTTTCTTCTCTTCTCTCCTTACCGCACAGCATCCCGAATTCACTGCCTATCAGTTCTTCCTTGCTGTAGCCAAGGACGCTGACTGCCGCGTTGTTGACTTTCATGATCCTGCCTTCGGCATCCAGTATTACCATGATGTCGGCAATAGACTCCAGGATGTCGTCGAGGTGGCTTTTTGAAACGAGCGTGGCTGAGAGTTTTTCGGTCATCTTATTAAAGGCATCTCCAAGCTGCCCTATCTCATCTGATGTATCAATTGAGATTTTTTTTGAGAGAATGCCCTTCCCGATATCTTTTGTTGCCTCATTCAGTTTTTCGAGCGGTGATGTTATTTTCCTTGCAAAAAAAGAGACGAGCACAATTGAAAACAGAAAAGATATTGCGGAGATGCCGAGCGACCATAAAAGAAGTTCATTCAGTTTTGCTTTGATAGCCCCCAGGTAGACCCCTAAACGCAGAAAACCTGCCAATTTTCCATCAGATTTTAGCAGCGGGAAAGAGATATTGTAAAAAAGATCATCTTTTTGTATAGATACATTGTCAGAAGCGAAAGCCGCTAAGGATACAGTGAACTTTTGAACGTTTCCCGTTTTGCTGTTGTAATCGTGAAACAATACCTTGCCTTCTGTATCAACGACCCTGGCATATCCTATAGACTTCTCATCCGAAACGAGCTTATTCAGCTTTTCCTCTACTCCTTCTAATGATTCAATAGCAACCCCTAAATCCATAACCTTGGACAGGTCTTTACGCATGCTGTTGCCGATTGCGGTAGCTACCGAGAGAATGGCCTTTTCATATCTATCAGTGGATATATATATGAGAACGGCGGTATTGATCAGTAGGGTAATAAGGAGTATCCCTGTAAATGTAATAATCGACTTTATCTTTAGTCCCATGAGACTAATTATAACAACGCCATTAGAAGGAAAGCTATAACATTCATTCCGCTCCAATTAAGCTGTATTATTCACGGATGTTATCAACTATCAATATTCAAAAATGTTATAATCCAGCAATGACAAAAAAGCTGGGAAGCTTTAAAATACCCTGTAAAAGTCATCTTAATTAGGAGGAGGCTGATGGCGGAAATAGAGAGCCGTGAGAATAAACCTGTGCCGGGAGTTGACTACTCCGTGATTCAGATCCCTGACGATAATAATTTAGGGACAGGAACTTTCAAAACAATGCTTGAACCAAATGCTCTGGCAAAGATCAATCCTATAATCAGCAGCATTCAGAATGAACCCGTTTTTCAGTTAATAGTCAGCATCAATCTTGCCATTGAGTCCGTCACAGCCATGATCGGCAAAGCTGACAACACCCCGCCGCTTTCACGCAAAGTCTTTCGCCTTCCCAAAGAAATAGTTGTCAAAGATGCTCACAGATTTGATGTTGGCTTTAAAGACTGGCAGATAGAAGAGATGGTTATGAATGGGATAAAATTGGAATTATCAATATAATGCTGAAAAGGAGACTCCTTATGATCAGGAAATTAGCATTAGCAATAACTTTAATATGCTGTATCGCCGTATTGACAGGTTGCAATACTATGAAAGGGTTCGGTAAAGACGTAAAAGGCCTCGGAGAGAAGATAGAAGACGTTTCCGAGTAATGCTTATATCGGCGCCGTTCATACATTACTCATTTCAATATTCTCATCATCTGCTCCCTCTATGCTGAAATAGGCAAGATGGACGTTTTTTGCACCATTGATATCTTTCAACGACTCAAAATCTTTTTTGACTTTATCCATTGTCTCTCTCTCAATAAGAAAAACGATCTTTTCATTATTGATTTCATTAATCTCGATGTTTCTAATCCTCAGTTCATTAATAATTTGCTCTACTTCACTTAACTTATTCACCTCAATAAATCCGCTTGCGATAACCATGTTTCCTCCCGAATGCATCTGCTATCCACTCACCCTATCTCTTCCTGTCTTTTGAGCTCATCCAGGGCGTCCGCCAGTTCATCTTCGCAATAGGAATAGGACAGGCTCGCGCTGTAAACAAAGGGGATGATTTGTATCTGCTTAAATCTTTCCGTCTGGTCATGTATGTTGTCGCCTTCTATGGTCGCAACTATATTCCCGTCAGGATCGTGAAAATGAACTTCGCAGCACCCGACAGAATTAATATTCTTTATTACCTCCGGCAAGTGCTCTTTTGCGGTCTTGACAACAATGCTTGATACATTCACTTTGCGCCTCCTGTGATTTATTCTGCTGTAACGCCTTCGTTTAAGTTATCTATCAGATTTGACCTGTAATGCCCTTTATCATCCCTGAACCCGCCTTTAAAAATATTCTTTACTGCCGGTGTTAACTCTGTCTGTATAACATGGCACTGCATGCAGTTATAACGGATTCCGGCCAGTTCCCCATCGAGGTCTTTCCCTGTAACGAAGTCCGTAAGATGGGATTTGGGGATTGGTGTTGCGCCAATGCTCACCGCCTCTTTCGGCATATGGCAGCCCATGCAGAGGTTTTCAGTCCGCGCTATCGGGAGCATTCCGGTGATGTCATGGGGAATAAGCGGAGGACTATTCTCAAAAGCCCTCTCGAATCTGGTGCTTGCCCCGGCTTCTTTTGTAATAGGATCTCCATGCACAGGGGATGAAGAGCTTTCATCATACAGGGTTTCATGCCTCAGGCCAAGCTCCTCTTCAGTATATGTTTTTGTCTGGGCACAGGAAAGCAATAAAACTGAAACCATTGATACGGACAATACCATCATGATCCATATTTTTCTGTCTCGCAGCATGATACATCCCTCCTTTTTTATTTATAAACTTCTTTTGAATATATACTGCCGAATCGCATGGAGCTCTCTTTGCAAACCTCAATACATCTGCCGCAGTTGATGCTGTGCCTTCTTGATTAATTAGAATTTCTCCTCATTCAGATAATCCTCCGGCTTCTTGCTGCTCCGAGGAGTCTGAGTCGTCATGTCTTCCGTCACATCATTACTTGTACATGAGGCTGGAAATTCCTTCTCCTTAAAGACACCGGGCGGTCTTAATATCAAAGGAGCTGATTTGTCTTCTTCCATAAAGTCGCTCCGAGCGAGTCCTTCTGCGGCTGCAAGACCGAAACCCCTTAAAGTCTCCAGTAAAAACTTTCTTCTTTCAGGTATCATATTCTCTTTAGTGTTATGGCGTTTGTAGCGTCAGGAGTTCATAGAGTTTATTGCATTATAACGTTGTGCGTTTTTCACGCTATAACTCTCAACTCTATAACTCGTTACGCTTTATATACCTTTACCGCGCATTTCTTAAAATCAGTCTCTTTGGAGATCGGACAGGTGGCGTCAAGAGTCACCTTGTTTATCAGTACATGCTCATCAAACCACGGGACAAAGATCAATCCTTTCGGAGGGTTATTCCGCCCCCTTGTCTCAACATGCACCTTTACCTTCCCCCTTCTTGATTCCACCCAGATGAGGTCGCCGTCTTTTACGTTGTATGACTTTGCGTCCTTCGGGTTCATGGAGCAGACGGCCTCGGGAACCGCCCGGTAAAGTTCAGGCACGCGCATCGTCATTGTGCCGCTGTGCCAGTGTTCGAGCACCCTTCCGGTGCTGAGCCATAACGGATATTCATTGTCCGGTATCTCGGCAGGATCAATATAGTGCCTCAGGAATATCTTTGCCTTGTTCGGCAACTTGACCTTATCCGTGCCCTTGGGACCTATGAGGTCACCGGACGGCAGTTCCTTGAATGCCTTGCCGTAGAAGGCGAATTGCCCGCGATTCTCTGCGTTTGCATAAGGATCATATTCGGAATTGAATCTCCACAATGTCTCTTTTCCGTTAACTACCGGCCATCTCAATCCTCTCACTGTATGGTAAGTATCAAAATCAGCGAGGTCGTGCCCGTGGCCAAGACCGAATTTCCTGTACTCTTCCCACAGATATTTCTGAAGAAAGAAGCCATAACCTTTAAATCCCGAAACATTTCTCTTGTCTCCGCCAACCTCTGAATTTAAAAAGCCTTTGCCCACAGGATCAGGCCACTTAAATGTCTTTGCTTCTTTGTTTGCAAAGAGCACGTCAAACAGGGTGTCGGTCTCTTTATATCCCATCGCCTTTGCTTTCTCTATTACATCCGGGAGGGTAACCTCAGGTGAAATCTTATGCTCCTTCCATACTTCCGCCAATGTTAACCGTTTTGAAAATTCAACCAGCTGCCATGTATCAGACATCGCATGCCCGACCGGCGTGACCTGTTGACGCCAATGCTGCGTCCTTCTTTCGGCATTACCGTATGCGCCCCATTTCTCAAATATCATGGCGCTGGGTAAGATCAGATCCGCTACCTTCGCGGAAATTCCGGGATACGCCTCTGACACCACAATGAAGTTGTCCATCTCCCTTGCCGCCGTTATCCAGTGGTTCATATTCGCGGAGTTCTGCCAGGGATTGTTTACCTGTACCCATGCCCATTTGATCTTTCCGTCTTCAAGGTCTCTCATGATCTTCACATAGTGTGAACCCGGGACGGGATTCAATGTGCCTTCAGGAAGCTTCCATATCTTTTCCGTAATCTCCCTGTGCTTTGGATTTGCGACAACCATGTCAGCGGGAAGCCTGTGTGAAAAAACTCCAACCTCTCTCGCAGTACCGCAGGCGCTCGGCTGTCCTGTAAGGCTGAATGCGCCATTGCCAGGCTGAGACTGTTTGCCGAGAAGCAGATGCACTGTGTAAGCCTGTTCATTGACCCACGTGCCGCGCACGTGCTGGTTAAATCCCATAGTCCAGAAGCTGACAACCTTTCTCGCTTTCGCGGCATAAAGATCAACAAGCTTAACAAGTTTCTTCTTGAAGTCCTCAAGAGGCTCGTCCGGGTCTCCCTTTGAGAGCGCTGCAACAAAATCAAGGGTATACGGCTCAAGCCCTTTTTTGAAATCCTCGAAGCTGATCAGCCAGTGATTATCAGGGGTCTTGGCGTTCTTCATCTCCATCTTCTGCCCCTCCTGTATGCCGAGGGAACTCATTGCCTGCGCCTCTTCTTTTGTGATTATTTTAAAGGCCTCTTTGCCTGCGGTATCAAGCTCTCCGGGTTTGTATTTAGCATGATTGACCTGGGGGCGTAATCCGTATCCGATATCTACGGGCCCGGTTGCAAAGACGCAGTTGTTCTCTACAAAACTCCGGTCAATCGCATCAGGACGGTTATAAACGATCTCACGTGTAATGTAATTTAGTATTGCAAGGTCAGTGTTGGGTTTAATTATGATTTCCACATCCGAGATACTGGAGCACCTGTTTGCGAAGGTTGAGATATTGACGATATTTACCCAATCGGGTTTGCTCAGCTTCCTGTCGGTTATCTTTGACCAAAGCACAGGGTGCATCTCAGCCATGTTTGCGCCCCAGAGAATGATCGAATCCGCAAAGTGCATATCGTCATAATTCCCGGCAGGCTCGTCTATGCCGAAGGTCTGCATAAATGCCGCAACCGCGCTTGCCATGCAGTGTCTTGCATTGGGGTCAATATTGTTGCTCCTGAACCCAGCCTTCATCAATTTAACAGCAGCGACCCCCTCCATGATCGTATACTGTCCTGAACCAAAGACCGCCACTCCGGTTGGTCCGAGTTCTGTATACGATTTCTTAAATTGCTTTGACATCTCCTCAAAGGCCCTTTTCCATGTAACAGGTTTGAATTTGCCCTTCTTGTCGAAATCACCTTTATCATTTACCCTCAAAAGTGGTTCGGTAAGCCTGTCTGCGCCGTACATGATCTTTGCGTTGAAATATCCCTTGATGCAGTTAAGCCCCATGTTCACAGGCGCGGCTGGGTCTCCCTTGACCGCGACTATCATATCGTCCTTTGTCGCCACCATGATGCCGCATCCGGTTCCGCAGAACCTGCACACAGCCTTGTCCCATCGCCATCCTGCCTCTGTTTCTTTGGCGATCGCCTTTAATTCATCCGGCACCGCCATACCTATTGCTGTTGCAGCGCTTACTGCCGCCGTTGTCTTCAGAAAGTCTCTTCTGCTGATATTCATTTATCAACACCTCCTGTTTAATTGCCGAGAGAAGTTAAGTATATAAAATGCGCTTCAAGTTTCTAAACTTAATTTCCATGAGATTCCTAATGCTTCAAAACTAAAAGGCGGGGCATGAAGCCCCGCCTTTTGAAGAGTTAACTACTTGGCCGGTGTGGCTGCTGCCGCCGGTTTTGGAGCCATTGCATTAGTAAGAATCTCGATACCTTTCAAGGCTTCATCAACAGACTTTGTAAGCGCCTCTCTTGCCATTTGAGGATTGTGGAAACCATCTGAATTCTCAGCAGTCCAGAATTCCCAAAGTATATGTGCCTTAAGATGCTGATCCTGCGCCTGCTTTATGATTTCAGCATCTACCCCTGCTTTCTTTGCTTCAAGTATTTTATCAATTAATACAGACAACCGGAATTCAGCCTTTCTCATCTTGCCTCTTATGTGCGCCTTTATTGAATCAATGGCGTATTTTGCCTGCTCTTCAGTCCATTTAGGATGACACTTGAGGCAAGTCTCCTTAAGCTGAACCTTGGGCGTAACCGCAAAGTGAGATGTATAGACCTTCCCCGTCTTCTTGTCCTTTACCTTCGGGGTATGACAGTCATTGCATCCTGCGCCTGCCTTGGCATGCTTTGAATTGTAGTACGCCTCTGATTCAGGATGCTGCGCCTTCCAGAGAAGTCCTCCTGTTAAACCGTGTTTGAAGTCGAGGAAGCTTACTTTGTTAACATAGTGGTCATAGAGGCCGAATACATCCTTATATGGGAAATGATTTGTCCTCCTGTCAGCCATTGTTACTGAATATTTTGACGTATCAGGATTTTTGGGATCATAGCCCGGATTGCAGTTGTACTCAACATGACACTGTCCGCACAGCAGTCTTGTATCATACTTGTCAAGCAGGGCTATCTTTCTTGTAAAGCCTCTCACGCCCATATCAATGACCTTTATCCCTGTCCTGTTAGGGTCTTTGTGCCAGAGGGTATCTCCATCAGGTCTCGTAAGCGCGTCAATTAATCCATCCCTTACGATCCTCGGTTTTGCAGCGTGTGAGTCATGGCAGTAAATGCAGTTAAGCCCATGCTGAAGGTCTTTTACAAGCTCAGTTACTTTTGATGTCCTTGACCACTCTGCGCCGGTAACCGGATCACCCATATATGACCATTTAAGGATCTGGTCCTGGGATTTGCATTGCAGACATACAGGATTCGCTGCTGCTGCGCTCTGAGGGATAAACGCTTTGTGATCAGTCGCATCGGGATAATTATCCTGAAGTATGTCCCATGCCTTGCCTGTTTCAAAAAGATACTCCCATCCGTTTTTACCCTGGAATCTTCCGCCATAGGACCTGTCAACAATGAGATGGTCCACAAGCATCCATGGATGGCTTCTTGTAAGATTATGCTCTTTTGTGAAACCGTGGCCTGCCATCAGTTTATCCCAGAACGGATTAGGAGCCCTGTTCGTAAGCTGGGACTTTTCATCCCTCGCCGGTCTGTGATAGGCGGTCTGCATAAAGCTGTTATACTGCTCTTTATGGCACTGACCGCACGCCTCCCATGATGTATCTGTTACAGGCCTTGTATCCGGACCGGGGCCCTTCAGATGTGCATCAAGTCCCTTATGACAATTCGAACAGTTAACCTTTGCATGTTTACCCATTGTGTGAAGTTCTTTAATCTGGTCATGACAGCCGTAGCATGTCTCAACCTTTACATCCTTTTCCTTTTGCGCGTTCTTCTTTGCAGGCGTACTTTCATACTGAGCATCTACACCTGAATAGTAGATTCCGATTGTCAGAACGAGCGTAAAGAGCGTTGCAAGCAAAATGTAAAATTTTTTCTTCATCTTAATACTCCTCCTTTTTGTTTTGATTAGTGCTATCACCTGATATTTGCATTTAAATTTGTTCCGTTGAAATACCGATTATATGATTAAAGATTAGCAGGTAATTTTGTAAATGTGCTGTTAATGTGTGTAAAGGATTGGTAAATTTTGGGAAATGAGGCACAAAGAAGAAAGTATTATGATATAAGGAGAGCTATTATGCATCGATTACAGAGGGGGTATTCTTTCTTAAACTTTGTGCCTTTGCCCCTTTGTGTCTGTTACTTAATCTGCGAATCTGTAGCCTGCGCCGGGCACAGTGAGGATATACTTTGGATCTGAATGGTCTTTCTCGATCTTCTGCCTGAGATGTTGGATATGGACATCTATTACCCTGCTCCATGAATAAATCTGCGAACCTTTCCAGACGGCTTTTCTTATTGCGTCCCTGCTTAACGCCTCTCCCCTGTGAGATATAAAAAAACAGAGCAGTTCATATTCTTTTGGGGTAAGGTTAATCTTTTTTCCGGAGACCGTGACAAGATGTTTCCTGAAAGCAATTTTGATGCTGCCGATACTAACTTCTTCTTTTGTAATATGAGGAACCGCCCTTCTAAGGCAGGCCTTTATCCTCGCCAAAAGCTCAAGCGTCTCAAAAGGCTTTACCACATAATCATCAGCGCCGCTTTCGAGGCCGATGACTTTATCAGAGACCTTATCCTTTGCCGTAAGCATTATGATGGGAATTTGCGGAAGCTCTTTTCTTAGATTGCGGCATATCTCAATCCCGTCTCCGTCAGGTAGAGTCAGGTCAAGAAGTATGAGGTCAGGCTGGGTTTCGGATATCAGCTCCTGCGCCTTTGCCCAGTTATCCGCCGTATCAACCTCATATTCATGGAGCTGAAGATTGGCCTTGAGCACCTTTAGTATATCTTTGTCATCATCAACAGCGAGGATTCTATTTTTCATTTTGACTCTACCACCTTCTTCGGTAACGTGAAGTAAAACGTGCTGCCCTTCAGATCTTCACTGCTTATCACATTAATTTCTCCGTTATGCGCCTCGATTATGCCCTTACATATCGCAAGCCCAAGTCCTGTGCCCTGCCGCCTGCCTATTGTAAAAAATTTATCAAATATCTTCTTCTGGACCTCATCTGGTATGCCGGGGCCTTTGTCTTTTACTGATACCGTAACTTCTTCTTCAGACTCTTTAGCTAATATAAATATATCGGAACCTTCCGGGCTGTAGTTGATTGCATTTGAGAAGAGATTTATCAAGACCTGTCTTATCCTGTCTTCATCTGCATAAATAAATACCACGCCGGAAGCAGCAGTTATAATGAACGTTATCTTTCTTTCGCTTGCTATAGTTTGTAAGCCCGTGATTACTTCTTTAATAAGCGAGAGCAGATCTATTTCCCTTAACTCAAGAGCGAAAATCCCTGATTCTATACGCTCAATATCAAGAGTGTCGTTAACCATCCTTATCAGTCTGTCGGCATTGTTCTTTATCACATCAAAGAATTCCTGAAGATCGTTTGTGCTCCTCTCAGTTGCTGGAAGCATTGAAAACTTTGCGGTGATATAATCCATTGCACCTTTAATTGAGGTTAACGGTGTTCTCAGTTCGTGAGATACCTTTGCGATGAAATCGGATTTCTTCTCGTTTAATTCTGTAAGCCTGGCATTTGCATCAGCAAGGCTTTTTGTGGCGCTCTGCACCTTGTTTTCAAGGTCGCTATGATATTCCCTCAGAGATTCTGACATTGCGACAAACGCCTTGTTGAGATCCTCAAGTTCATCGCCGGTTCTCGTTACAGGTATTTCAGTCTCATCCCCTCTTGCAAACTCCATCATGGAGATCTTTAAACGGTTCACAGGACTCAATACCAGCTCCTTCATCATAATAAAGAGGACTATCATTAATATTATGATGGTGGCGATGCTCGTCAGCACTATTATCTTTTCTTCTGAATCTATTATTGCAATAGCATAATCCATAGGGATAGAGACGCTTATGGCGCCCCTAACGTCCCCGACTTTATAGCCCTGATGCTCATGACATTTGAGACAAGACTTTTCAACATATAGCGGAGCTATGTAGCGGTAAAAGTATGAAGCCCCTATTTTTTCCACCTTTGAAGATTCTTTTATCTGGTTTGATTCAAACGCCATCAACGAAGTTCGCTCGAATTCATCCGGCTTATTATTTGGATTAATCAGTTTAAGACTCGTTATATTGAACCAGTAAGCCCCGGCCTTTTTTGCATACTCCGATAATTCCTTGGTCACCATGGCAGGGCTTTCCTTTATATACTTTTTCCCGCCGATGTCTTCCATCTCCGCCTCGGAAAGATAGGGATTTGGTTTTTTCCATGGCACCTTTTCTACAAAAATGCCTCCGTGGTCTGCGATCCATCTTCTGGTAAGAACGATCTGCGTAAACAATGTCTTTGCCTGCATATTTAGTTGTTCTGTTATGAGTTTCCTGTCTTTTTTTATAATCAGATATGTTGATAAGCTCATGGCTATGGTCAATACTACAGCTGTGCCTATGACAAATTTAAGGCTGAGGCTGATCTTTAACGCCCTGAATTCTTTTAATAATTCCTTAAAACTCTTCATTATGTATTACAAAAATTATACACCACCCTGTTTGTTTTTTGATGTTCATTCAATTATCGCCAAAGATACAGACATTCAGGTAGTGTCTCAGTTTCATTTTAACCGCCCTTATCTATAGCTATCTCAATAAAAATATGGCATAATGAGTTATGCCTAAAGGCCCGCAAGGACAGAGAAGACCAGCAGACGTGATCGGAGCCGCTATTAAAGTGGCTAAGATCGCTACTGGTGAAATAGATGAAGACGTTGCAGGGAAAGAGTATACCCGTAGAGGCGGGTTGATAGGTGGCAAAGCAAGAGCATCTAAACTTTCAGCTAATAGGCGTAAAGAGATAGCTAAAAAAGCGGCAGAAGTTCGTTGGAAACAACATAATTGACTTACTTTCTTTTCGTTGGCAACATCGATTTCATTAAATCTGTATTAGCACTATATTTATTACCAACCTTTTTAATAAGTTTTAAATCCTGAAGTTCTTTTAAATCTCTTAGTAGAGTGGCCTTATTCAATTTGACATACATTTTAGATATATCAGAACTTATAGAAATAATTTTGTCTAAATCAAAATTTCTTTCAATGGGAAATTGCAATGCTAAGGTTCTCTTTCTTTTAAATGCTTCCCTTTTGGTGTATTTTACTTCAGCAAATGTTTCATATATATAGTTATGCCAGAATATTGTAAACTGACTTCTTTGTATTACTTCTAAATTTTCAGTTAGTCCATCACGAAAACCCCGCACCGCATATTCAATAAACTCTGTTAAATCTCTTTTTCTTCTGCCATTATCTAATTGTCTGTAATATTCTGGGCGTGTTTCATTGTAAAAGTTAGATAAAATATGTGATACGATACTCGGCAAACCAGCGCGCAATAAAATATAAAATTCAAGCAATCTACCAGTTCTTCCATTCCCGTCTCCAAAAGGATGAATCCATTCAATATAAACATGTGTAATTATAGCTTGGATGACTGATGTTGTAAAATTCTGCCCTTCATTAAAATGAAACTCTTTATTAATCCAACGACATAAGTTCTCGACTAATTCTGGAACGTATTTGCAATCAGGAGCTACATATCCGCCAACTGATCGGGTATCAGTTCTAAACCTGCCTGGGATTGCATCAAAATGATTGCCAAGATTTTTGCCAATCATTTCATGAAATTCTTTAATAACTGCCGAATTAATAATTCTCACAAAATTTCTATCTATAAGTTCTTTATGGAGTGTATTAAATCCATCTAATATGTTTTTAACTTCAATTTCTAAATATTCCTTACTTGGGGGTAATCTCCATCCTTCTTGAATTTTCTTTATTTCTTCTTCGCTCAATGTGTTACCTTCAATCGCCGTTGTAGCTTGCGCTCCCTTAATAAGTGAAACATTCAGCAATCGATCTCTATCCTCTGGTTTTAGAGGAATATCTGCAATAGCTTGAACAAGAGCATCACATTGCCCAAGCATGTAAGAGGAATCTAAAGTTAGCTCCCATTCTCTACGGAACGATATGTGCTTATGGCTATCCATTTACCCCCCCATTTTGTTACGATTAAGTTACAAATATAATATAGCAAATGTTATTATTTATGTCAATAAAATAGCATAACTGCGACTAAATGAAGTCAGCAAAATGTGCGCAATATATTTTAATACAATAATTCAATATGTTATGCAGTTATTATGAAAATTTAAATGAAACATGTAATATGAAAATAATGCTTGACATTTCATTAAATATAGTGTATCATTTAATCATGAACAAGATACCGAAAGAAAAAAGAGTCCAGATACTTCACATGTTATGCGAAGGTTCGTCTATGCGTTCCATATCTCGGATCGTTGATGTATCCATAAACACTGTTACGAAATTGCTTATAGACGCTGGGACTGCCTGCGCCGAATATCAGAATGAGCATTTAAGGAACTTAACCTGTAACAAAATACAGTGTGATGAAATCTGGTCATTCTGCTATTCCAAAGACAAGAACGTGCCGAACTATAAAAAGGGCAAGTTTGGTTATGGTGATATTTATACATGGACAGCTATTTGCGCTGATTCTAAGCTCGTTCCGTCTTTCTTTATAGGGACACGTGACCTTGAATCAGCAAAGGTATTCATGAATGATTTAGCAAGCCGTATGAAGCATAGAGTCCAGTTAACTACGGATGGACACAAAGCACATATTGAAGCCGTTGAAGGTGCTTTCGGTTCTGAGGTAGATTTCAGTCAGTTAGTAAAGCTGTATGGCGTTGAAAGGATAGAAGCAGAAGCCAGATACAGCCCTGCTAAATGCATTGGAGCTAAGAAACAAAGGGTAACAGGCAGTCCTGATGATGAATTTGTATCTACGAGCTATGTAGAGCGTCAAAACCTTACTATGAGAATGAGTATGAGACGGTTTACAAGGCTAACAAACGGATTCTCTAAAAAAGTAGACAATCATTTTTATGCGCTTGCCCTTTACTTCATGTATTACAACTTCTGCCGGATACATAAAACACTAAGGGTTACTCCTGCAATGGCGGCTGGTGTTACTGATAGGCTTTGGGAAATTGAGGATATACTTTCCTTATTAAATTAGTTGTTCCTTCCCTGTAAATCTGCTAAAATTCATCAACGTTGTGGCAAGTAGAATACAATATACCAAAATAACCCTATACCCCATACGAGTGTCCCTAAGTTTATGAGGATAAATTGAATTTCACTGAATTCCTTATTGCTATCCATGATTATTTCGGAACCAATGGACTTATCGCTTTGTTGGGATTTATAATTACCCCTTACTTGGCTTATTATTTCGGGATGAAGGCATTCCGACACCAACAAGCCGTCAAGTCGTATCAGACTTTTAATAAAATATTTCTCGATGCCCTCCAAGCACTTGAAAGGGACGATAGTACCTTTATTGAGGTTCTTAGTACTGAATTTCCAAAACATAATGTTGCTATTCGAGGACTTATCATGGATTTGGAAGGCAGTTTGAGGTCTGTTGTCAATAGTGGACACCAAATGAGTCATGCTGCAATCCTCTTTTCGTAGAACCGTTTTTCATAGACAGCAGGGGATAAATACCCCAAGCGTTTCTGTCTTCTCTGCCGATTGTAAAAAACTTCTATGTA
>JACRPZ010000018.1 GCA_016222905.1 Nitrospirota bacterium
CAGCAAGAGTTATACAGATTGAACGCTCAAAAACGATCTCCAAAGAAGAAAAAGGCTGCCTGATGAACTATACCTTTTGTATAGATTTTTACATGAGGCAACGTATATCATTTTGTATCGATTCTTATGTGAGGCAACGGGACGAAGAAGTTCGCTGAAAACAGAAACTGGGAACAGTTTCACAGCTCCAAGAATCTCTCAAAGCCCCGTGCCACCAATCCTGAAAAACCCATCATATGGTAAAATACTGACATACAGGAGGTGTTACAATGCAGACTATATCTTTAAAAAGCAATTCGCCTGATATGGTTATCCCCCTTTTAATTAACGCTATAGACAGGGAAAAACGCATTCTTCTGGATACGCTTAGAATATCCAGCGAGAAGATCAAAAAACTGTCAGAAAGTCACGGCGTTGATATTGATAAACTTATGAGGGGAGAAGTTGAGCATACGGAAGCGAACGATATGCAGCTTATAGAACTTGAAGGCGAGATTGAAATCTCAAAACATATTGAAGCTGAACTCAAAGAACTTGAATCAGTTGAAATATGCAAATAAAGGATTATGTAACTTCAGTCCTTGACGTCATTTCTTCATGCCCTTTCATCGAGTCGCAAAATCTTTCCTTTGAAGAACGCCCGCCCAATGCAGCATATTTAACAGGCATAATTGTCTTTATCAATGGTTCGAAAATGCACTTCAAAGAATTTATAGTTCTTAAACCGGAAGGAGTTAATGTTTTAAAGTATGGTTACAGCTATTTAAGAATAAACGACTCTCTAATATTTCGATACGACAACGCGTTAGATCCGAAAGCAAAAAAGCTGTCTACTTATCCCGAACATAAGCACTTGCCGACCGAATTGCTGCCAGCTCCAAGACCTTCACTTGGAGATATTCTAAGAGAAGTGTCATTTTTGATAGAGCAAAACAAAGAACTGTAAAAGTAAGTATATGGATGTAAATAAAGTAAGCAACAAACTTCGCAAGTTCGCGGAAGAGAGAAACTGGGAACAGTTTCACAGTCCCAAAAACCTCTCAATGGCTCTTGCCGCTGAAGCGGCTGAACTTCTTGAGATATTTCAATGGCTTACAGAAGAACAGTCAAAGGATATTGTTAAGTCTGAAAAAGAAATTGCACAGGTGAAGGAAGAGATCGCAGATGTATTTATTTACCTTGTCCGCCTTGCCGATAAATTGAATATTGACATCGAAAAAGAAGTCCTAGCCAAGATCGCCCTCAATGAAAATAAATACCCCATAGACATCTCCAAAGACAACGCCGTGAAGTACAACAGAAGATAATACTCACAATGTTATAATTTTAAATGAAGTGCGCTCTTGTCATACCGTCATGGATTCCTGAGGATATTTTTTCCTCAAAGACAGCAGGTTCCCAGATAAATTACTGGCAGCCGCTCGGAACGCTTTATGTCGCGTCTTCACTCATGAAGGCTGGGCATGAAGTTATATTTCTGAACGGCGCTTTCATGACCCACAGCGAAATACTCGAAAAACTTCTTGAATTCAGTCCTGATGTTGTCGGCATATATTCAACTGCTTTCGGATGGAATAAGGCGATGTTTACGGCTTCGGAAGTAAGGCGGGTTGAGAAAGAATCCCTAACAACAACCCCCCATTTCCCCTTTATTAAGGGGGAACATGCCATTTTTATTACGGTGGGCGGGCCGTATCCTATCGCAATGCAGGAGAAATGCCTTGAAAATTCTCAGGATATTGACGCGGTGGTTACGGGGGAGGGCGAGATCACTTTTGTCGAAATGTTGGATAACATATCGCATGGAAGAAGTCTTGAAGGCGTTCAGGGGGTTGTTTACCGGGCAGGGGATGGGATAGTAAAAAATCCTCCGCGGCCTTTGATCACAAACCTCGATTCACTTCCTTTCCCCGCAAGAGAACTGCTTGGGGATGATAGGAACTATATACCTCCTCCTGCAACTTATAAAAGAAAACCTGTAGCTGTTATCATGACCGCAAGGGGCTGCAATAGGAGATGCCTTTTCTGTTTCCAGATTGATAAGACGAGGAAGAGCGGCATTCGCTTCCGCGGCGTTGAGAATGTTATGCAGGAGATTGAGCTTTGCCTGAAGCAGGGTTACAGGGAGATTAAATTCATTGACGACACGCTTGCCGCTGATTATGACAGGGCAATGCAGATCGCTCATGAGATAAAGAAGCGGGGGCTTGATTTCACATGGTTCGCATCCGCCTGCGTGAATCAGGTTGATTACAAACTCCTGAAGGCATTCAAAGATGCGGGCTGCTGGGCGATACTCTTCGGAGCGGAGAGCGGTGTACAGAAGGATTTAAACACCATAAAAAAAGGAATAACACTTGAGCAGACGCGCAAGGCTGTGAAAGCTGCTAAAGATGCAGGTCTTACAGTTTATACTCCATTTCTTTTCGGCATCCCGGGGCAGACATATGATGACGGGCTTAAGAGTATTAAATTTGCCTGTGAGATCAACCCTGACATTGCCAACTTCCATGCGATAACGCCGTTTCCCGGCTCTGAGCTTTATGACAACCTTGAAAAGTACGGCACAATGTCTGATGACCTGAATGATTTCACTTATCAGGGGGCGGCCTTTGTCCCTTACTCAATGACGAGGGATGAGATAACAAAGCTCAGGCAAATAGCCTTTAAAAAATTTTATTCAAGGCCGGGATATGTTGTCGGCAGGTTGTTTAAACTCAGGAGCATGAATGATATTAATGCCGCGTTAAAAGGGGCCAAGAGCCTCTTCTGGATATTAGTACGAAGGGATATTTTCCACAAAGTCAGCAGATAAATATAAAACAGGCCGCTTATTGTTTGGCGAGGCTCTTGTTGTGAAAGGTCACATCCAGCCACTTCAGTATCTGGACAAGGAACCTTCTGCTGAAGATAAAGCTTAAGGGAAAGGTTTTGATGATCCTGAAGATCCTTCCCGGCCTAAGGTAAAATTTCCTGAAAGTATACGCCAGTAGTTTTCTTACCTCGTCCGGCGGTACCTCTGATATGGAGCTGTCATACTCATAGTATCCCTGCCCCAGGGACTGGGGAGAGTTTTCTCCGATATATTTAGAGTATAGCTCAGTTCCTTTTTGCGGTATAGCTATGGAGAATGCAGCAGAGTGTAAATGGGAATTAGCGGCAAAGTGGATTGTATTGAGCATCTCCTTTCTCGTTTCAGTAGGGTGCCCTATCATAAAGAAACCTTCAGCGTGTATCCCGTTCTTTACGGCAACATCTATCATATTGTTTATGTTTTCAAATTTCAGATTTCTCTGCAGGAGCTTCTGCAGACGCTCTGATACAGTCTCAATGGCAAAACACATGACCTTTGTGCCTGCCTTAGCCATCTTCTCCACTATATCTTTTTCCAGCCTGTCAGCTCTCAGGCCGTTGGGAAAGTAGAGATTTATTTTCAGGCCCTTTCCCACGATAAGATCGCATATCTTTCTTGTCCTGTCTTTGTCAAAATTAAAGGTATCATCATAAAATTCAAAATCTTTTATCCCGAAATTCTTATTTAGATATTCCAGTTCCGCAACGACCCTTTCAGCAGAGTGCGCCCTAAAACGTTTTGCGAATATATCGTGGCAGTATATACACTTGTATGGGCACCCCCGGGATGTGAAGAGTCCCATATAGTTGTTTTCAATCCGGAAGAAAGCAAAACTCTTTCTCTTTGAGTATTCCTTTGCGATAGGCGTATTTATGATAAGGTCCCAAGCAGGGAATGGCACTTCATCATCAAGGTCCTCTATGGTCTCCCTTCTTCCGGAGAATTTACTCTTGCCGCTGTCGTCCCTGTATACAGCGCCCTTTATGTCTTCAAAAGAGGCGGAGCCGCCGTCAAATTTCTCTACGAGTTCAAGAAATGTCCGTTCTCCTTCATGAGCGACCGCGCAATCAATATCAAAGCGGTCAAAGAGTTCGTTGATCAGGCTCGAAACTATCGGTCCCCCTAAAACCAGCTTGCAATCTTTGTTTGCTTTTCGTATATCTTCTATAATTGTTATGAGATATAAACCGTCCCTGTTTGTTGATGAGAGCCCAACAATGTCTGCATCCCTGATATTCTCAATTACATAGTCTTTCTCCTGTACAGACAGGTCGAATATTTTTATGTTATCCTTGCCGGGCCTGTATTTTCTTAAATAACCGGCAAGATACATGATGCCCAGAGGCGGCGTCACTTCAGGGATGCTCACAGAGGGCTCTCTTACTTTAATTAATGATATATTCATTTTGCGTTATAGTATACCGTATTCAAAATAAATTGACTCTGAGATTTTTTATATAATAATATAGTTGTCAAATAATTAGAAACAAAAGAATCTTTATGAAATGTCTGCTTATTTCACTCCAGTCCAATTCATATGTTACCGGTTTGAAGTATATAGCCGCTAACGTATTGGATAAGGGGCATGATGCAAGGATTTTGTTGCTCTCCGGATATCTCGAAAGAGATCTGCATCCGGCAATAGAGGAATTCATCAGCGACTACAACCCTGATTTGATCGGCATAAGCCTTATGGCGATTGAATATTATCCAGCCAAAAATCTTACGCGTCTTTTACGTGAAAAGTTTCAAGTCCCTATTATCTGGGGCGGGGTGCACGTCACAACCGATCCTGAGGATTGTTTAAAGCATGCTGATTATCTGTGTATCGGGGAGGGAGAGTGTGTGGTCCCGGCAGTGTTGGAACACCTGCGTTCTGAAGGGAAGGGCGTTGTTCCAGATATTCCAGGCGTATGGACGCGCTTAAACGGCAAGGAAACAAGGCAGCCTTTCAGCGCTTCTGAGACAGACCTGGACAGCCTGCCTGTTCAGGATTATCTTCCTGAATATTTTTTTGGTCTTCATAAAAATAGGATATATAATTTTGCACAAAATCCGGAACTATTCCGGAGTTATGCATTGTATGGAGGCACATGCCATATGATGATCACAACAAGGGGCTGCCCTTTTAATTGCGGATATTGCGCCAATGCCTCGCTTTCGAAAGTATACGGGAGTAAAGTCAGGGAAAGGTCAGTTGAAAACTGCCTGGAAGAATTGAAGAGAGTAAAGAAAGACCCATATGTTCTGTACATAAATTTTCAGGATGATTGTTTCTTTATTCATAACAGGGAGTGGATTAAGAAATTCTGCGAAGAATATAAAAAACATATAAGCCTGCCGTTCATGGTGCGCGCAATACCAACGCTTCTTGACAGGGAAAAACTCTTTATGCTCAAGGAAGCTGGTTTAAGCGTGGTTATTATGGGAATTCAATCGGGAAGCGACCATGTTAATTTCGATATATATAACCGGAAGATTAAATTTCAGTCAGTCATGAAAGCCGCGGAGCTTATCTCAGAGGTGAAGGCTCTGCCCTATTATGAGATGATAGTGGATAATCCATACGAAACCGAAGATGACATGATCGAGACCATTAATTCCATGAGCAGGCTCAGAAAACCGTATACGGTTTCACTTGCGCATCTCACTTTCTTTCCGGGGACTCCGCTTACTGAAAAAGCCTTGAAAGATAAAATTGTTGATCCTGAGGCATATCTCAGCAGGTTTATGGTCAATATTGACTATACTTATCTGAACAAGGTCCTCTATCTGGCCCCGTATATGCCGCGCGCCCTGATAAAATTATTAAACAAACCTGCTTCTGTCAGAAGAACGATTCATTCAATATTAACTGGCAGCCTCTTCTTTTTTGCCAAGAGAAGCATTGAACCTCTTGTATATATGTTTCTTATTTCGAGATCCTTAAACTACAACATTAAGTGGACAGCAAGAACGTTCTTCAGCAATTGGAGGTCTGCATTGGCAAAACTTCTCTTCAACTTCCTCTCCAAAGGGGATATGGAATTTAATGAACGGCTTGCGCTGGCAAGAAAAGAGATGCCGTCATTGTTCGAGAAGTAGAAGAACTCTTACGGCTATAAAGAAGAAACGATCATTATCGCACCGAGTATTATAAGCATTATGAGCATGATTCTTAAATAAGCCTGACGGCTTATTCTGCTGTACATCCGTGATCCGGCATATACTCCTATTAGGACGGAAAAAGCCGAAGCCGTGAAGTATTTAAAGACTTCTTCTGTTACAAGGCCGCTTGTTATCTGCAATGCGGCTGTGAGAATGGAAGAGATAAAGAAGAAGCCGGTAAGTGTTGCCTTGATCTGATCTTTTGACCAGCCTGTAAGAGAAGTATAAATGATCGCCGGAGGCCCTCCTGCGCTGAAGGCAGACCCTATAAAACCTGTGCAGAAGCCTGCCGGATATGCCCATAAACGATGAATTCTCCATGGCGTTGAATGTATAAGCAGAAAATAAAGGCAATAAGATACGATCAATATGCCTATGAAGAGTTTTATAATATCAGATTCTGCGTACATCAAAAACTTTACTCCAATATAAGTGCCGGGGAGGCTTCCCAATACAAGCGGCATTATCTTTTTTCTTTCCATATGGTTTTTAAGCTTCAGAGAAAGATATGACGTAATTATAATACTGTTAAGCACGCTGAGAGGCACCGCGATCTTGGCGTCGAGAAAGAGAGTTAGTAGAGGCATGGCTAATAATGCCGAGCCGAAGCCGGAAAAGCCCTGCGTAAAACCGGCTGCCAGAAAGATCAGGGATATTAAAATTAAGGTAATCATATATTAATTAGTTCTTCAGGCTTTTCATGGGAAAGCATACTTGACATCATTCCAGCTTGTCGGAAATCTTTCTTTTATAAATCATTTTCTTGCAAGAGGATTCCGGACAAGCCGGAATGATACCTCCCTAAGCTACATCTGAAGATATTTTTTTAATAAGGCTGGATACATAAACGGGTTAAAGAGTATATTTGTCATCATGTAGCACTCGTGCGTGCAGAAGCAGCCCTTCTTCTTTATAGAACTAACCACTTTCTGCGCATCTACGCTCCTTAATACTCTCTCTATGTCATAATCACTTTCCCTGATATTGCCAAGCCTCATTGAAAAGGATTCGCATGGGAAAATATCGCCTGTCTCGGTAATGACAAGATTCAGCTTTCCGGCATAACAGGGAATTAATTGTTTTTTCTGAAGCATGGTCTCATGTATAAGTCTACGCTGAATGATATCCTGTGCCGCTTTTATTCTCGCGCCCCTGAAACGGTATATGCTTGCTCTCTTCTTCTTAAGGTTGGATTCGATATTTTGAATCGTCTCAAGATATTTTTTAATATCTACCCCCTTCAATCCATCATCCGATACATCGCCGCGTATCAGCGATACAGTATGCGTCTTGATATTTTCAAGGCTGTTGACAAATTCAATGAGCTCATCCATGGAATCCTGATTTTCAGAAGAGAATACAGTATTGATGCCGAGCTCAAAATTAGGGTACTTGTTAAGCAGTCTTCCAAGCGCATTGTATGTCTGCATGGTTTTTCTAAAGCTCCCCTCTGCGCCTCGCATCGAATCATGCAGGCGCTCGGGGCCGTCGAGAGAAAGCTTTACAGCGATGGTGCTCTTATTGCAATGCTTTAAAATCTCCTCAATTCTTCTGCTGATCTTATCGGTTAGTAACCCGTTAGTGGGGAAGAGCATTATGGCGGGTTTGTTATTTCTGTAAAATATCTTTGCAATCTCAACAATATCATCTCTAAGAAATATCTCGCCGCCTGAAAATGCAAGCCAGAGCAGCTTTCCCATTGAAGCGGACAGCTTTTTAATTTCATCAAGCGACAATTCATCATTATCTCTGTTGGATAAATTTTTGTCATGAATATAAAAGCAGTGCCGGCATTTAGCGTTGCACCGTTTGGTCAGAAAGACTGTCAGGTGTATGGGAGCGCGTTTCCAGAGTATTGAATCTACATGACGAAATGGCGAATAAATCATTTGGGCCTTTTTTTGACAGGGTTACGATTATTCAAAAAGTACTTTGCCATGCCTGCAATTGTGCCTGTGCCCACAGAGAGAGAATAAAAGACTGTGTAATAAATTGAAGCCGGAGCAATAAAAAGAGCGCCGCCTGTTTCATAAAAGGTCATTATCAACCCCTTGCTTACAAAGAGATTGCATATAAATAAGAAGGGCAGGGGATATAGGAAAATATTTTTTTGTGACAATATCCATAATGCCAGAAGAAGAAGAGACAAAAACGCTGATGCCACATTGACTTTTAATTCAGTAGATGATGACCCTGAATCGGTGAACATATCTTTATTCCTCATGGAATACATGACCCAGTATTTTGATTTTCTCACCGCATTCTTCATGGATCTGTAGAAAGTAAAGTTAAAGATATGCCTGACCTGTATCTCAGGGTTCATAAGGAGAATGCAGCCTTCTCTCTTCAGCCTGTGGGTAAATTCAACATCTTCTATAATCGGGAGAAACTTTTCGGGGAATCCCTTGCTCCTTCTAAAGGTCTCTCTGTCTATTACCATGGCATGCGCTGCGATATAATCCGGATTTTTAGCATTTTTTGTCTCGGAATAGTATACGAAGAGAGATTGAAAGAGGTTGAAGAAGCCTTTATCATAAGATTTCTTAGCATATGTGCCGCCGACAATAGTATGCGGCTCTACTTTGGAGAATGTGCTGTTTATAATTGAAAGAGTATCCTCATTAAGCAGGCAGTCTGAATCTGTAAAGAAGATGATCTCGCCCCTGCTCTGAAACGCGCCGGTATTTCTTGCCTTCGAAGCGCCGCTATGCTTATCAAGAGAGATGAGCCTGCACGGAAATCTTTTTATGATCTCAATGGAGTTGTCCTCAGAATGGTCATCAACAACAATCACCTCAAAATTGCCATACCTTGAGGCGAATGCCGCTTCAAGGCATTTGCCTATTGTTTCAGCGCTGTTATAATTCGGGATTACAACAGAGACGTACTTTTCCAAGCTCATATTTTCTATCCTATGTTAAATGTGAGTTAATATTTTAATCGCTCTTAGAACAGGAGGTCAAATGAACTACCCCGCCGTAAGCGGACGGGGTATCAAAATCCAAAAACACAAGCAAGATGCGTCACAAGTGGCGGGGAATTAACCCTTAAAGAAATTAAAGCTTTTCTACAAGGTGGTATACTTGGAGGAATGCAATTGCGCTGGAGTTTCTTAAAGTCCCCATCTCCAGTAGGCAATGACAAAGAGAACAACAAAGACTAAGAAGAGATTCATATATGCAATGAAATAAAATGCCTTCTGAGCGAATGTCTTTTGCGGTTTGAGAGCGGAATCATAGGTTCCGACCACATTTAATGTTTCAAGCTTCCCTTCTCCGTGAGGCGATTTAGCAATAGCTTCAGTCAGGTCACTGCCCGCCAGATGTTTCATATGCACTCCGTTTTTCCAGAGCTTAAGCAGGCTGACATCATATACCTTCCCCTTGCAAGCGACATAGGCTGGCGCGCTGTTCTTCCCGTCAAAGGCAGACAGCGTTACAGGATCGAAGACATTATTCTGCGGGATGCTCGCCTTTACGCTTCCTCTCTTTAATTTGGGCCCTACGAATAGTATGGTAAATAACGCAGAAGAGATCATTATTAAATACAGGAACATTTTAATTAGCAGGACATTTCCCCAATGGCTCATAAAGAGCACGTCCGGACTTTTTATTCTGGAGATGGTAAGCAGTGCGCCTGTTAAACCTACGGTTATCATAGATGTTAGCCCAAGCGCGACTTCTGCTTTGGGCAGCCCTCGTGAGGCGTAACCAGGCCTCAGTAAAATATGAACGTAGAGTATCGCGCCAAACCATACAAAGGACGCAACGATATGAAACAGCCCGATGCCCAGCCGTACGGATTTTCGGATTGGCCCAAGAACCCTGTATCCTCCCTCAGGCGGCCATGTATAGCCGGATGCGGCAAACTCAAGCCCTTTTGTTGTAAGTTTTCCGCCTCCCTCATCAGAGAGGTGGCAAGTCATGCAGCCCTGTCCTGTTCTGCCGGAATATTCAGGAGTGGCATACGCGGGCAGGCGGGGTGCTGTTATGAATAAAATTGTTAAAAGGATTACGCGACTGATTGCTGCCAAAGAAATATTTCCCATTCTGTTATATCATACGCCATTTAGCGTTTGAATTCAGCTAAATCTAACCAATATTACCTAACATAGTCAATTGTAGAATCTTTGTTAGATTTTAAAGTATAATATCAACGCAATATGTTCAATTCTTTATAAAGCAAAAACCTGATTTACAATTTTATTTAAGACAGGAGGAAGATCATGGCAAAGAAGGTTGCAGTACTGGTAAGGGACAGAAAACATGAGGCATTGAGAATGGCTGTAGGAGCCACGCTTGCTGATGATGAGATAAGCGTATTTATTATGGATGACAAGCTGGAGCCGGATGAGGATATGGAGCTTAACCTTGAGACACTGCCGGATCTGGATGTCAAGATGTTTACAAATAATCCGGCCAATCCTTACCAGCAGATGACTACGGAAGAGATTGCAAAAGCACTGGCAAACTATGATGTCGTAGTTCCTTACTAATCTCAATTTTTCTTGTATCTGTTTGGTATGTGAGACCCTGAAAAAGGGTTCGGAGATTTTTCGATCAGACGGCTCTTTTTAATTGACGTAGTGTCAAAAGAGAATATGTGTTCTCTTATACCTGCAAAATCCCTGTTGATTGACAAACTATTTTGAATATGTCTAAGATTTAACAAAAAATATATTTTAACTTGAGGTGCAAATGCTGCAGGAAATTAAGGAAGTTAGCCCCACTACAAGAAGGATCACGATTAATATTCCGGCGGATGCTATAAAAGCGGAATTTAATTCTTCATATGACAAACTCAGGGCAGTAGCCAGGATACCCGGTTTCAGGCAGGGCAAGGCGCCGCAGGCTATCCTTGAAAAGAGATTCGGCAAGGATATTGAAGCGGAAGTCATGCAGAAGATAATACCGGAATTTTACTCGAAAGCTATAACAGAGGCTGACATAGAACCTGTTGGTTATCCCAGCATTGAAGGCGATGTCGCTTTAAAGGCTGACCAGCCGCTCTCTCTGACATTTACCGTTGAAGTGAAGCCTGCTCTCGGAGAGCTGAAATATGAGGGAATTGTGCTTGAGAAGAAAAAATTATCAGTGGAAGATGAGGAGATTGAAAGGGCGCTTAAGACCCTTCAGGATAGCAAGGTTCTATATTCTGTAACAGGAGAGGCAATAAAAGAAGGGGATCTGGCTGTAATAGACGGTGACGCCTTTATTGCCGGCGAGAAGAAGGAGGAACTCTCTTACGGAGAATATCCATTCGTTCAGGGCTCTGAGACAATTCCTGAAGAATTCAGCGCGGCTATACTTGGAAAGAAAAAGGGTGATGAGTTTGAAGTAAAGCTGAACTTTGAAGGAGACCATCCCAATAAGACTATTGCCGGGAAAGAGATCCTCTTCAAGGTGAAGATTAAAGAGACGAAGAAGAGGAATGTTCCCCCTCTTGATGATGAGTTTGCAAAGGAGTTTGACAGCGACAACATGGAGGAACTCAGGAAGAAGGTGCGTGATAATATCTCGGAGCGCAGGGAGAGTGAGATAAAAATAAAATAAAAAAAAGAGATACTGAACAGGCTTATAAAGGACCATGATTTTGAAATACCCGTGTCAATGCTGAAGTCGGAGATTGATTCTTTTATTGAACAGTTGAATGAGAGCGCTGTAAAGAGAAATGAGACTGTCAGGCCTGAGCAGGATCTGAGGAAGGAATATGAAGGGACAGCCCGCGGTAATGTCAAAAGCGTCCTTATCCTTGAGGCAATAGGGAAGAAAGAAAATATAGCGGTAAATGAAGAAGATACTAAAAAAGCGATAAATGAGATCGCGGTGCGCCATAATCTCAAGCCTGAAGAGGTGACTAAGATTTATAGTGTAAGGGAAGGCTCTCTGGACGCCCTGAAGAGCAGATTATTCGGCGATAAGGTGCTTGAGTTTCTGCTTGGGAAGTCGGTTATCCAGGAAAAAGCATAGAATAGAGAGTGAGATATAAGGAGACAAGATGAGCTTGATACCAATGGTTATTGAACAGACAGGAAGGTCTGAGAGGGCTTACGACATATATTCGAGGCTCCTTAAGGACAGGATTATATTTATAGGAACTCCCATTGAAGATTTGCTGGCAAATACCGTTATAGCGCAGCTCCTGTTTCTTCAGACCGAGGACCCTGATAAAGATATACATCTCTATATTAATACGCCCGGCGGTGTTGTTTCGGCAGGGCTTGCCATTTACGACACCATGCAGTATATAAAGCCTGATATTGCAACTTACTGCATAGGCCAGGCTACCAGCATGGGCGCTCTATTGCTTACGGCAGGCACAACCGGGAAGCGTTTTGCGCTTCCGCACTCAAGAATCATGATACATCAGCCTATCGGCGGATTTTACGGCCAGGCCACAGACGTGGAGATTCACGCAAGAGAGATGCTCAGGATGAAAGAAGTCCTGAATAATATACTTATAAAACATACCGGCCAGCCCATGGAGAAGATAAAGCTTGATACTGAAAGGGATTACTTTATGTCCAGTGAAGAATCAAAGGATTACGGCATTATTGATGAAGTGATAAAGACTCTTAAAAAGCAAAAGGTAGACAAAAATGAAAAATGAAAAGAAGACAAGGGAATATAACGACCTGCTGAAATGCTCTTTCTGCGGCAAGGGGCAGCAGGAGGTCAAAAAACTTATCGCGGGTCCGGCTGTTTATATATGCAATGAATGCGTTGGCCTTTGTAATGAGATAATGGTTGAGGATGTTGATTCTTCCTTTGATGTCAATGTTACGCAAAAACTTCCGAAGCCAAGGGAGATAAATAACTTTCTGGGCGATTATGTGATAGAACAGGAAAGAGCCAAGAAAATACTCTCTGTTGCCGTGCATAATCACTACAAGAGGATAAACAGTTCTCAGAAATCTGACGTCGAGCTTCAGAAGAGCAATATCCTTCTTATAGGACCGACAGGGACCGGCAAGACCATACTTGCCCAGACACTTGCGAAAACTCTTGATGTCCCTTTTACCATTGCTGACGCGACTACGCTTACAGAGGCCGGATATGTCGGCGAGGATGTGGAGAATATCATACAAAAGCTTCTGCAGGCGGCTGACTATGATGTTGAGAGGGCGCAGCGCGGCATAATATATATAGACGAGATAGACAAGATAGGCCGCAAGACAGAAAATGTATCAATAACAAGAGACGTATCAGGCGAAGGTGTTCAGCAGGCCCTGCTGAAGCTGATAGAAGGGACTATTGCCAATATACCTCCTCAGGGAGGAAGAAAGCACCCGCAGCAGGAATTTGTCCAGGTGAACACAACCAATATCCTATTTATATGCGGCGGGGCCTTTGTCGGTCTTGAAGAGATCATAAAGAACAGGCTAGGCAGTAAGACAGTCGGTTTTGGTTCTGAGCCGAAAAGCGCTAAGGAGAAGAAGATAGGCGATATTTACAGGATGATGGAGCCTCATGATCTTATCAAGTACGGTCTCATCCCTGAATTTGTCGGACGGCTTCCGGTTATTGCAACTCTTGATGAACTTAGCGAATCAGCGCTTGTAAGAATTCTTACTGAGCCCAAGAATGCAATTGTGAAACAGTTTCAGAGACTCCTCTCTTTTGATAATGTAAGGCTGAGGTTTACTGACGGAGCTTACTCCGCTATAGCAAAAGAGGCTATAAGACGCAAGACAGGGGCGCGCGGGCTAAGGGCAATTCTTGAAGATATAATGCTTGATGTAATGTATGAAATACCGTCTCAGTACGGGATTAAAGAGTGCCTTGTAACAGAGGACGTTATTATCAAAAGAGAAAGACCGGTCCTTATCTATGAAAAGAAAGCCGAAACCGCGTAATTAAATTTTCTGTTTTCCCGTGGTTAATGCGTGCGTAAGCAGTCTCCTGAAACTCTTTTTTAATTCCTTGTCTTTAATGCTCCTGAGAGTATTTTCAATAAAGCGTTTATCGTCGCCTGTGAGCATCCTCTCGCAGTTATCAGCGACGGTATGAGCCGGAGCAGGCAGCTTGCCTAACTTGAAGCGTACTTCGCTTACATTGAATTTCTCAAGCTTGTCTAATATCTCTTCCTTAAGAAAGCTTAAATGATGCATCCATTGGGGTGTATCTACTGTCAGAATAAGGACGCCGTTCTTTATGGTAAAAGGGGAAGTGTGTGATGCTATGGCCTGCCCGGCAATATCTGACCATTTTTTTTGTAAATTAGTTAGCGCAGCGCCGCCCTCAAGACCAAAATCCTTAACAAATTTATTGAGGACAGTATTGAGAGAGTGCATTGTCTGAAATAGCCGAGGGCAGATAAAGATTGATTAATAACCGGTTATACAGCCTTCTTTACTTTTCCGGAACGCAGGCATCTGGTGCAAACAGACATCCTTTTTGTGCCTTGATCGGTCGTCAGCCTGATTCTCTGGAGGTTAGGCTGAAAGACACGTCTTGTTTTGTTATTGGCATGGCTGACATTATTGCCCGTTACCCTTTTCTTTCCACAAACTGAACATACTGCCATATGAATCTTCCTCCTTAAATAATTATTTATCTTGTACAATCATTTTTACAGCAGCTGCATGATTGCAATACAAAGAGGCTTTATGATAACATTCTATGTTGCAAACTTACAACCTCTACAATAAAGCAATTTAGATGTTTCTTTTGCCATGTTTTTCAAAGGTTGTCAGCATCACCCGTATAACTTGTCAGACAGGAAAGGATAAATGGCAAAAATCAGAATTTATGAGTTGGCCAAAAAACTGGGAGTAAGCAGCAATGATCTGCGCGCCGGACTTTCAGCGCTTGGGATAGAAGCAAAAACAAACATTTCCGGTATAGATGATGACGATGCCAAAAGAGTCGAGAAAATCTTTAAAAAGAAGGAGAAGCCGAAGACGACTGAAAAGGAATTAGCTCCTGTTGAAAAGAAAGCAAAGACTGTAACAGCTAAATTATCAAAGAAAGAAGCTGAAAAGTCTAAAGAATCTGCTAAGGAAACAAGTCCTGTTCAGGAGGGAAAAGAAGATATAAAGATCCTCAAAGAAAAGATCGAAGAATCAAAAGAACCCTCTAAAGAAAAACCCTCTGTAACTCCTCCCGCGAAAACAGCCTCATTTACTGCAAAAGAGAAATTTCATAAGAAAACCATTCCGGATGAAGCAGATGTTAAAGAAATTGAAAGCATTGAAAAGGTAAAGAGCAAACATGGCATGCAAAGGGCTTTTGATTCCATCAGAAGAGTTGATGCTGTAAAGAGGAAGCCCGATTTCAGGCAGCCTCATAAAAAATTTGAGAAAAAGCCTCTTTTCAAAAAAGAGGAACCGGCTGCTGCTGTATTGACTACACAGCCGAGGAAGCGCGTCATAAAATTCCAGGAAGGGACGACTGTTAAGGAGTTTGCAGAGCTGATAGGGCAGAAACTTTCCGAGGTTATAAAGAAGTTTATGGAGCTTGGCTCCATGCCGACCATAAACCAGCCTGTTGATTCTGACGCAGCTCAGATCGTTGCCGATGCGTTTGGAGTTAAGATTGAGCTTACTCACGTTGAGAGTGAAGATGACCTCATGGAGGAGGCTAATGCAGGGGCTTATCCTCTAAGTCCGCGCCCCCCGATTGTGACCATTATGGGTCATGTAGACCATGGAAAGACCACACTGCTTGATGCAATCAGGGAAACAAATGTTACTGCGGGTGAAGCAGGGGGGATAACTCAGCATATCGGCGCATATAAAGTGAAGCTTAAAGATAAAGAGATAACCTTTCTCGACACCCCTGGGCATGAAGCGTTTACAATGATGAGGGCCAGAGGCGCAAAAGTGACGGATATCGTTGTTCTGGTAGTTGCAGCTGACGACAGTGTTATGCCGCAGACTATCGAGGCCATTGACCATGCGAAGGCTGCAGGGGTCCCGATACTTGTAGCTATTAACAAGGTGGACAAGCCAGAAGCGGATGTCGCTAAAGTTAGGAATGAGCTTTCTCAATATGGTGTAGTCTCTGAAGAGTGGGGAGGGAAGAATGTTTTTGTGGAAGTTTCAGCAAAGATGAAGAAGGGAATTGAGCACCTTCTTGAGATGATCCTTCTTCAGGCTGAAATTATGGAGCTGAAAGCGGCTTATGACAGACCTGCAAGGGGCACAATAATTGAAGCAAAACTTGATAGGGGTAAGGGACCTGTAGCAACAGTCCTTGTTAATACAGGCACACTTAAAAGCGGGGTGCCTTTTCTTGTTGGAAATATGGCCGGAAGAGTGAGGATGCTGATCGATGATACCGGAAAAAAGGTGGAGGCAGCGCCTCCTTCAACGCCTGTAGAAGTTACAGGGTTTCCTGATGTTCCAGGAGCCGGTGATATTTTTGTTGTTATGGATGATGAGAGAAAAGCAAGGCAGATAGCCGTGAGCAGGCTGCAGAAACAGAAGTCCTCCGCTGTTTCCCATATCAAGAAATTGACACTTGATGAAATTTATGAAAAGGTAAAGCAGGGTGAAATCCGCGATCTTAACGTCATTATCAAGGCTGATGTTCAGGGTTCAGCAGGAGCTGTTAAAGACGCGCTTTCAGGCATCGCGCACTCTCAGGTTAAGGTGAACGTCATCCATGCAAGCGCAGGCGGTATAAATGAATCCGACGTCATGTTAGCCGCCGCGTCAAACGCAATCATCATAGGATTTAACATACGCCCGGACGCAAAGGCATCCGCGCTTATAGAGAAGGAAGGCGTTGACGTCAGGCTTTATAACATAATCTACGAAGCCATTGAGGACGTCAAAAAAGCCCTTGAAGGTCTTCTTGCGCCTACAGTCACTGAAAAGATTCTCGGCAAGGCTGAGGTGAGAAATCTTTTTCATGTATCAAGGATCGGAACAATTGCAGGCTGTTACGTGACCGAAGGAACAATTTCAAGGGCCAGCTCAGGCATGAGGGTAATCAGAGACAATGTTGTCATCTATGAAAGCAGGTTATCGTCGCTGAAGAGATTTAAAGAAGATGTAAGAGAGGCGCAGACAGGCTATGAATGCGGTATCACGATAGAAAACTTCAACGACCTCAAGGTGGGCGACATTCTTGAAAATTACGTCAAGGAAGAGGTTGCTGGAAAGTTCGAATAAAATTTCAAACGTACACTCCTCAAATTTATATTTCTCATGATCGTCGGGCTTCTTACTCTGGATTTACACATTCACGAGTCACATTCCCTGAAAGAGAAACGTTTCGTTATAAAAAGTTTAATTGACAGGATAAAGAACAAGTTCAATGTCTCAGTGGCTGAAGTTGACGCCAACGACCTCTGGCAGAGAAGCATCATAGCAGTAGCCTGCGTCTCAAATGAAACCGTAATGATAAACAAGGTCTTTGAGCAGATAAGGAATCTTGTGATCAGCAATCACTCAGTGGAATTAATAAACGCGACGACGGAACTGCTATAATAAAATCAAATCTTGAAAATTATATTTAAATTTTGGAGAACTCATGCATCCATACAAACGTTCGGCAAGGGTCGGTGATTTAATCAGGGAGGAAATCGCTGACATTATATTGAACAAGATCAAATACAAGACACTTGGTTTTGTGACGGTTACCGGAGCAAAGGTGAGTGATGACCTGAGAAATGCGACAGTATTTATAAGCGTGCTTAAAGATGAAGAAGCTGATAAGACATTGCGGAAACTCAATGAAGCAACATCGTTTATCAAAGGCGAACTCGGCAGGAGGCTGAAGATGAGGGTCGTCCCGTCGCTTCACTTCACTATTGATGAGTCTATGCTATACGGAAGAAAGATTGATAAATTACTCGATGATATTGAGTCTGAAAGGAGCATGCCTGTCGATGATGAAGATCTCTTCTAAACTGCTCAGCATTATCAGGCAGAACAAATCTTTTCTGATTGTTTGCCATATTAATCCGGAAGGGGATGCAATTGGTTCCATATTGGCGCTTGCTTACGGATTGAAGATTCTTGGGAAAAAAGATGTCTGTGTCCTGAGCAGGGACGGAGTGCCTGAAACGCTGAAGTTTTTGCCGTCTTCGAAGACAATAAAACAAACTCCTCCTAAAAAAGTATTTGATGTCTTATGTATAGTGGATTGCAACACGCTGGAACGAACGGGTTTTAAAGATTTAAAAGCAAGAAATACGATTATCATAGATCACCATATCCTGCCGGATGATGCCGATAAATCAGAACTCTACAGAAAACTGTCGGCAAGCGTCATTGATCCGGAAGCAGCAGCAGCAGGGATGCTCATTTATAGACTTTTAACTTCCCTCAAGATACCAATCGATAAAAATATAGCCACAAATTTATACACGGCATTGCTTGTAGATACCGGAGGGTTCCATTATTCCAACGTGTCGCCTGAATCTCTTGCTATAGCCTCTCATCTCGTGGAGGCAGGCGCAAGGCCGTGGGACATAACAAAAGAGTTATATGAAAGCGTCCCCCTCAAGAGAATGGAATTGTTGGGACTTTCGCTTTCTACTCTCGATAGTAAAGATAGGATAGCCTGGATTATCACAACTATGGATATGCTTAAGAAGACCGGCACTACAGCCGAAGACACTGAGGACTTTGTCGAATTCCCAAGAAAGATAAAAGAGATAGAGGCGGCTGTCTTTTTAAGAGAAGACAATATTGATTTGTTTAAAATAAGCCTACGTTCAAAAGGAAGGGTCAATGTCGAGAAGGTTGCAAAGAGTTTCGGCGGAGGCGGACATGCGGCAGCCGCAGGATGCAGGATAAAAGGGACTTTACAGGAAGTGCAAAATAAGGTTTTTAAGGCGATCAGAAAAGAATTAAGAATAAAATAAAATCAAAGATAAAGAATTATTGTAACTATTCAGGTGGATGGTCTGTAGGTGTTTAGGTGGTTAGTTCTAACAGACTACAGTCTAAACAACCTGAGTAGTTACGAATTATGGTTATTTAAATTCTTTCCCTCCTAATAAATGGATCTTATCATCAGCCTTAACAAACCAAAAGACATTACATCTCAGGATGCTGTAACAAGAGTCAAAAAGATTTTGAAGTTTAAAAAAGCCGGCCATACCGGGACCCTTGATCCAATGGCAACAGGTCTTCTTCTTGTCTGCATCAACAAAGCTACACGTCTTGCTTCATATTTTTTAAATCTCGACAAAGAATACAGGGCGGTCATGAAACTTGGCGAGGCTACCGACACGCAGGATGCTTATGGCAAAATTATCTCAAAGACAGATCATATTGATGTAGATAAGGCTGTCATTGAAGAGACCATAAAATCATTTAAAGGCAATATACTACAGCAGCCGCCAATGTTCTCTGCATTAAAACACGAAGGGGAGCCGCTTTATAAATTGGCAAGAAAAGGAATTGAAATTGAACGCGAATCAAGGGAAGTAAATATTTACGATATTGAACTGTTGGATATCAATATGCCGTATGTCACCTTCAGGGCTGCTTGTTCAAAAGGAACTTACATAAGAACATTGTGTGATGATATAGGAAAAAAACTCGGAGTCGGAGCGCATCTTTCTGAACTTGAACGTACAAAAATAGGGACATTCAGGATTGAAGAGAGTTTATACATTGAAGAATTGCAGAGTTTGAACTTAAATGAACCTGACAATAAAGGTGTCTATACAATGGATGAGGCTTTGTCATGGATGCCGGAACTTAAGATAAATGAAGAAATGATAAAAGCTGTTATGCATGGAAACCCGATTAAGATCACGGAGGAGTTGGTGTTTTCTGTTGCCATGAAGACGGCTCTAGGCATAAGGATAAAATCGCCTGACGGTTCCTTGCTTGCTATTGGCAGCTATTCCGCTGAAAAGAATATTGTTAAGATGGATGTAGTATTTGGGTAAGTTTTTCTTTTAGCGAAGCGAGTGGAGAACGAAATGGATAACCCGACGGGGTGAACTCCAAAATAAAAATCAAAACAGCGTTACCCCAGGTTGGTGTTGATGCCATTGTTGAATGTTTCTTTAATTTCTTAATGAAATCAGATTTACTAGTGCCGCCTTAATTGTCTCTGGATCGAGCGTTCGGTTAACATCAGTTCCAGTAATAATAGACCAGCGGCCAATAACTGGAATTCTCCAGCCGCTGTCAATTAATTGCCTGAAAATAACTTTTCTTGAGGTTAGATATCTTTTTGCCTCATCTGGTTTGTTTGAATAGAAATTATAACGATCGAGGTCGGAGTCACCAGTATTCACTTTCTTGTCAAAGAGCACTTTGCTATTGATAGCATGTCCGAAGATTCTCAGTCCGCTCGTCGACCGGATATAACATTTAAGTTCTAAGTAATTTGGTGGCTGACCTTCAGGACGAGAATATGTGAGCGCGAATTTGTGCCCAGAGAACTGTCCAATTAACTTAGGCGAGTCATCAATAAAAAAAATCCATGACTTGGAAAGGGAACCTGAAAAATGAGGAGTTAGAGCTTCCAACTTACGATAATAAGGTTTGATTTGTAGTTGATTTCTACGTATGAAAAGAAGATTTATTACGACCAAAGCCAACAGAATTGCGACTATAGCAAATGGTTGTAAATGGTTATTTATTATAAAATTCATCATTTAATATTTACCTTTATTTTTATTCTGCATTTTAGAGAAGTTTATCGCTATGCTCTGTTCCATGTCAAGAAAATTATAGGTAACATGCCGATAAAACCTGAGTTTTTGTATTGTAGGGAGGGTGATAATTCAATAAAAAGATTATAATAAATACACCCCTTTATCCCCTCTTTATAGAGGGGAAATAATAAAAACGCAAATGAATAAACCAAAATCAAAAAGTAAAGACGAATTGATACTGAAGATTAAGGTAGAGCCGCGATCATCGCGGTCTGGAATCATGGGTCAATATGGAGATGCTATTAAAGTTAAGCTGAACTCCCCTCCTGTTGATGGCAAGGCGAACACAGAACTTATAGAGGTTCTTGCAAAAGAATATGGGATCAGCAAAAAAGATGTGGAGATAATCTCAGGCTTTAACTCAAAGAATAAACTGGTGAGGCTGAAAGGGATTTAATCTCAACATCCCACTCCACCCCCTTTATTAAGGGGGAATAAAAGAAAGATTTCCGATCCCGAATCTTCGAGAGGAATGACGTCTCTTGAAACTATAATTATTTTCTTGAGAGTTCCCGTAAGAACCAAATTATTAAAAAAATATTTGACTTTGACTCTATTATTATCAAAATTTATGTGCTATGATAATTTTATACTTTATGAAAATTATTAATCATACATCATGCTGAAGATAAACGAGATATTCAAGAGCATTCAGGGAGAGTCAACCTACGCAGGTCTCCCGTGCACCTTTATAAGGCTTGCCGGATGCAATCTGAGATGCACATACTGCGACACCGGGTATGCTTACTATCACGGCAAAGAACTTAGCGATGAAGAGATAATATCGAAGATTGAAGAGTACGGCGCTAAATGTATAGAGTTTACGGGAGGCGAACCGCTCCTTCAGGAAGAGACCCCTCAGATCCTCAAGACACTGCTTGATAAGGGATATACCGTTTTAATAGAGACAAACGGATCAATATGTGTCGGATGTCTTGATAAGAGGTTGACGATAATCATGGATATCAAGACTCCTATGAGCGGCATGAGCAAGAGAATGAATATGAAAAATCTCCAATTCTTAAAAGAGACAGATCAGGTAAAGTTCGTGCTTATGGACGAGTCGGATTATATATGGGCCAAGGATATTATATTAAGCAATCATCTGATTGAAAAGTTTGGAAACAATATTCTTATGTCTCCTGCCTATGGGATGCTTTCCCCAAAATCTCTTGCGACATGGATCCTGCGTGATAACTTGCCTCTGAGAGTTCAACTTCAGATCCATAAATACATCTGGGCTTCTGATGAAGATGAAGGCGTTTAAAAACATGCCCAAGATTAAATGATCCCGGAAAAGGCGCTTTCTCAAATTGAGCGGGTAAAGTGTTTAGAAAGTCTTTTTTTCCCCCTTAATAAAGGGGGATGCAGGGGGTTGTTGTAAAGCAAATTACTATAAAATAATCTTAAAACTTGCAAGAGTATCAAGGATTTTGCTTTATAAATACCAATTGATGGACAACAAGAACGCAAATCATGACAACCCCCTAACCCCCTTTTTTAAGGGGGAATTACCGACTAAGAACCAAAATAAGAATGCGCGACTTTGCTGAAGATCTGAAAGAACTTAAAAAGAAAGGTCTTCTCAGGAAACTCTCCTTTATCGAATCATCTTGCGATTCTCATATTAAAATCAAAGGGAAAGACTATATCAATTTCTCCTCAAACGATTACCTCAATCTTTCAGGACACCCGGAGATTGTTAAAACGGCAATAACAGCGCTTAAGAAGTACGGTTTCGGTTCAGGCTCTTCAAGACTCTTAAGCGGCTCATGGCTTCCTCACAAGAGACTTGAAGAGCGGATTTCCGCATTCAAGAAGACAGAAGCGGCGCTTGTATTTAATACGGGCTATGCAGCAAATACAGGTATTATTCCGGCCATTGCAGGTTCCGGGGACATGATTTTAAGTGATGAGCTTAATCATGCGAGCATTGTTGATGGCGCAAGGCTTTCAAAGGCAGAAGTTAAGATTTACAGGCATAGGGATATGAACCATCTGGAGAAATTATTGAAAACCTTTTGTCTGTCCGGAAAGAGTAAAGGCAGGCAATGTCTGATAGTGACAGATGCGGTCTTCAGCATGGATGGTGATATTGCGCCTCTTAAGGATATAGTGAACCTTGCTAAAAAGTATAATGCGCTTTTAATGATTGATGATGCGCATGGAACAGGCGTGCTTGGAAAGAGCGGCAGGGGAGGGCTTGAGCATTTCGGCCTTAAGGGAGAGAATATAATTCAGATGGGCACTTTCAGCAAGGCCTTCGGATGTTTCGGAGCGTTTGCCGTCGGTTCAAAGAAGTTAATAGATTTATTAATAAACAGGGCAAGGAGTTTTATTTATTCCACATCTCTTCCTCCATCTGTAGCTGAAGTGTGTGTAAAAGCGATAGATATTGTTGAATATGAGTCGGTAGAGAGAAGAAGATCGCTGTTGAAAAATAGGCAGAGATTATTTGAAGGACTGAATAAACTTGGATATGATACCCTCAGTTCAGAGACACAGATAATTCCTATGCTGATTGGCGATACAGAAAATGTTTTGAGAGTAGGGAACTATCTATTCAGAAAAAAGATATTCGCTCCTGCTATCAGACCGCCGACAGTTCCTCACGGAAAATGCAGGATAAGGTTTTCCGTAACGGCGGCTCATACGGATGAGGATATTGATCGTACATTGGAAAGCCTGAATAAATTAAAAATCTAAAATTTACGTTATATGGTGTGCTTGGTAACTGGTTCATCAAGAGGTCTTGGAAAATCGATAGCCCTTGCGTTTGGTAAGAGAGGAGACAGGGTTATTGTTCATTACAAAGACAAGAAGGCAGAGGCTGAAAATACAGCTTCTTGTCTGGAGGATGCTATTGTTCTCAAAGCTGATAACGGAGATTACATAGAAGTCAGGAAGCTGGCAGATGATGCGGTAAAGATTTTCGGCAGCATTGATGTTCTTGTAAATAACGCAGGCATTGTAAAAGAGGCTTTACTGCTGAAAACTTCAGAAGCTGATTTTGACGAAGCGGTCTCCGCAAACCTGAAAGGCTCTTTTAATTTTATGCGCGCAGTTGCAAAACACATGATCCAGCAAAAAAAGGGGCATATTATAAATATAGGTTCAATTGCCGGCATGAAGGGCAGGGCAGGGCTGTCGGCATACTCTGCATCAAAGGCAGGTCTTATCGGATTGACATTATCGTCCGCAAAAGAGCTCAGCAGATATAATATTATGGTTAATATGGTTCTTCCGGGTTACATGCTGACGGATATGGGAACGGCATCGCATGAGAAAGCAAAGGAATCCGCACTCAAAGATAGTCTTATAAAGGAATATTCAAATCCGGAGAAAGTCGCAGAATTTGTCTGCTATCTTGCCGGAACATCAGGTATAACGGGGCAGATTTTTAATCTGGATTCAAGAATAATCTAAGTTGCGGGTATGAAACGAATGAATAAAGGTATCTTCATAACAGGCACGGATACCGGTGTGGGCAAGACCTTTGTGGCAGCAGGACTCATTAAGGCAATAAGAAAAAAAGGAATTAACGTTTGTCCGATGAAGCCTGTTGAGACAGGCTGCAAAATAAAAAACGGAAGACTTGCACCGGCGGATGCCGTTAAACTTTTAAAGGCATCAGGCATTGATGAGTCTCTTGATGCAGTTAACCCTTACAGGTTCAGGCAGCCGCTTGCGCCTGCCGTAGCGGCTGAGAATGAAGGCGTGGTAATAAAAAAGGGAAAGATAATTTCAGCCTATAACCATCTTGCCAAGTCTTATGACTTTATTGTTATTGAAGGGGCCGGGGGCATTATGACGCCGGTTTATAAAGAATATCTCTGTCTTGATATGATTAAAGACATTGGGCTGTCGCTGATAATTGTATCAAGGCCTGGATTGGGAACTATTAATCACACTCTTCTCACAATTGAAGCTGCAAAGAACAGAGGCATTAACGTGTATGGCGTGATAGTGAATCATACGGGCTCAGCAGTAAAAGATTTATCTGAAGAGAGCAACCCTGAAATAATCAAGAGGATAGGCAAGGTTAAAGTAATGGAGATTATCCCTTATTTTAAGAATCCTGTATTGTTGAGTTTTCAGTCAGTCTTTCGCCGTATTGCCGGAAAGATAATCAGGACTTAGAAGAACTCTCAAAACTTTTAATCTTATTAAGCAGCACTATGGAAAGTTCAAATTTTGAACCCTCTTCATCCCTAACGGACTGATAAAAATCGCATATTTTGCAATTATGATATTTCTGAGCAAATGTTCCCTGAAGTTTGCCGCCGCACATGCTGCCGGCTACAATCCAGCAAGCTCTTCCTCCATGCTTGCCGCCGTGAACCCCGTCAAGATCCGCATTTGTAGTTGCGGGGCATACACCAAGTTCATGTGACTTGGCCCCTCCTGGTTCCCTGCCGCACTTTTTGAATTCCCAGCAGTTGAGCTTGCTCATATAGTCATAACCCCCTTTATAAAATTGTTATATTCACCGAATAATTATACGCTGCTTTATTTAAATTATAACATTTCCCAACAAAAAACAATATTTTCAGGTTATTGCGTTGCTCCATTGATTGTTGTCTCTCTTTTTGGTATCTTAACACGTAAGCTTTGTCTGGTTTTTGCAGGGATTGATTAAGGAGGACGGCAGTATTTTGCCTGATAATATATTCATATGCGCCATCCTGAATGGATAAAGATAAAGTCAACCGGAACTCACGAAACAAAAAAGATATTGAGGTCTTATGGGGTATCCACTGTTTGTGAAGAGGCAAGGTGTCCCAACCAGGGGGAATGTTTCTCAAATACCTCTGCGGCATTTATGATACTTGGCGATAGATGCACAAGAAACTGTGCCTTCTGCGCTGTGGAGTCAAGCACGCCACTGCCGGTTGATTCTTATGAGCCTGAAAGGGTTGCTTATGCAGCCTTTTCCCTTGGGTTGAAATTTGTAGTGATAACATCTGTTACAAGAGACGATCTGTCGGATGGCGGAGCCGGACAATTTTCTAAAACCATACATGCATTGAGAGAAAGAGATCCTGAAATGAAAGTAGAGATATTAACTCCGGACTTTAAAGGGGATACAGAAGCTCTTAGGACTGTTCTCGACGCGCAGCCCGATGTCTTTAATCATAATGTTGAGACTGTTCCGGGACTTTATCCTGTCGTCAGACCCGGAGCTGATTATATGCTTTCACTGAATATTCTAAAATCAGCAAGAAGACTCTATCCTGATATAAAAACAAAATCCGGTTTTATGTTAGGTCTTGGCGAGAAGAAGCATGAAGTTTTATCTGTCATGAGAAACCTGTTAGATACAGGATGTGATTTCCTGACAATAGGGCAGTATCTTCAGCCGCGAAGAACAAATCTGCCTGTTTATGAGTATGTGATGCCGGAGATATTTGAGGAATACAGAGACAAAGGACTTAAGATGGGGTTCAAGGCTGTAGCATCATCGCCGCTTACAAGGAGCTCAATGAACGCAGAAGATATGTATTATAAAAATTAAAATTTATAAGGAGATTAGATGCACGAATTTAAAAGAGTAAAGAGGCTGCCGCCTTATGTGTTTGCCATAGTAAACCAGCTTAAGATGGAGGCAAGGAGAAAGGGTGATGATATAATTGATCTCGGCATGGGAAATCCGGATCTGCCCACTCCGAAACATATTGTTGACAAACTGACTGAAGCTGTCCTGAACCCCAAAAACCACAGGTATTCCGCTTCAAAGGGAATTACCCAATTGCGTCTCGCAATATGCGAATGGTATAAGAGACGCTTTGATGTTGATCTGGACCATGAGACAGAGGCAGTGGTTACCATCGGTTCAAAAGAAGGCTTGTCTCATCTTGCGTATGCGATGATTGAACCTGGAGACCTCGTATTGACACCTGCGCCCGCGTATCCTATCCATCCGTACAGCTTCATACTTGCGGGAGGAGACGTAAGAAGCATTCCTATTCAAAAGGACACCGATTTTTTTGAAGGCGTGGAGGAAACCTTTAAATCAGCATGGCCAAAGCCGAAGGTATTGGTCATTAACTTTCCTCACAATCCTACAACAACATGCACTGACCTTGAGTTCTTCAAAAAGGTGGTTGATTTTGCAAAGGAGAATAACATTATCGTTCTTCATGACTTTGCATATGCCGATCTTGCATTTGACGGTTATAAGCCGCCCAGTTTCTTGCAGGTTCCGGGAGCAAAAGATGTCGGCGTGGAATTCTTTTCCCTCACAAAAAGTTATTCGATGGCAGGGTGGAGGGTCGGATTCTGCGTAGGCAACAGGGAGGTTGTCGGAGCGCTTACCACAATAAAGAGTTATCTTGACTACGGAATGTTCCAGCCTATACAAATTGCGAGCATTATAGCATTGAGGGGACCTCAGGATTGCGTTGCAGAGATAGCCAAGACGTATGAAGACCGAAGGAACGTTCTTATACAGGCATTAAAAAGCGCGGGCTGGATTATCGAACCTCCTAAGGCAACGATGTTTGTATGGGCTCAGATACCTGAAGCCTTCAGGAAGATGAACTCGCTTGAATTTGCAAAATTTCTTATAAATGAGGCAAAGGTGGCTGTTTCGCCGGGAATCGGTTTTGGAGAGCATGGAGAAGGGTTTGTCCGTTTTGCGCTTGTTGAGAATGAGCAAAGGATCAAGCAGGCGGCACGGGGGATAAAGATGGCGCTGAATAAAGCTTAAGAAATTTATCAGTCCCCGATTATGTCTGTATCTTTTATTGATGCTTTAAACGCTTTTATAACCGCAGGGTCAAACTGCAATCCTGAGTTTGCTTCGATTTCATTCACTGCTGCTGTAAAATCGAGCTGTTCTCTATATGAATATTTGTTTGTGAGAACATCAAATACTTCCGCTAAAAAGAGTATTCTTGCCTCAAGAAGAATCGCATCCCCGAGCTTTCCATAGGGATAGCCGTTGCCGTCATATCTTTCATGATGCTGAAGTATTATATCGGCTGAACCCCTCCAGAGAGATACGCTTTTTATTATCTCATATCCTGACTTTGGATGCAGTTGATACGTATCCCTTGTTGAGCCTGTTTTCAGGAAACCAATATCATGAAACAGGCAGGCATAATGAAGTGTCTTTAAATTTTCTTCAGGCAGGTTTAGCTCCTTAGAGATTAAGTATGCGTATTTTGCCACCCTTCTCACATGTCCCTTCTTGGTAGGATCAATAGAATCCTGAGCTGCTACAAGTATCTCAGCTATATGAATCATGTCGCTCTGCTGATTTTCCAGCAGCCTGCTTTGGGTGATTGATATGGCAGCCTGATCAGCAAGACTGCTTAAGAGATTCTCATCCTCTTCGGTGAAAATGCCTCCCCTTTTATTTAATATTTCAAGAACGCCGATTACTTTATTGTTAAGGATTAGAGGCACACACATTATAGACTTTGTATTGAAGCCTGATCTTGAGTCAAGTTCATGGTTATAACGCTCATCTTTAGACGCATCATTAATGCGGACAGTCTGTTTGTTAGCCGCACACCAGCCTGAAAAGCCTACGCCTGTTATCACTACTCTGTCCTTAATCTTTTCAGATGCCGGACCCGCGGCGACCTTAAACTTAAGATGCCCTGTATCATCATACAAAAGAAGCGAGCCGGCCTCGGCAGATATCAGACGCATTGCGTTTTTCACAATACTCTCAAGGAGCACATCAAGATAAGGGGTCTCTCTTATCTGTTTCGTAATCTGGAAGAGACTGGTCAATCTTTTGTGAAGATTCTGTAAGGATGAAATAGCGCTATTAGTGGCTTTGGTCAGAAGGAAGAACCCTAGTACCGACACAAAAACTGAGAGGACTAGAATAATGCCGATATCTAATGGCAGATCCGTCAAACTGCCTTTGGTGACATATGGCAGGATATACTTTATAGAGAAATATACAAGGATTGTAAGGGGGATAATGGACGCTGTAAAGTACGATATCTTTACATTACGGCGTATAGTTGCAAAGAATTCTTTTCCAACAGAACTATGCATTAACATAATTCTATCAATATAAAGCATTTGCGTCAATACTTTTTTTTAAGTAAGATAAAAAAATATTTCGGCCTGTAAATCGCGTCTGCTTTGCATAAAATAACAATAGGGCAGATAATCCGGCTTTGCGGCATTTAAAACTTGAATAAAACTAAGGTGTTAGAGCATAATATTAACCGAAAGTTGAGGATTGCACCGTCTGGAAACTCTCAGCTCTTGGCTTGAAATTAAATAACCGCGCTAAATTAATACTGAGGCAAGATTGAAAAAATCAGCGATATCTGTCGGGATTATAGGTTTCGGCACGGTCGGAACAGGGGTTGCGAAGATCCTTCTAAAAAAGGAGAAAGAACTTCAGGAGAGATTGGGGTTTCCTCTTCTTTTAAAGCGAATCGCGGATACGGATACAAAAAGGGACAGGGGGATAAGACTTCCGGCTGATCTGCTCACAAAAGACGCTGATGTTGTATTAAATGACCCTGATATAGACATAGTTGTTGAACTTATCGGCGGGATACATCCTGCAAAGGAGATCATACTAAAGGCCATAAGAAACGGTAAGCATGTGGTTACTGCAAACAAGGCGCTTATTGCTACCGAAGGAAAAAAGATATTTGATGCGGCTAAAAAGAGAAGAGTTGAAGTTGGTTTGGAGGCCGCGGTTGCGGGGAGCATCCCGGTAATCAAGATCATCAGAGAGGCGCTTGTCGGCAATACAATAGAGGCGCTCTTCGGCATAATCAACGGTACATCAAATTATATATTATCAAAGATGACGGAAGAAAGCGTTGATTTTTCAACCGCCCTTGATGACGCTAAAGCGCTCGGGTATGCAGAGGCGGATCCAAAATTTGATATTGAGGGTATTGACTCTGCTCATAAGCTTGCAATATTATTATCACTCTCATTTGGTGCGCCGTTTTCTTTCAGTAAGATATACACTGAGGGGATAACAGAGATAACTCCTTTGGATATCCAGTTTGCATCGGAATTCGGCTATAAAATAAAGTTGCTGGCTATTGCAAAACTTGTAGATAGTGAAATAGAGGCAAGGGTTCATCCCACAATGCTGCCGGATGACAGTCTTATCTCAAATGTGAACGGTGTATTCAACGCAGTTTATGTTGAAGGAGATGCTATAGGACAGGCGCTTTACTATGGCAAAGGCGCTGGAGAAATGCCTACCGGAAGCGCTGTTGTCAGCGATATTGTTGATATTGCCAGAAATATCAGAACAGGGGCTGCTGAAAGGATTCGCGGGCTTGGTATGCCTGTGAATAGGAAGTTGAGCATAAGAAAGATGGAGGATATATCCTCCTGTTATTACCTCCGCTTTTCAGCTCTTGATAAACCCGGTGTACTCTCAAGGATTTCCGGAATATTAGGCGGCTGCAATATAAGCATTAAGTCTGTGATTCAGAAAGACCGTAAAAAAGAGAAGGCGGTTCCGCTGGTAATGATGACGCATAAGGCGAGAGAAAAGGATATAGTGCTTGCATTAAAGAAGATCAATAAATTACCGGTTGTATCTGGCAAGACTCTTTTTATAAGGGTAGAAGCCAAGGATGAATAGATAATAATGAATGACATAAATATTAAAGCGGACAGAAAGCTGGATATAAGGGGTGTAGTCTGCCCCTATACCCTTGTGAAATCAAAACTTGCTGTCGAGGATTTAGAACTCGGGCAGGTGCTTGAAATACTACTTGATTATCCTGAGGCAGCTCAGAGCATTCCAAAGGCGATGCATAATTATGGAAATTCTGTTCTCAAAGTGGAGCAGATAAGCCCACGAGAATGGATCATTCTTGTAAAGAAAGAGGTTGAAGACTGATGGAGTTTACCGAAGAACAACTTAAGAGATACAGCAGGCATATAATTCTGTCAGAAGTTGGCGGCAAAGGGCAGAAGAAGATATCCGCTGCAAAGGTGCTTATGGTCGGTGCCGGAGGGCTTGGCTGTCCTGTCGGTTATTACCTTGCGGCTGCGGGAGTCGGCACCATCGCAATTGTAGATAATGACGAAGTAGAGCTGAGCAACCTTCAGAGACAGATTGCTCACAGCGTAAAAACGCTCGGCATGAAAAAGGCTGATTCGGCAAAACAGACCTTTGAGGCATTGAATCCGGATGTGAATGTTGTTGCTATTAAAGAGAGGATTAACAGCAAGAACATACTTGACCTGATAAGAGACTACGATATAATCGTTGACGGCACAGATAATTTCCCGACAAGGTATCTTATTAATGACGCCTGTGTAATGTTAGGGAAGCCTCTTGTCACCGGAGCTATACTCAGATTTGAAGGGCAGGTAACAACAATCCTGCCGGGCGACGGGCCGTGCTACCGCTGCCTCTTTGAAGAGCCTCCGCCTGCAGGGCTTGTACCTTCATGCCAGGAAGCGGGCGTGCTTGGTGTTCTGCCAGGCGTTATCGGCGCTCTCCAGGCAACAGAAGTTTTGAAACTAATTATCGGCAAAGGAAAACCTTTAAAAGGTGAATTGTTGATTTATGATGCCCTTGGCGTGAATTTCAGAAAGGTGAAGATTCCAAAGAATTCCGAATGTCCTGTTTGCGGCAAAGAGCCTACGATTAAAGAGCTCTCGGATATGCCGGAACAGTATTGTGAGATATAAATAAATTTTAAACTGTATTTTTTGAGGCGAAGAATGAGTTTTATAAGAGGACTTAAATGCAGGGAGTGTGGCAGGGAATACGAGATCGCCCCTATTTACGTTTGCGAGTTCTGCTTTGGCCCGCTTGAGGTGGTTTATGATTATCAGGGGATAAAAGGCGTTCTGACGAGGGAAGTGATTCAGTCGCGGCCCAATAATTTGTGGCGTTACAGAGAGCTGCTTCCTGTTGAAGGCGAACCGACAAATGCTCTCAATACAGGTTTTACGCCGCTGGTAAAGGCGGATAATCTTGCAAAGCATCTGGGCTTAAAGGAACTCTACATAAAAGATGATACAGTAGCCCATCCAACTCTCTCCTTCAAAGACAGAGTGGTTGCTGTTGCGCTGGCGAGAGCAAGGGAGTTTGGGTTTGATACAGTGGCATGCGCTTCTACAGGCAACCTTGCGCATGCTGTTTCAGCTCATGGAGCAAAAGAAGGATTCAAACGCTTTATATTTATCCCGGCTTCTCTGGAGAAAAGCAAGATTGTAGCGTCTCTCGTATATGAGCCGAACCTTATCGCTGTTGACGGCAATTATGACGATGTCAACAGGCTCTGCAGCGAGATCGCCAATAAGTACCGCTGGGCCTTTGTAAATATAAATATCCGGCCGTTCTATGCCGAGGGCTCCAAGTCTCAGGGGTTCGAGATAATCGAGCAGCTTGGCTGGAAAGCGCCTGACGCGGTTGTTGTCCCATGCGCGAGCGGTTCTTTGCTGACCAAGATATGGAAGAGTTTTAAAGAGATGAAAGAGGTCGGATTGATTGACGAGGTTCATACAAAAGTTTTCGCTGCTCAGGCCACAGGCTGTTCGCCTATTGTCGCGGCCATAAAACAGGGGATTGATGTTATAAAACCCGTAAAGCCTGACACGATCGCAAAGTCGCTTGCAATAGGAAATCCTGCCGATGGTTTTTATGCAATACACGTAATACGTGAGACCGGCGGGTATGGAGAGGATGCATCAGATCAGGAGATCATTGATGCAATGAAGCTGCTTGCAAGGACAGAGGGAATATTTGCTGAGACCGCCGGAGGCGTAACTCTCGCTTCTGCTATTAAACTTATCAATTCGGGAAAGATTGATAAAAATGGAACAACCGTGCTTTGCATAACCGGCAACGGACTGAAGACACAGGAGGCGCTCAGCGGACATACTCCTGAGCCGCATTACATTAAGCCGAACATTAATTCCTTTGAAGAGGTTTTGGCGAAGATTAAAAAGGTTTGATATATGAAAGGAGGGAAATATCATGGCTGTTAAAGTAAAAATACCGGTGCCGTTACAGCGTATAACGCAGGGCAAAGAAGAGGTCGAGGCTGAGGCCGGCACAGTGATCTCACTTGTTAATGACCTTAATCAAAAGTATCCCGGCCTTGCAGAACGCATATCCGAAAATGGAAAGATAAGAAGGTTCGTCAACGTCTATATCAATGAAGAGGATATCAGGTTTTTGAAGAGCGAGGACACATCTGTAAAAGACGGCGATGTTGTCTCAATAGTGCCTGCGATCGCAGGCGGCATTTAAAATCAGGGGGGCGAATGAAAAGAAGAATAAAATTGACCTTTCCGCAGGACCTTATAAAAGAGCCGGTCATATTTACAATGGCAAAGAAGTTCGACATAATGCCGAACATCAGAAGGGCGCGGGTCACCGAGACAGTCGGCGAAATGATTCTTGAGCTTGAGGGCGAAGAAGAGAATCTTAACATGGGAGTGAAGTTTCTCAAGGAACGGGGAATTGTTGTAGAGCCTGCCGAAGGTGACATCGTAGAATAATATGAAACTCTGGAAAGGATTAATTGAAGAATACAGGGAATTCCTCCCTGTATCGGAAAAAACACCTGTAATTACTCTTCAGGAAGGCAATACCCCTTTAATCAAAGCCTCGCATACTGATGAGATTCTCTCTCAGGATGTTGCTTTATATTTCAAGTTTGAAGGCTTAAATCCCACCGGCTCATTTAAAGACCGTGGGATGACGGTCGCCATATCAAAAGCTGTTGAATCCGGCGCAAAGGCTGTTATATGCGCGTCAACCGGCAATACATCCGCGTCCGCAACCGCCTACGCGGCAAGAGCCGATATATCCACTATCGTTCTGATACCTGAAGGGAAGATAGCAATGGGCAAACTGGCGCAGGCAATGATACACGGAGCTATGGTGCTTCAGGTTGACGGTAATTTTGATGAGGCATTGACGATAGTTAAAGAGGTCGTGGCCAAGCATCCGATCGCATTAGTCAATTCAATAAATCCCTTCAGAATCGAGGGACAAAAGACAGCGGCATTTGAGGTATGCGACCAGCTCGGTTTTGCCCCTGTCTACCATGCTCTTCCAGTAGGAAATGCCGGAAACATTACTGCATACTGGAAAGGCTACAATGAGTATATGAAAGCTGGGAAGAGCGGTTCTTTGCCCAAGATGTTAGGGTTTCAGGCTGCCGGAGCAGCGCCTATAGTCTTAGGCCATCCGGTTGAAAAGCCTGAGACAGTTGCCACTGCCATCAGGATCGGCAACCCCGCAAGCTGGAAAGGCGCGGTTGCTGCAAGGGATGAATCAGGAGGAATAATAGACGCTGTCACCGATGATGAGATACTTGAGGCATATAAATTAATCGCGGCCAAGGAAGGGATATTCTGCGAACCTGCATCAGCCGCATCTCTGGCAGGCGTGATTAAACTCTCAAAGCAGGGCTATTTTAAAGGCGGGGACAGCATCGTCTGCACATTAACAGGTAATGGTTTGAAAGACCCGGACAATGCTATTAGGCTCTCTGAACCGCCTATAAAGGTTAAAGCAAATATCGCGGCAGTAGAGGATGTTTTGAGAGGCTGCTGCATATAGAAGTTAGGTCTGATGAAGTCTCTTTTCAGTTCCGCCGATTTCAGCAAGTTTCCGTGCACTACTATGAAAATTCTTATACAGAACAAAAAAGAAACAGCCCTTGGTTGTGACGTATTGATATTACCCCTGTTGGAAGGCGAAGGAATCACTTCTTACAAAGATATAAACAGATCATTAAACAATATGCCTGACAAAATTATTTCTTCGGGGGAATTTAACGGCAAGCTCAGCGAAATTTGCCTGATCCACACAGGGGGAATGATAAAACCTGACAGGCTTTTCCTTATCGGCCTCGGGAAAAGAAGCGAAATTACTGCCGAGAAACTGAGGCAGGCAGGCGGCAAGGCTTCTTCGTATTTGAGCGGCCTGAAGATAAAAGAGATCGCTCTCTCAGTAAAGACGATTGCTTCTTTGAAACAGACTCCCATTGCCTTTCTTGAAGGAGCGCTGCTTGCCAATTACAATTTCCATATATACAAGAAGGAAGAGAACCATAAAGAGATTAAAAAGATCACCATCCTTACAAAAGAAAAGCTGGAGAAACAGATCAAGTGGACGGAGGCCGCTGTAAGCGCCGCACACTTTGCGCGAAACCTGGTCAACACCCCCTCAAACGACATGACCCCATCCGCGCTTGTCAAAGCCGCTCGTTCTCTGAAAAATGTCTCTGTGAAGGTAATCGAAAAAAATGAGGCCGAACGGCTTGGCATGGGCGCGTATCTTTCAGTCGCAAGGGGCTCCAATGAACCGCCGAAATTTATTGTCATCACTTATAAGGGCAAAAAGACCGCCCCTGTTGTGCTCGTGGGTAAGGCGATAACATTTGACAGCGGAGGGATCTCCATCAAACCGAGCGAGGGGATGGAGAAGATGAAGTACGACATGGCGGGCAGCGCCGCCGTGTTAGGCGTAATAAAGGCCGCATCTGAATTGAAGATGCCCGTGCACATAATCGGCATCCTTCCCGCTACTGAAAACCTTCCGGGCGGCAAGGCATTCAAACCGGGCGATGTAGTGAAAACAATGAGCGGCAAGACCATTGAAATAATCAGCACAGACGCTGAAGGCAGGCTCGCGGTTGCGGACGCTATCGAATACGCGAAACGATTCAAGCCCTCTGCAATTATTGATATCGCAACCCTCACAGGGGCCTGTTCAATAGCATTCGGCAATGAAGCTGCTGCGATGATGGGAAATGATAAAGCGCTCATGAAAAAGATGATGGACGCTTCATTGGAAACTTACGAACGCGTATGGCAGATGCCTCTTTTTGAAGAGTATAAAGAATACCTTAAAAGCGATATTGCAGATTTAAAAAACGTTGGAGGCAGGCCCGGCGGTCTTATCACAGCAGGATACTTCCTCAAGGAATTCGCGGGCGATACTTCGTGGATACATCTTGATATCGCGGGCACGGCATGGACTGATAAAGACAAGCCCTATATCCCCAAGGGTGCAACCGGGATCGGGGTGAGACTGCTGCTTAGTTTCTTAAGATAGGTATCTTTTATGCAAAGACCAATCGGCCTTTAGGCTGGGGGATAGGGCGTCCTAATTCTTTTGCAGTTGCAATCCACTCTTTAATAATTACTTCAACATTAGTAAGCGCTTCCTTATAGGTAGCGCCATCCGCTGCACATCCCGGCAGCTCAGGGACTTCAGCAATAAAAGCCCGGTCGTCTGCGCTCCAGTAGATAATTATCTCGTATTTACTCATCTTATTTTTCTCCTAATTTATATTTCAGAATTATATTGCGAACCTGTTTAACTTGATAAGGTTTTGATTTATTGCCTTTGGGTTGTAAATTGAGTATCTCCTCAACCTCGTCTTTTGTAAAAATATGATGACTACCACGGATTCTTTCGTCAAAACCTAAATTTTTTAATAAACCACATAATCCATCAAAAGGAATGTTAGCGTCAGATGTTCCACTTAAAATTTGTAATAATAGTTTCTGTTGTTTACCCATCTTTTGTAATTATACAATATTTAAATGCTTCACTGGTGTTATGGGTTACCTTACTATACAGAAAACTTAGAACTATTACATTCGGGGATGAATAGCGTAAGGAGCGAGGCGGGACCGACTTAAACCGGGTTAGAGCAATGTAAAGAACGCGGGAGACAGGTCAGGCGGTCTTATCACCGCGGGATACTTCCTCAAGGAATTTGCAGGCGATACACCGTGGATACATCTTGATATCGCAGGCACCGCATGGACTGATAAAGACAAGCCCTATATCCCCAAAGGCGCAACCGGGATTGGGGTAAGGCTGCTGCTGAGTTTCTTAAGAACTGTTTGAACTCGCTTACAGCAGTGTTATCGGCAAATATTTCTTGTAATTTTCAAAATCTTTATCGGTTGTAAAGATAATAATATTTTCAATGTTTGCAACAGCGCAGATCAAAAAATCTATCGTTGATCCCTGAACGCCTCTTTTTCGGCAGATATTGCTAAATTCAGCAGCCTTTATATAATGGTCGGTTTCAAGAGTCAAATCCTCGAAAGCGGCAAGCGTATCTTTTAACTTGTTAAATTGTGAGCCATTGGATATGCCAGAAAGAAGCTCCTGCCGGATCGGCCCAATCATAACTACCGATCCGTTTTTTATAAGTTCTATGGTTTTATCGCTCATCGCCGCGTCTGAAGACTTATGTCTGAGTACTTTAGACCAGACGCATGTGTCAATGAGAACTTTCATCTTGTCCTTGCTTTTTTATAGTCATATTTTTTATCGAAAACGATCTTGCCGAACAAGCCAATTACCTCAATCTGTTTTTTTCTTGCAATGTATTCTTTTAATGCGGTAGTTACAGCATCTTTTTTTGTTTTATGATGCCCCACCTTTTGAGCCTGAGAAATTAAATTGAGACTGCTGAAAAAGACTGGCATTAAGTTTGCATAAATAAAGCAAACATAAAGTCAGGAGGGACGATGATAAAGAAGGATTACGGGCAGGTCAGTTTCTACAGCTATATATACGACGCGGTAATACCGAAAGA
>JACRPZ010000025.1 GCA_016222905.1 Nitrospirota bacterium
CCGGGCTTCACTCTCTCTGCCGGGGTAACCTGTTGTCTTTCGCCTCTTGGTGCATTGCCGCCTTCAGGCGCTAAGGTTTTTCTCTTCTCTTCGGGCTGAACCTGCTTCCTCTCACCTCTGCCTGCGGGACTGGATACAGGAGCACCGGGCTTCACTCTCTCTGCCGGTGTAACCTGTTGTCTTTCGCCTCTTGGTGCATTGCCGCCTTCAGGCGCTAAGGTTTTTCTCTTCTCTTCGGGCTGAACCTGCTGTATTGAAGGTTTCCCCTTACCAGGAGTTCTCGGCGTGGTAACAGTAATCATAGGCAATGTCTTAGGTTTAACCCCAAGGTTCATGACAGATTTTTCCGGCTCTTTAATAAACCGGCGTGACTGTTTTAATTCTTTTACCTGAATGTTCCTTACAGGCTGCGGTGGAAGTTTGAGCTGCGGAATCGCCTTGTCCGATGCAAAATAACTCGCCATTGTAGGTTTGATATCAGGCCTGCCGACACTAATGTTATTTTTTACGAATATTTTCTCCTGAATAATGTTCTTACTGACATTAACCATAGTTGGAGAGCCTGTATTAAAGGTATTACGGTTGACAACTGTCACTCCGTTGTTAATGTACACGTTCTTATATACATTAGTAATGTTGACCTGGTTGATATTTACGTTGGTAATGTTAACGCTGTGCCGGCCGTAATTGCCGCGTCCGTAATATATTTCTCCCGGTGCCAGGGGGACCCATGCCACATAATCATTAGTCCTGACCCAGCCGACATAGCCCGGACTCCAGTAAACCTCACTCGCAATAGGCGGCACCCAGAACCAGCCTATATTTACACCAAAACTCCATCTGCCATAATGGTAGGGCGCCCATCCCCAGGGCTCGTAACCAACCCAGACATAATCATCACCCCTCCATATCCATCTGCCGTTTCTGTAGGGGGACCAGCTGGCCCCTATAACAATCGTCGGCGTCCAGACATAACCGTACTCAGGGTCTTGTATCCATCTGCCGCTGTTGTCAAAATCATAAGAATACGCCCTTAGTTCGGCCGGCAGATAACGCGAACTGTTGCCTTCACTCGCATAAATCCTTTCGTTTCTCCTCTTGTTCCATCTTTCCCACTCATCAGGCGGCCCCATTGGGGCAACCTCTCCGTTTGTATTCTGTCCGAGAGACACCATACTGCCCGCATTTATCCTTGTATTTCCGAGCTGGTTCTCTGTTTCAACGTATCCCTTGTAAACCGACACATCAGTATACCTATCCGACATGTCAATTCTGAAGATCGCCCTGTTGAAAGCACGGGTTGACGCATCGGGGGTATCAACCTGTATGACACTCCCCCTCGGCGCATCATAAGAAATATACGCATATCCCTGCGAAAGATAAAACTGGGAAGAGTCCTTATCAATTGAAAGTATCTGGAGAGCCGTGTCCTCGTCAAGCCTGATATATGTCCCGCTGTTCAACTGGAGTTCAGCCCTACTGCCCTGCGGGACCCAAACCTGATCACCCTCGGCCAGCGGCGTGTTTATAGAGGCGTAACCCCAGTCTTCTGTGTCAGGCGTTTTAATCTGTACGTCACCTTCTGCAAGACTTATGCGCATGTAGCCAAGATTCGAAGAAAAGGCATAAGCCGGCACTAACAATAGCACCACCGCAATCATCACTGCTTTTAATATCTTCATATCATCCTCCTTATAATTACATCTTTGTCTATAGATAACTATAAAACAATGAAGCAATTATGAATTCACAGCCTTTCAACCATTATCACTGATCAACGATTAGTTACAATAATTAATCATGCTCTTAGTCATCATGCCCGCGCTTCCAGCCTTTGCCTTTTTCATCGCCCCTGCCCTTCCTGATCTCTTTTGGGTAGTGTCCCCTTGGCAGGTCTACCCATGGTCCGCTCTTTGCGTTTGAGTAGAACCAGCGGTCGTTATTGTAGTAATAGTAATAACCGCTATGATAATAGTATGGTTCTTCTTCCAAAACCACAAGCGCCGGAAGAGGCGGCACCACGACTACTCCGGAACCATGTCGTCCGGCTGGCACAAACACGCATGCGGCGAGCATAATAAACACCGCGAGAAGAGCAAACGGTACTAATGTTCTGAAAATACTTTTTCTCATTTTTTCCCTCCCTGTGGCTGAAACGTTTTGCTGTTACTCAGCCCTTTTTGTTTCCCACGACCAGCAATACAATTCCGCCCACGAGCGCAATAGCACCTACAATCGGCGGAAGCGGAAGCGTTTTTGTCTTGTCAGCAGTCACCTCGAGCGAACCGATATCTATGACCTTCTCTCTGGTCGTGTAGGTGATGCCCTGATACGCGAAAGCGATTATGCCTATCACGATTAGGATAATGCCTATCAACGGGTTTGTTTTCATTTTGCTCCCCCTTTCTGCTGCACCCTGTATTAGTTGATAATCTCCTGAAGACTACAAAGGTCTGCGTCCCTGAATTATTCTGATCAACACCACAACGATCGCGATAACCAGAAGTAGATGAATGAATCCACCCATCGTGTAACTGCTCACCAGCCCCAGCGCCCACAGAATTATCAGTATCACAGCAATTGTCCACAACATATGATCCTCCTTTCAGTTTCACCGCCGGCTTGGCTGGCTTGCGCGCCCTGCACAAGCCGGCAGCTATCCGGAGTCTATTTGGACTCATCGACAGTCATCATGTTTTTTACGCTTTTCACACCCTTGACGTCTTCTACGAGTTTGGTAACCAAGTCCTTTTCGGCCATATTTTTGGCCTTGCCACCTAACATGACCACGCCTTTGTTCGTATCGACCTTAGTGTTGACAGCGCTTGTCGAGCGATGGAACAGCAGCGTCATCTTGACCTGGGCGGTGATGGAAGCATCATCAATCGTTTCGCCTACCGTTGGCGTCATTTTCGAGGTCTTTGGCACGGTCATCTCATTATTTACGTCTTTGACACCTTCAATATCCTTGACATATTCGGTTGTCAGGTCCTTTTGTGCCTGATTATCAGCTTCACCTCTCAGGATCACGTTTCCTTCTTTGGTGCTAACCTCTGTCATGGCGCTAACGCTCCTATGGAATAAGAGCGTGGTTTTTACTTTTGCAGTGATCCATGCATCCGACATCTCAGCGGGGTGTTCACCTTTGACTTCCAACCTGTTGTCCACATTTTTGACCCCCGGCAGACTCGCCACAGTATCATGTGCCAAAGATTTGTGGTATTCTTCGGCGACAGTCCCTTTCAAGGTGACGGCCCCATCCTCAGACTTGATCTTAATATCATCGTCCTTGAGGTAGGTCGTGAATACATGCGACTTCTTGAATGATGATTCAATACGATCATCCATCTCATTCGCACATACAGGCATGCCGGTCACTAACAGGACCGCTGCAGCCACCATCATAGCCACATAATACATTGCTTTCATCTTCATTGTACTTTCTCCTTTATGTTGTTTATATTGGTACGTTTTGTGCCGGCTTATTCAATCCTTAGCTCCTCCTTTCCGGTCAGGCATCATTCCCTTTTCTTCCATCATTACCCGTCATAGACGCGGATCTCTAATCTCCTTTACTTTTTCTCTTCCACCGTCAAGTGACTATGTACGGCTTTAACGCCCTTGATTTGGCTGATTTTACTTACAAGTCGTTTCTCAGCCTCATTGTTGTTCACAACACCTGTGAGCGTCACTTCGCCCTTTTCAGTTGTCACATCGATCTTCAAAAACTTGGCGCCGGGGTCATTGACGATTATTGCATTAGCTTCCGTTGTAATGCCTGCATCATCAATATTTTCGCCCGCCGTTTTGCCTGTCATAGATGCGCAGCCCGAAAACAAGGCCAATCCAAAAACCATTAAGACTGACAACAAAATAAACTTTTTCATTTTACTCCTCCTTTTTTTAGCTATATTAAATTGTGATCTCCAATCTCCTTTTACTTTGTCCCTTCCACTGTCAAGTGAGTATGTACGAATTTAACGCCTTTGATCTGCCTAATTTTTTCTACAAGACGTCGCTCTGTCTCATAACTGTTTACAGCACCTGTGAGCATAACATCGCCCTTTTCACTTTCCACATCAATCTTCAAAAATTTGGCGTCCGGGTCATTGACGATTATTGCATTAGCTTCCGTAATAATCGCCGCATCATCAATGTTTTCGCCCGCCGTTTTGCCCGTCATAGATGCGCAGCCCGAAAACAGGGCCAATCCAAAAACCATTAATACTGACAGCAAAATAAACTTTTGTCTTAAGCACCTACTGTTGTTCATTTCTCTCCTCCTTTTCTTAGATGTGCAATCATCCGATTGCAACGTTAATAACCGTAAGCAGGGCGCATTGCAATACGCCCTTACCTCATACTCCTATTTCACTACGATCTCAAAAACAACTCTTCTGTTAGCCTTAGCTGCCGCCGATTCTATTATCTTAGGGTTCGGCTCAGGCATTTCAAGCATTGTCTCACCATATCCGATTTTGGAAAGCCTGTTTGATGCAATTCCTCCTTCATTAATGAGGAAGGCTTCGACAGAAGCTGCCCTTCTGTGGCTTAAAGCATGATTGTATTCTTCAGAGCCGGAAGCAGAGGTATGCCCTTTAATAACAATTTTCATATCAGGGTTTTCTTTCAGAACCTGGATATTCCTTCTCAGTATCACCTGCGCTTCTTTTGTAAGGGTCGACTTGTCGTGATCGAAATGTACATCCTCAAGGGCAACAACGATTACCTTCTCCTCAGCCTTCGGTTCAGGCGCAGGGGCAATTACCTTCTCCTCAGGTTTAGGCTCAGGCATCGGTTGAGGTTTCATCTCTGCAACTGGCTTGCGCGGACAAAGGGCCTTAATCTTGGCAGTTGCCTCATTGGCCATAATTATGGCTCCCTCAGTATCACATCCCCTGTAGACGCTCCAGACTTCGTCTACCCTATCTTTTAAAGCGTTAAATTCTTGCGGACATTCCTTGTCTTTGCCAAACTTGCGAGCATCATCCAGTTCCCGGTCTGCATTGACCAATGGTGAGGGATAGTAAAAAAACCATCCGGTTCTGTCTGCGGGTCTTTTCTCCATCCCGGCACACCCAACCAGAAAACTGATGGAAAACACGGCAATGAGGACTATGAACACTCTCTTTGCTGTTATTGCTTGCATTTTTACACCTCCTCCATGAATTTTTTTACATAATAAAATCTTTTTCATTCTATAACCTCCCAATGTTAGGTTAATGTTCCTGTTTCCGGTTCATTGAAACAAAAAATTCCTGTTCTTCACCTACCCCAACGCATTTCTCCAACATGCATCTTTGAGATGGGGCCTATGACCCCGAACACATTCAACAGCCAGAGAATCACGATAATAATGACTACGGCATTCAGGATTTTCTTTATGGTGGCCTGCATTGGGATGTAGCTATTAATAACCCATAGAATCACCCCTACAACCACCAAAGTAATAACTAATTGAATCAGCGGCATTCTTCACCTCCTGTCCCCTTATTGCCTGCCTTGATCACAGCTTCTATGAGTTCGATCCCCGCCGTGCGTGACACCGTGTTGAATTGCAATTCAGGCTGCTTGCTCAGAAAATCCATGAGCGCGAGTATCTGCCGTTGATTGTCTGTAAGTAGGTGGCTCTCAAGATCATTCTGTGTCTTCCACTTCTCAATCAGGATAAAGGTATTCCTGTCTTCTATATCTTCATAGAGACAGTAACTCAGGCAGCCCCTTTCGACCCGTGCGGGTTCGAGCATACCCCGTATCGTTTCCAAAAGATCACCCCGTCTTTCAGGACGGACACTCATTCTTAATGTTGCAAGTATCATCGTAATACCACGCTCCTAAGATTTATACATTAGATCCCGGTTCGTCATCGCCTTAATACCGTTTTTCGTGCTCACCGTGCCGCCCGCGGTTATGATCGTCGCGCCCTCCACGGTCCTGCTCACCTCGCCTGTCCCAATATTTTTCCCTCTCCCATTTCTTCCAGTTCTTTTGCACGTTTCCGTAGGGGACCCGTTCGTATCCGGGCGACAGACGATAACGATAGTCATGCGGCAATGCTTTCAATCCACGGGGAATCCTCCAGGGCTTTACGTAACGCCACTGCCCTCTATAGTCCCGGGATCTGTACCAGCGCCCTTCATAAGGACGCCACCAGTAGCCTTGATAAAATAAAATATCCACATCAATGTCAGGGACTATGTAAACATATGTTCCAGGTATCACAACTACTTCAGGCGGAGCAGAAAACCTGAAAACCGGGAGATTGATCCCTACACTTACATTTACTTCTGCCTCACTTCGGGTTGCAGATCCTGTTAAAACTAAAAGCAGGACGCCAATAACCACTAAACTCGACTTTATCTTCTTCATTCTGCGTTCCTCCTCATCAAGACATTTGCCCGGCTATTTTCCTGAAGACTCCTCGATGGCCTCTCCGCCTTCCTGTATGTCCTGACCGACACCTTTGACGGTATGGCAGGCTGTCAGGGTCCACACACATATAAGAAGCACAACAGCAGCTATGATCTTTCTTATCATTTCTTTCTCCTTTCTATAAATGTTAATACTCTTTCTGATGCGCCTATCGCATCAAAAGGGAACATATCTTGGTGTTTGCTATTGAATTGTAGAGCAGAATGTGTGCCAGGACTGTTGCTGACAGGACAGGACTCTCTATGATATTGATAACATTGAGATTTCAGATAAGACTGCGATGAGAAATTACTAATGTGAAAAGATGCCGGCTTCTGACATATCAGGAGTCTCCTGATATGTCAGGAATTTTTTTGCTTAAATCTAAGAAGCAAGCGCTTCATAATTCCTCTTAAGCGCCATTCTGCTTTTTTTGAAAATGTGTTACTTTTATTCTATTAAACTTGAAGGAGATCAAATCATTTGCCTCGAAATATTTGTATAGTTTGTTGATTAGTCCCGATTTATGATTCAACGAGTATTCCCTTGACTCTGTTTCTGTATAATTGTCGTTAATATAATTCAGCACTTTTGGGGTTTCTGCATTATAGCCCCCGCGGGAAATTATCAGCCAGAATTGTTTCTCATCTATTTTTTTTACTTCCTGAAGAGAATCTACAGGGTAGATTCCTTTATTATAAGAACAGGTGTATAGATCGTTACTTTGAAAACATTCCTGATCGAAATAATATGAAAACGGCAGTATCTCATAAGAAGTAATAATTATAACTTTATCCTCTTTTTGATTACTCGTTTGAATATATTCGGCGGCTTTATTCCAGGGATCTTTTGTTGTTTTATTCTGTTGTACAAGCAATGTTGCAATAGATAAAATAATCATTGCTGAAATAAGTATCGGCCTGATTTCTGCTTTCATACTGAAGAGCGACCGGGAAGCTATTAAATATAAAGGCAAAGAAACAAAATATGTGTACTTTGGGATAAAAATCGGAGTAAACAATAAAGAATAAGTGAAGGGGATTAAAATAGGTATCAATATCCAGAGGGGAAAAAGAATATTACTTCCTAATTTATATCTCAGGACCAATAAAGAGCATATCAGCATTAATGCTAATCCATAAAATGAAAACACCGTTCCGGAAAAGAAAAAATATATCATATAAATTAATTCCAGAAACGAAGGCTTTGCAATCCAGGAATGATAATTATCCAAGATTATACCCGGGAGTTGGATTATCCTTGGAATATAAAATATGAAAACAATAAATTGTAATAAGACCCATGCCTTCACTTCCCTCGAAAGCTTAAACCTGTTTACAATAAATTGATGCAGGTTCTGCACTAAGAAAATTAGCAGGGCATACAAATGTGCGTATATGAGAAAAACCGTGCTTATCAAATAGCCGGCAATAATCCATTTTGAAGTGACTTTGCTCAATTTAGAATAAAAATACATTGACAATAATGTCAGTGTAAATAAAATAGAATAAGTTCTTGCCTCCTGTGAGAAGTAAATATGCAATGGAGAACAAGCAACTAAAAGAGCAGAATATATTCCAACTTTCTTATTGAAAATATGGGCGCCTAACAAATAGATAATAAAAACTGAAGCGGTCCCGAATAAAACAGAAAGCAACCTTACCGAAAACACTGAGGTTCCTGTGAACTTAATCCAGAAATGAAGTAAAACATAATAAAGCGGTGGGGAGAGGTCTTTAAAACTTATCGCATGTATAAAATTCTGCTGGCTGTGATATATGGAGTAAGCTTCGTCCAGCCATATACTCTGAGAGGACAACTTATATAATCTCAGAATAAACCCTGAAACAATTATAAGTCCTAAAAAAAAATAAGTGGATTTTTTTTTATCGTTGGGGATTGGCGGAGCCGGCAAGCTTCTTCCTTTAAAAAAGGGCATAATAGCCCCGGTGATTAAGGCGGTAGCGGAGAGATTCAATAATTTTATGTTCCATCAGCGGTTTTTTATAAACTGCTCATATCCTACCCACCTTTTTCCTCAGGGTTTCAAGTAATGACTCCGGCGGTTTGTTTGCGAGTATCTCGTTGAATTGAGAGCGGTAGTTACTGATGAGGCTTACCCCTTCAATGACTACATCATAGACCCTCCACGAACCGTCCTTAATAATTAGCCTGTAGTAAATCGGGATATCTCCTGCCTTTCTCAGAACTTTGCTCTGTACCTCCACTGTCTTCTCTGTGAGTGCAACCTCTTTGCTGAAGTCTATCTTTTCATCGGTGTACACCATTATCTTATCTGCATAGGCATCCTCGAGAAGAGACGTATATAGCTCGATAAACTCCTTCTGCTGTTCAGCAGCGAACTTGCCCCAGTTCTTGCCTAATGTCCTCTTTGAGAGTTCGGTGAAGTCAAACATCTTCTCGGAGATAGAACGGATCTTATCCTTCTTGGCTTTCTTGGCAGATTCGGCCTTGAGTGAAGGGTCGCGCAGTACATCCAGCACCTTATCGACGTGGCCTTTTACTGCTTCAAGAGGCGCGCCCGCAAAGACAGTGATGGGAAAGATCAAACACAGAATGAGTGTCATTACAACAATGCAGTTTTTCACTATTTCCTCCTGTAGTTTCATTCGCTCTCCTCCTTATTATCGTCCTTTTTAATATCTCCAAACGCGTATTTACTGATCAGGTCCTCTAAATCAAGTGGAGAGGTGGTCTCGGTGATCGTCCCCCACGGCCTCAGGATATCACCGCCCCCCCCGGGATCGATCTTGACGAACTTATCGCCTATGAGACCGGCAGTCCTGATTGATGCTCCGGCGTCATCGTAAACCTTAATGCCTTTTCTGATCTTTAATTCGATCACGGCCATCTGTTTTTCCTGGTTTATGCTCATTTGCTCCACCCGTCCGACCTCAATGCCGTCAATCTCAACGGGGTTGCCGACCCGCAATCCCGATACTGAACCGAAGTGCGCATACAGTGAATAGTAATCGTCTCCGAACAGGGAGACCTTGCCAAGCTTAACGGTCATGTATGCCACACCTATAAGGCCTATGAGCACAAAAATGCCGACAACTGTTTCAATCGAGTACTTTTTCATTTCAAACCACCCTCCTTGCCGCACTGATATCGTGCGATCTTCTCCTGCTTTGCCTCAGCTTTTTTCATGATCTGTTCAATGTCATCAGCGGAGCTGCTTTCAGTTACGCCAGCGTACACAAATATTTCGAAGCATCCATCGGCTGCTATCTTACCCTTGGCAAGGGACTCGATCTCAGGCAAGGCCGTTTGCTGAAGCTCCCGAGCAATATCATGGACTAATTGCCATCCTTCTTCAATGCCTATATGAGGCAGAATGGTAAGTATCTTGTCCTTGCTGTGACGCGCCGAGAAACCTCCCAAAGGACTGAAATATTTATTTACGTGCTCTCCAACTGCCTTGAGGACCTCTATAGCGGACTGAGGACCGAGCACATTAGAGATAAAGTCAAAGTTGAGGCTGAAAAGCACGGCTGTAATTGTGGTGTCAACCCGTCCGCCGCTCAGTGTCAGGGCATACCGGGACCTGAACATCTCTTTGGAGAGGAGGCCGGTGAGCTCGTCCCGAAGACCCTCAATGCTCTTGACGAATTCATCTATCATTGGATGTTTAAGCCTTGTCATCTCATCATAGTTACCGCTAAAACCGATCTTCCCTTCCCACAGAAGCAGTATGCGGTCAGAGATAAAGAAGACATCCGGGATATCATGACTGATGAGAATAGCGGTAAATCCAAACTGTTTTCTGTAATGCGCTATCATGCTCAGGATTACGTTTCTCCTTACAGGGTCCTGGCTGGTTGTTGGCTCGTCAAAGAGCACGATAGCCGGGTCTGTTACAAGGGCCCGGGCCAGGGCCACACGTTTCTGCATACCGCCTGAGAGCTCTGCCGGGTACTTTCCAACAGCATCCGTGAGTTCCATCTGCTCAATCCTCGACATTGCCTTTGAGTTGACCTCCTTTTTTCTCAGGTTCGTTGTCTGTCTGAGCGGGAGGGCTATGTTTTCAAGGACGGTCATGGAATCAAAAAGGGCATTGTTCTGGAACATATAGCTGATCTTGCTCCTGTATCCTTCCCATTCCTTTTTCTTCATATCATGGACCGGCTTCCCTCTGAAGAATATGCTCCCTTCGTCAGGGGTAAGGAGGCCGATTATATGCTTGAGAAGAACGCTCTTGCCGCTGCCGCTCTTCCCGATTATCGTCGTGATCTGGTTCTCATAAATCGAGAGGTTTGCCTTGTCGAGAATGGTCTTTTCGTCAAAGCGCTTGGTGACCTCTCTGAATTCTATCAATGGCGTTTCCATAGATGCCCCTACATGAGAAAAGATGTTACAACATAGTCTGAGATTAGTATAGTTACACAGGAGAATACGACTGCCGAGGTGGTCGAGAGGCTGACGCTCTTTGCGCCGTAGCTGTCGGTACGGAGGTGCGTGAAGTATCCCTGATAACAGCAGATTGTGGAGACTAATACAGCGAAGACGAGTGATTTTATGAACCCGCCCCTTATGTCTACCATCTCCACATATGAATGGATACGATAAAAGTAGGCGCCTTTATCCACCCCGAGGAGGACCACGCCGGTAAGATATCCTCCGAGTATCCCGATGAGATCAAAGAAGGCCGTCAGCAATGGAAAACTGATGATCGAGGCGGCGATACACGGGCTGATGAGATACCGCTGTGGGTCAATGCGCATGGTATAGAGAGCGTCTATCTGTTCGGAGATGCGGAGGTTACCGATCTCCGCGGTCATTGCAGAGCCTGCCCTTGCGGTTATCATGATCGCGGTAAGCACCGGCCCCAGTTCCCTGATGAGCGTGAGGGCCACGACTGAACCGAGTACCCCCTCGGACCCGAATTTATTCAGGGTATAGAAAAGCTGAAGGCCCAGGACCATGCCTGTGAAGAGGCCGACGAGTATCACGATATTCGCTGACTTGGCTCCGATATAAAAAACCTGCTGAACAATCTCCCTGATCTGTTTGGGCCGAAATATCTTCAGAAATGAAACGGCAAAGAATACGGTTACGGCGCCAAGGTTGTTGATGATCTTCATCGTCCTTTTTCCGAGGAAATTAATGAAGAGCCAGAAGTAACTGTGTTTTATTGTGGATTCCATATGCAATGTTGATAATTGTAACTACAGCTATGTGATACCTTTATATCACACGGTGAAGGTACTGTCAACTTTTCCAGAACCATACCCTTCATCGATGGCAGATGTGCCCAAAAAAAGCTTGCGAAACTTGTGCGCGGGGTTGATTTTCAAAAAAATAGTATAACATATTAACAAGAGGCGAAAAGAAAATCAGAGATGAAAAAAAACTTCATTTTAGTAAAAGGGCCCGCGGCACTCTGTGCCATGAGTAATCTGCACGCATGAATGACAAGATGAAAAAAGTCCTTCTTGTCCTTGGAAGCGGCGCGGCAGCACTTGTTCTTGCCGCTGTAATTTTCATCCTCACCTTCGACATAAATTCCTACAGGCCCCGCATCGAGGCCGCCGTTTCCGGGGCGACCGGAATGGATGTCAGGATCAATGGGAAGATGGGGATTTCTTTCTTTCCCTTTAGCATATCGGCTGAGGATATCCACGTCTCCAACAGGGGAGACAAGATCATATCCCTCGAAAACCTAAAGCTGAGGGCAGAGTTAATGTCCCTGCTGAAAAAGCAGCTCAAAGTCACCAGTTACGAGCTTGTCAAACCTGCTTTCACTATCGTGAAGGAGACTGATGGGAAATATAATTTTGAAAACGCTGAAAAAAAATCCACCAAAGGAAAAACCGGAGCAGCTTTCAGTTTGAATGAGCTCAAGCTATCCAAAGGGTCACTTGTCTATCTCGACAAGAAGACAGGGGAAAAGACGGAATTTAAAGATTTCGATCTTGATGTCAAAGACCTCTCTATAGCAGGGGATGTCATAAAGAACGCCTCGTTCACTGGAAGCTTCGACTGCAAGGAGGTACTGCAAAAGAACTTAAGGATAGAGAATCTCAAGTCTTCCATAAGGGCGGTCAGGGGGATATATAATTTCGAACCTCTTGCCATCGGGTCCTTTGTCTACTTTGACAAGAAGGCCGGTGAAAAAACCGAGTTAAAGGAAATCAATCTGGCTGTCAAGGATCTTTCAGTAGGGGACACCTCAGGGGTTACCATAAAGAATATTGCATTCACGGGAAACCTGGACTGCAAGGAGGTAAGAAAAAAGGGCCTTAATATCGACAACGTCAAGAGTCTTATGAAAGCGGAGAAGGGAGTGATATACCTCACATCCCTTAACATGGATATCTTCGGCGGGAAGGCTGAAGGAGATATTACAGCAGACAAGTCTGGAGCGGATGCCGCATATAAAATCAATTTAAAGGTATCGAAGCTGGACTTCGAAAAATTGCAGGAGTTCTTCGGCACAAAAAACGTTATCGGCGGCAAGGGGGATCTTTATGCTTCACTGACAATGAAAGAAAAAGAAGATCGTGATATGATGAGCGGCATGGACGGTACTTTTTCTCTGCAGGGTGATAATCTCGTCATTTATAATATGGACCTCGACACGCTCCTCACAAAATATGAAACGAGCCAGAAGGTGAACCTCGTCGACCTCGGCGCTTTCTTCATCGCCGGCCCTATCGGCACCGCTGCTATGATAGGCACCGTTGCTCTCAAGGGGTACCGTTATGGAGACGTTTATTCCCAGCAGTCCCGGGGAGGGCAAGGTACCATCACACAGTTCATCTCCCACTGGAATATCAGGGACGGTGTGGCGGACGCTGCGGACTGCGCCCTTGCGACACGACATAATCGGGTTGCCCTTAAAGGCAAGCTCAATCTTGTCAGCGAACGATATGATAATGTGATAGTGGCGCTTCTTGATGACAAGGGATGCGCAAAATTAAAACAGAGCATCAGAGGTCCTTTCGGCAGTCCAGATGTAGGCGCGGTGAGCGCGGTCGAGTCCTTTGCCGGCCCAATCTTCAATATTTTCAGGAAGACAAAGCGCTTTGTTCAGGGCAGCAGATGCGAGGTCTTTTATAACGGCTCTGTGCAGCAACCTTCAAAATGATCCTCTTCTTGCGGCGGGCTTTGTTTTTGATTTTATCCCCGCTCAGTTGTCGACAAAGTGTCGACAACTCAATACCGTCTTCGGATTTTACTCTGATTTTCATCTTATACCAGTAATCCCGAGGATTTATTCTATCGGTTAATGCTGAAACGACATCTACAACAGAGAATCACCATTCTTTGTTATAAATTGTTTTTCGAATTCCCTTACCCCTGGAAACACTCTTACGTCAGTTTCTTTTTTCTTGGTTGCGTCAATAATTTGTAGTTTCGGCTGCTGACCACCGGCGTACCGCTCTGCCTTTCAATATCTTTGCGTGTTCTGCCTGCAACAGCTCCGCCGTCCTGAGCGTCCTTTTTGAGAGGAGTAAAACCCTTAGAATCTCTGTCTCTCGTTATCTTTGTTGTCGTGGCTTCGCCCAGCATAGTTAAGATCAGTTCAATGTCCGTCATATGGTCACGAAGGTTCTCTCTCTCCAACCCCTTCACCTGCTTGTACTCATCGACCTTCAGTTCAAACGCCCCCTGCATAATCTCATTGGTCAGAATGGCAAATTCCTGATTGCTCCGGACTCCCCTGTTTTTCCATTCATCGGTCAAATCCTGACGGACTGCAATCCCCCGCGTCCGCTTGTCTATCCATTCCTTGGGATACCCCTTCTTTTCATAAAGCTCTTTCATCCGCTCCATGGAGAGTTCAGGGTTTTCTATCTCCTCAATCCGCTCCCTACCGACCCGAGCCAGCCAGCGTTTGAGCGGCTCCACCTTTGGCGATGGGATGGACTGGATAATGCGGAAGAGAGTTTCGGTATTGGCGCAGTCGGTCAGGCGCATTTTCCCGTCAGGGGTAGGCATTTTCAACTGTCCGATTTTTTCGGACACTTCAATATAACCTTCTGAAATTAACTTATTTTTCAGGTCGCTCCAGTATTTTCTCGGCCTGTCGCCTCCAACCAGAACCTCGATAACATCAATGATAGAAAACCACCATTCGTTTTTATGAAGAGTCCGCCTTATTTGTTTGCCCTTAAAAACCGCTAAATGTGTTTCCGTCATTTACACCCTCCCATCAAAAAATAGACTCTCTGAACCCTATCAACTTCCTGACTCTACGAACTCTATATGTTTTCCCTGAAAGACGGCGAGTTTGTTGTCTTCACTATTTCTCATTTACATTCACTAAGTTCTTGAAGCGGGTTTTGTGCTTATGTTTTTTATCATTGCAATATTTATTAACTCGGACTGCCTTTCAGAATACCCAGCGTTCACGGCGCATCAACTCCAGTAGCTCAATGCAATTGACATGAAGCTCTGCGCAAACATCCGGGATATAATGAGAGCGTCGGTTAGGATTTCTTTTCAACCTTGCGGCAGTTTCGTGAGTGACTACGGTAAACCCTCGTACCTTTGCAAGGGCAATCACATACCGGTCTGCTTCGTCATGGATGGCATTTGGATCAATGAAACCGGGGAATTGTTTCAGGATTTCATTAGCCTCCTTTTGTATGATCTGATCGTGAGGCAGAAAGATACTACTATTTTGTTTTGCCCAAGCTTTCAAGTCTGGAGGGCCGATATGCTGTATTTCGTCCCCGACCCGCTTTGGCGCATGAAATTGACCGCTATTTGCCAATTGCTCAAATCGCATCTGCACACAGGGGAAAATATCGGGCGGGTATCTTCTTACCCACCAATCTATGAAGATATTAGTATCTATTGAATACATGCGTTAATCAACGCCATCCATAACGGGCTCGAATTGTCGCGCCATTGCGACGTTGCGTCGTAAGGTTTCGATGTGCGGAAAGTTTAACTCCAAATAATGAGAAGCTTCGACCGAGGTGATTCGCTCAAGACTCAAAGCATTGAGCACCAGCTGAGTGAAGGATCGGCCATTTCGGTTCAAAGCTTTTTCCGCAGGAGTCGCAATTCCACCTCCGGGTTTTGGAGGATGAGCTTTGAGGTAGTCTTCCCAATCGTCAATCCATTTGCGATATCCAGCCGGTGTGCACTTGCTTATCCATAACAACCGTGTAATCATGGCTTTGGGGGTCACTTTATAACGCCGGGCGAGCTTACGGACTTCAGGAATATTCCAATAGTTACCGGATGTCCTGTTTGCAATTTCCGGCTCCTTAAGAAGAGCCGCGGATGGCATCAGGACAGCTCCTGCCACTGCTTCGGCAAATCTCTCAACCTTCAACCAGTCTTGGTCATTTCGTTTCTCCAGCAATGCCGGTTTTTCCTCATCGGCATGGGCAAGCATTATGTGGACTAACTCATGCAGGAGGCTGAATGGTTTGGAAGCAGGCACCTCCTTGCTGTTAATGCCGATTACCGGAAGCGGGAAATCTAAAAGTGACACGCCGCGCACTTCTTTCGGGTTGACTTTGGAAAACTGGAACACTAACACCCCAATATCTTCTACAGCAGCCCGCCAACCATGCCAGGCTCGGAATTCATTAGGCCATGCATGTTGCGTTTCGATGGAAATGCCCAGTTTTGACCTGATATGAGTGGCTACATGCTCTGTATCCTCTTGCAAATGGGCAGACAGCAAAAACTTATCCGGCTTATCCGCAAGTTCTGAAATAAGGCCAAGTGCCACTTTTCGCCTATAGATCATCTGGCGAATGGCAAACCGCAACTCTGGTGACTCAGCGCCGGGTCTAACTCCCGGTAGTCGGCGATATTCGGAGGCCAAGGGCTTAGTCTTTGGAGGCTCGCTCAGACAAAAAACAGAGTATGGACGATGATAGAGCTTGGCAAGTTTTTCAGCCTGTCGCAACGTGGGTTGAAACAAGCCGCTTTCCCATGCCTGAAGCTTTTCGGTGGAGAAATCAGCCCGTTCTGCGGCTTGTTCTATCGAAAAGCCAGCGTCTTCTCTTGCCCATGTGAGCAAAGAGGAATTAACTAATGCCGGGATTGATCGTGCCATATCAAATTATAGCAGATTCGACCATAGCTGCACTGTGCTGTTCTATATCCATCTTGCTCAAATCCAACTCCCCTTTAAACGCCCGCTGGCTGAGAGAACTATAGAGGTTTTCGAGTTCTTTAAGACTGGCCTGATAGTTGGCTTTGAGTGCTTCTGCTTTTTCTGCGACTTTGGAGAATTGTTCCTGAAGTTCGAAAGGAGGCTTAATCATCCTAATTCCTTCAAAAGTGGATTTTGTGATGATCTTCTTCATTCCTTTTGAGGCAACATTTTGAATATATTTTCTGCATATTTTAAAAAGCCAATAAATGAAAAGGGGCGAGATATTATTATTGGGCTGTATTGCATTTATCTGTTGGTTAAACGAAATACTTCTATTAGTTAATGCTGCATTCCCTATTGATTTCAAACTGCCAGCAATGCAAGTAACCAACAAAGCACCCTCTTTAAGAATCCTTGCCTTGATAGCACCCGATTCTGACAAATATTCGAGTGCCGAAGTTACAAATATTTTATCATCATTAATATTATCTGTTTTAATCCATTCAATAAATTTATTGGAGTAGTTCTCTTTATTTGCCCGCGGAGGAGTATTGCCTGTTATAACTGCTCCGAAATTACATAAATTAGTTTTCGCCCAGCCTTTCTCATTCCTCACCGGATCCCCAAACATCTCCAAAAACGTACTCTTCAACAGTTCATCCAGCAGGCGGAGGCTTTCTTTGCGCTGGACTATCAATGCCTCGGCTTTGCTTAGTAATGTGGCTATGCGGATTTGGTCGGAGAGAGGCGGAAGAGGGATTTTTGCATCCGTGAGATAATTTAGTTTTATATACTTAATTATTCCACCTATGGACATTCTGCGAAGATTGTTGATATAGCCACGCATGAAATAAAACAGATATTTACAAAACAGCTCTTCCTTTTTGCTAATCTGGATTACATACGTTCTTTGATAAGCATTGAATTTTCCTTGATAATACTTTACGTTTAAGTCACCATTTCCGGCAATAAGTATTGCTTCTGTATCAAATGCATATTCATTAATTTTATAAGGCAATTCTGCACAAGTGAAGAAAGGATACTTCCCGTCGGGGGTGCCCGCATTAACATCAAGTTTGCCAGTTGTAATTTTAGTTAGATTGCCAAGAAGTTCATGCTTCATCTCAGAATCTCTTCAAGCTCATTCAACTCCTCACTTATCCCACCTTCCATCGTCTTGAGCCTATCAAGAATCACAGGCGGTTTCTCATACGACACCTCTTCAAACACATCTTCCTTGTATTTGCTCATAGAAAGGTCGTACCCTTCCGCCACAATCTCTGTTTTGGACACAAAGAAGAACTTTGCTTTGCGGTCGCTGTCTTTTTTCGGATTACGATTTTTATACTGGATGATGATGTCCTGCAAATCTCCATACCCTTCCTGCTTTGTCCGCTTATCATCAAGGCTATATCCATCGCTTTGCATGTCATAAAACCATGTCTCTCTTGTCTCGCCGCCTTTTGTAAAGATCAAAATAGCCGTACTCACTCCGGCATAGGGTTTAAAAACACCGCTCGGCATGGCAATGACGGCTTTAAGCTCGGCCTCGTCCACCAATTTTTTTCTTGCCTGCACAAACGCTTTCCCACTGCCGAACAATACACCCTGTGGCACAATGATGGCGGCTGTGCCTCCCATTTTCAGCATGTTAAAACAGGTCTCTACAAAGAGCAGTTCGGTTTTTGTAGTTGGCAGTTTCAGGCCTTCGTTAATATCTCCTTTATCAATGTTGCCGGTAAAGGGAGGGTTAGCCATTACCATGTCATACTGGCTGTCTTGATTAAAGCTCTTGCTCAGGGTGTCTTTATAATCAATCTGCGGATTATCTATGCCGTGCATCATCAGATTCATCAATCCCAGACGTACCATTGTAGTATCAATATCAAATCCTGTCAGGCTTTTTTCTATGATAGTCTTCACATTTTCGGTAAGCACTGCGCTCATTGAGCCACGTTCAAATCCGTCTTCGTCGCGTACAAGCTTGCCGGGGTCTTTTTTGCGAACTAATTCAGTGAGGATATATTGATAAGCGCCCAATAAAAACCCGCCTGTTCCGTCGGCAGGGTCAGCAAAGCGCTGGCCTAATTGCGGAGCCACCAGATCGACCATTAATTTGATAATGTGTCTTGGAGTCCTGAACTGTCCATTCTTCCCTGCCGTGGCAATCTCGCTCAACAGCATTTCATACACATCGCCCTGTATGTCCTGAAATGCCTGCCCGCCTTGCTCGGCATCTTTTGCGATTTCTTCAAATAGCTGTTCAATTATGTTGATCGCCTCTACCAGCAAAGATGGTTTCGGCATAATGAACACAGCATTTGCCATTGATTTTGTAAAAGGCGAAGTGCTTCCGTTTAAATCTTTCAGAAAAGGGAATACTTTGGTCTGAACATGCAGCAACATCTCTTCCGCCGGCCTTCTCTTAAAATTACTCCAGCGCAGTTCACTTTTATCAACTTCCTCAGTGCTTCCGGGAACTTTGTATTTCCCGCTGAATCTTGAAGTGTATTTTTCTCCTGTAAATTCAGCATCCCGTTCCCGCTTGGCTTCCAGATCGTCGAGCCGTTTCATAAAGATCAGGTAAGTGATCTGCTCAATAGCAGTTAAGGGATTGGATATGCCGCCGCTCCAGAAGTTATTCCAGAGTTTATCGATAAGGCTTTTCAGTTGTGTGTTGTTTTGTAGCATGTTATGCCGCCTTTATTTTTTCGGTTAAGGTTAATATGTCTTCTATTTCATTAGGCTTGAAAATGCCCCTGATGCCTTCAGGATGCAGCATGGTGAATGGTGATTGTATCAAATCCTTCTTCTGTAAATCTCCTTTTTCCAGAATGAAATTTCTAAGCAGATCAAGAAATTGTAACTGACGGCTTGATAAGTAGCTGTGAGAGGCTATGAAATGGTCAAATGCCTTTGACACCGTCTCAGGGAAACTTTCGAGAATTTCGATGCCCAAAATGTGCTTGATAAACTGGACGAACTGTGCCCTGCCGTTGTTATAGACTCTACGCAGCAAATCTACGGTAATATGCGGATGCTCGTTATGTAATTGTTCTGCCAATTCTTCAGCTTCCAACGCTGTAATCTCCTGGCCGTCCTTAATCTTCCGCAATAATGGATTGCTCATGATAAGCTCCATTATTTTTTGCTCTACGAGTTCTTTATATCTGGCTATGCTTATAGCTTCATGCTGAGGGCCGAATTCAACAAACTCTTTGCTGTGGATAAGGTCTTTCAGGTTGAACTTCTCAGGGCCGAGAGGAACAACTGATTCATGGAACTTCATTAATGGGCTGAGCTTATCAATAAGTTCATCGAACTTATCTTCTGTGATGGTTGCCCAAAAGTTATTGGTCTGGCTCAGCCTGATAAGTTCTTCCTCTTTGGCTACAATATTTACCGAAAGCGGCAGTTCAGAAATCTCTTCAATGATACTTTCTTTAAGTACCTCAAACTTTTCTTTTTCAGCGGAGAGGTGGGCTAAAGAAACCTCGACAATATCTTTTTCAAAACGCATTGCCTTGAAATCAGCTGTTGATATTGTACGGAGCAATGGCTTTACTATTGTACGGAGGAATTCAATCTTATCGGCAGAAAGCGACACCCAGAAGTTTTCATCTTCCAGACGCTGCAATTCAAATTTGGCATCCATAATCACTATAGAATTTTGCGGCAATCCGTCAATCTGCATTCTCAGCTTACTGATCTCTTTGGTAGCGATTTCAGGCTTATTCTGTTCTTGAGCCTTTTCTATCTTTTCTAATCGCAAACCGAATAGCCTGACAGGCAGAGGGATCTGCGGTTTGAGTTCTTTCCCTTTGGGATTTAGCTTAAAATACTCAAAGTTGTCCCAACAATCCAATATAAGAAAAGCATCCTTCTTCTTACACCAAGGCTTTATCTTTAGGTCTTCGAGCAAACGAGTTCCTCGTCCTATCATCTGCCAGAATTTGGTGTAGGAATATACCGGTTTTGCAAAAACAAGGTTGGTAAGCTCTCTTATATCTATTCCTGTGTCGAGCATATCCACACTAATAGCTACACGGGGCATATCATTATTAGTGAACTGATGAAGCAACCCGCCTTTGCCATAAACGCGAGGGTCGTCGGACACAATGACTTTTGCCAGTTCACCCTTGTATTCTGGATAGAGCGCATCAAAAATCGCTTCCATCCTTCTTGCATGCGCCATACTGATACAGAAGAAAATTGATTTTCCGGGAAGGACGTCGTTGTGGTCTTTAATGCATTCTTCCATAAACTCCCGGACAATGAGCGCGTTAGTCCCGCGATTGACAACCGATTTCTCAATCTCAGTGCCTTCGTAATTTATCTCTTCAATCTCTTTCCCTTCAATGATGAGCTTCTTCTGGTCTTCAAGTGAAATGGTGCGTTTGTTTATACCTTCTTCCTGAAACTTTGTCTTGATCTTCATGACCTGAAAATTACACAGATACGGAGGAATATGATTGATGGCTTCTTCATAAGAATAAGCAAAGGTAGGCACGCCGTCTTCGCATTCAAATAACTTGAACGTATTGTGGTCAATTACATCTGTTGGGGTTGCCGTCAATCCAAGGGTAATGGTGCTGAAGTAGTCCAATACTTCCTGGTAGGTATTGTAGATGGAACGGTGACTTTCATCCACAACGACTAAATCAAAGAAATGAGGAGAAAGCCGCGTTTCTTCATCACGAATGATGTTAAGCATGGTGGGATAAGTAGAAACATAAATTCTTCTGTCTGTGGCAATAGCCTTTTCACCAACTTTGGGCCAGCGGGGTTCGTTGGGCATATGCTCCTTGAATGCGTCTAATGCCTGATCACGTAAAGCAATGCGGTCAACGAGGAACAATGTTCTTTCAGCCCATCCTGCTCTCATCAAAGCATCTACCAAGGCTATACAGGTTCTGGTCTTCCCTGTCCCTGTTGCCATCACCAGCAAGAAAGTGCGCTTCCTTTTTTCAATAGCCTCCATTACTGCTCGTATAGCCCTGATTTGATAATCACGTCCGGCAATGTTTGTATTTATAAATTCACCGGCCAAGGCTTTCCTTGACTTGCGTATATACTGATAACGCTCAAGGTCGTCACGGGTCGGAAAACCATAGACTTTTCTTGGAGGATAATTATCCAAATCCCAGAAAAAGATGTCGTGCCCATTCGTATAGAAACAAAATGGAAGTTCACGTCCATCCTTTTTCTGAATATTGGAACAGTATTGTTTGGCCTGTTCCCTGCCAATTGCTGCATCAACCGCGGTCTTCTTAGCTTCTACTACAGCTAAAGGTTTACCATCTTTGCCAAGCAAAACATAGTCGCTAAATTGGTGGCCTTGAAATGGTGTTTTTGCCTCGCTAACCCCTTCCGGTAAAGCAACCTCAATATCAAATTCTTCTATTACCTGCGACAGGTCAGTAACATTCCAACCCGCAGATTGCAGTTTCTTATCTATAATTTCTTTTCGAGTACGTTGTTCGTTCTTCACGGTAGTTTAATAAATACCCAAGGTAAGCTCTTGTTTCTTGCATCCCGCATTTCTCAGTCAAATCAATTCTCGCTCTCATCATTTATCCGGCTCCCGTCTAAACCCAATCGGTTTTTTCTTCGGCGTTTCAGGCGGCACCATGAGCTGGCGGATAGCATTAAAGATTCCCTTTATTTCACCATCATGCTTTTCAATCCTATTTTCAATCAGCGTCAGCTTGTGAGCAAGCTCTTTGTTTGCCGACAGCATTTCCCGCAGCTTCACAAAAGTCCTCATTATGGCTATGTTCACCTGAATTGCTCTCCCGCTGTTCAGCACCCCCGAAAGCATGGCCACCCCCTGCTCCGTAAAAACAAATACATTAGGGGCATGCTTTATGCGGGAACTTATCACAATTTGTGATAAGTTCATGATCTCGTCGCGAGTCAAAGAAAACATAAAATCCTCAGGGAATCGTTCAATATTTCTGCGCACAGCCTGATTCAGAACACGTGTCTCAACTTTGTAAAGCTCTGCAAGATCCCGATCCAGCATAACCTTATGTCCCCGGATCAGATAAATCTTTTTCTCAATGATTTCAACAGGAATCAGTTCTTTCATTTACTCTCGCTTCCTCCCAACTTGATGTCGCAAATTGCGACTTCAAGTTCCCATACTCTTCATTCCCCTTTGACTCAAACGAGTGTTTAAGAATAATACCTTATATCTATGAAAAACAAGAACTATTTATTCTTGCGTCCTGCCTATTTGTCTCTGTGAAGCGACCAGCCGGGGCTGTGAGGAAGCGTTTGGATGTTTTGTTGCCTGGAATGCAGCGTCATATGGTTGGAGTGTCCAGACACTTACTGAAGACGAAATGCTTACAACCATCGGACGAATAAATTCAAAAACCACTCCCTGATCCTCTCTAACAAAGGCCTTTTCTTCCACTCATTCCATTGAATCTGTCTGGAATCCGCAAGGTCGCTGACAAACATCTTCTCCATTTCTACGGCAAACTCTTGACTCAGGATGACCGCGTTCACCTCGTCATTGTTTAATAAGCTCATAAAGTCCATGTTGGTTGAGCCTACTGTTGACCAGACCTTGTCAACCACCGCGGTTTTCGCGTGCAGCAGGGAAGTATTGTGCTCGTATATCTTCACTCCCGATTTCAAGAGCGCAGAATAATGATACCTCTGTGCATATAATGCCAGCTTAGAATCGGTGGTCCCGGGGAGAATGATCTTTACGTCAACACCGCGCTCAGCAGCATCAGTAAGGGCCTTTACAATTTGGTCGTCAGGGATAAAATAGGAATTCGTCATGTGAATCGAATGCTCTGCAAAAGTGATGGCGGACACATATACAATAAAAGTTATCCGGTTGTCCTCTCCCGGGGTGCTGCCGACCACCCGCACCAGTGAATTCCCAGCTTCTTTCAGAACAGGGAAATAGTTCCGTCCGGAAAGTTTCGGCCCCTTCTGCTTCAGCCATGTGTCAAGAAAGAGCTTCTGGAATTCAGCCACGGACGGGCCTTCAATTTGAATGTCTGTATCACGCCAGTGAATTGGCGTCTTTTTGTTTTGTTTCCGTTTAAAAGGATTGCCAGAATAAACCTCGCTGATGTTGATGCCCCCGGTTATGGCGGCTTTGCCGTCTACGATCAAGATCTTGCGGTGGTCGCGGGGTGTCAGCCCCCATTTCTCCGGGGTCTTCAGAGGATTTATAGGATTGAATTCGACAACCTGAATTCCGCTGTCGCGCAGGCGCTGAAAAAAAGCAGCGGGTGTATTCATACTGCCCACGCTGTCATAAATGAGATTGACCTGGACCCCTTCCGCTTGTTTTTTCAGCAGCAGACCGGCAAATTTTCGGCCTGTTTCATCATCTTCAATGATATAGCTTTCAAGGTTGATATGGTCTCTGGCATTCTCTATGGCTTTGAACATGGCAGCATAGGTCGCCTGGCCATCGGCGAGCAGAGTGACCTTGTTCCCCTTCGTCAGAGGGCTTTCGCTGACCGATTCTTCCACTACGATGTGGCGCTGCAGAATGTCCGTCGGGTTGACAGATCGCTTAAGCCGCTCCATGATGGCCTTGCTTTTTTGGGGGGATAACAGTCCTTTGGACGAAACGATCTGACGAGGTTTCTGTGCTTTCGGCGTCTCATCAATCTTTTCAGATACGTCCGGCAAGTTCTTGCATCCATTACTGAAGCTCAAGATGGATACGAACAGAAAGAACAAAAATAAAGACTTGACGATTGGCATATTTAATCAACTCAGGCGGCATAAGATGACCGGAATCATCCTATGCCGCCAAAAGTTAAATTGAAACATCCGGGATAAGAGGCGCTCAGAAAGATATGTCCTTGCGACTCTTTCTGATTGTTTAAAACAATTAGTATCTTCTCTCTTCTCTCCTCCCCTCACAAACTTCTCTTACATGGTCTCTGACCAGTCTCCCGTCCTCCCATACTTGTTCCCGTACTTTACGGCATCGTGTCGAGCCATCATTATAATAATCACTCTCTGGTTCCGCATAATATCTGCCCCTTCCATCCTCCGTTCTATACTCTACCGGCCTTCCATAACTTACTGCCTCCTGTGAACCTCTGACTGAAATATCAGCAATGGTTGCGCCTGCTATGGCCCCGATACCCGCACCGATGAGTCCGCCACGCCACGGATTACGGTTGTCAAGGAGCGCCCCGGCAATGCCTCCGACGGCGCCACCTACACCGGCTCCCTGGGCGTGATATGGCGTACATGATGCGAGAGGCAATAAAGCAAGCATAAGCAGAATCATTACTATCTTTTTCATGTTAACCTCCTCCTCGTGATTTTTTTTGCTTCTTACCATCCTATTGCTAAGATGACACCTATATGGTATTTAAGAGCAGAATGTGTGCCAGGACTGTTGATTACAAGACAGGAGTTTCTATCATATTGATAACATTGAGATTTCAGAGAAGACTGTTATGAGAGGTTGGTAATGTGAAAAGATGCCGGCTTCTGATATATCAGGAATCTCCTGATATATCAGGTATTTTTCTTATTTAATATTGAGGGATGCCGATCGAGTCCTGTGTCAACGTCCCGGTGAGTATTATGAGAGGTGACGTCGGCATTCCAGTGTAAGAGCGCCCGGCAGGGCGCACTGCAAAGAAGGCCCCGGATCACTCCGGGGCCTTCTTAATCTCAAACCTTATTGATGTAACATCTTATCAAAACCGCTCGGTCTCAGCTCCTGTTGGCACACCACCGTTAATCAGGAATGTAATCGCGTCGGCCTTATAAAGCGCTACTTCCGGATCAAGCGCATTCAAGGTAGCTCCAACCGAATAATTCAGCGTGTTATCGTCAATCCAGTCGATAGAGTCGTAGATTACCCGTCGTGTGTAGTAGCGGTTGTGGGCCACCGCGCCGGGATCATGAACCAGCAGGTTGAAGTTAAAGGCCGCCCCCATGTTGTGCTTACCGGTTGTATCGCCGGTTTTATCCGTATCGCCGGGGGAGAGCCAGTTTTTGTTCGAAAAATACGGATAACCAGTTGTAAAATTAAAGCCTTTTAATGCCAACTGGGCAGAGAGAGCATCAAGAGCGGCATCAAGCCTGAGCTTCCAGGTCCCCTCGAACCAGGTGACCTTGGCGTTCGTGCCAGCGCCGCGGGTAGGGTGACAGTTAACACAAACAGGGTTGAGTGCGACATCACCCGCGGCATACTCAGTAAAGGGGCTGAAAGCGTGAGAGCTTTTCCGTCCAAGTTCCTGACTCGTCATGTGACAGACCGCGCAGGGACCGCTCTTGCTGAGGTTATTGTCGGCGATATATGCATCAGCAGCAGCAACCCCGGTGGCCGATACGCCAAGCATGTCGTGAAGAAAACCGTTTGGCGTCGAATCATAGCTTCTGTCGCCATACGTGTAGCCGGTTTTTTCGAAAACAGTGCCGCCGCCAGACAGGTAGTGGGAGTTGATGAAGCTTCTGTTGCTGAAATCAGTCGTAGCTGGAAAATTCTTAATGCTGTCGCCTGTCTCGCGACCGGTGTGACAGGCAACACAGACGTTTGAGTGCCCAACGTCAGGATAAGTGGCTGTAGCATTGTTCGTATATACGAACGTAAGAGGGCCTGGATCTCGCAACTGACCAGTCCCGGCGTTGCTGTGGCAGCCCCAGCAATAGAGCAACTCATTTTGAGGTGAGGTCTTGTTCGAATTTGTCCAGCCTGACAGATGTGTGAAACTGTTATTGACGGGGTCATAGGTCGTCGGGTTGTTCAGGAAATTGGAAACGCCCGTCGAGGTGTGGCACCGCTGACAAGCTTTACGATCATCACCGGAAATGCCGGTACTGTTGTCCCAATTGTAATGAATCCACGCTACACCGCTTTCCTCGGTGACGCCTGCCTTCATGACCGCATCAACCTGGGCAACGGTCCTGTCAGCAGCACTGGCAGCTGCCGCCACTTTCTGACTCAGTAATTCCCCTGCATGTCCCGATTGCGCCCAGTCAGTGAAGATTGTGCCGCCCCGTTCAGGCCTGCCAGCCAGGGCACGGGTGTTTGTCTTGTACTCATGCCCATGACAGTCGAAACACGGGTTCTTGACAGTCTCGGAAACCTTCCTGACATTGTATCCCTCAATCACTCCGCCTGCAACGGCGATAGACGCCGGCTGGTCATAATGGGTGGAAGGCAGGGTGCGATACCATGCGGTATTGTGATAAAATGGGGCCGTCGGTACGTCTACGCTGGTATCTGTGCCGGTTGCTATGGTGAGAATGTTGCCGCTGCCGATCAGAACTCCGTCGTTAGTGGTCAAGGTGTGGCAGCCGGTGCAGAGGTCGATCTGATCGTTAATGAAATTCTTGTTCGGGTCCCAGGCCACGATGTTGCCGTTGGCGTCGCGTGTTGTCCACTGGCGCAGGTTGCCGCCATGCTCATGACAGGTCCCGCATCTGATGGTGTTGAAGGTTTCCGGGTTCCTGGGGAGTACCGGCTCGTAGGCCGCGTTGTTCAGAATCGTTTTATCTCCCGTAAAACCTGCTGTTCCCTGAAGGACCGCACCCTCATGAGAGTGGCAGCGGCTGCATTTGGCCTCATGTGCCTCTTCAGCGCTGAAGGGGTTGGCGTGGTTGCCGTTCTGGAAGTTGGGGGAGCTGCTCAGCGGCGCAACTTTGCCCTTGAACTCGGTAACACCATTGTGGCACATTGCGCAACGCTCAGCCTTCTGTGCATCGCTGACCCCGCTGTTCAACGTGTAAGGGAAGGGACCGATGCCGTTGTGCTGGGCTCCGCCGCCATGGCAGCTTTCGCATCCGAGCTCGGCATGGAGCGAACGTTGATACTGCTCAATAAAGGTGTCGCCTGTCAGGGGATCGGCTGTTGCTGCGTGACACTGGAAGCAGGCTGTATCTCCCACCTCACCCACGGTTTCAGGTGTTCCCGAAGCTGATCCATCCCTGCTGGACGAGCCGCAGCCGTAAAGAAAGACTGCAAGGGACAACATACATAGCATAATGATACTAAACTTCCTTGTACTCATTTGCATTTCCTCCTTTGTTGGTTATTTTCATAATTAATAGGTCCCCGGGATATGGCACTTGATGCACATTTTTTCATTGATCCTGTCCTTGAAATTTCCGGCCCTCCAGTTCCTGGGATGAGGCCTGACTTTGCCGCTGCTGTGGCACTGGATGCAGACGTCTCCTTCGGGATGGCAGTTCTGGCAGGATTGCAGATCTCTCCGCGCCTCTGTAGAATGTTCGCCTATTGCAGCGGTATATTTCTGGCCATCTGGTCCCAGCATCATGTGTGATTTGATCCGCAGTGAGCCCATGGGAAAGCGGCTGTGGCAGGCGCTGCAGTACGACTGGTCGTGGCAGCGGTAGCACAACTGCGGGTTGTCCTGGGCCTTTATCGGGTGGATATTTATAAAGTCGCTTCGATGGCTCTTGGGCTTAAAGTCCCGTCCAAAGTTCCCTTTGTCAAGAGCAGAACCGTCGCCGCCGCCCTGATGGCAATCAAGGCACCAGGTTTGGTCATGGCACTGATTGCAGTTATTTCCGGCTTTGCCGGCAAGGACGCGATGTCCTCTCACAAAGTCGGCATCATGATTGGATGCAATCCCTTCGCCCTTGTGGCAGTCATTGCACTCCTTGATTGCCATTGAAGCGTAATCCTGATGCGACATCTTCTCTGCATAAGACTGCTGCTGGAGATACACCAGGGCGCATCCCAGAAGCGCAACTATCAAAATAATCTTTTTCACTGATGTTCCTCCTTTCTAAAAGTTATAGTTGAAGGCAAGACGGCCCTGCCAGTCGTTCTCATATGTGGCATTGACGTTGTCTTCGATCCGTACTGAGGCGGACATGTCCTTATTGATTTTGTAATTGCCGCCGGTCCAGTATTTGCGGGCGGTCTCCCTGCCGGTGGTGCGATCGCGCTCGTATACGTCATAGTGGATGCCTCCGGCCAGTTCAAGTTTCTTGCTCGCCTCGTAAGAGACCTCTGCGATGCCACCGTTCAGATTGCCCCCGTCTCCGTTACGGTAATCATAGTTCAGGCTTACCTGAAGGTGCTCCAGCGGGCGGATGCGGCAGCCGAGTTCAAACACATCGGCATCGCCGGTCTCATACATCTGCCTGTTGTACTCTGTATTGACCGAAATTTTGTCGCTGATCGTATAGTCTGCGCGGAACACGGCTTCCTCATAACGGTCAACGGCAAAAACCGCATAGATCGAGGTGTTATCAAAATTCGGATAACTCTGGTACCATTCTCCTGTAAATACCAAAGCGGAGGAGGGATAATACTTGCCGCCCACAAGCGCTTCACTGAACGACTCACTGGCCAGGTCAAAGCGTGCGTTGGCATAGACCTTTATGGAATTTAACAAATACTGTTTGAAAGATGCGCCCAGCTGGTCACGGGCTATACCGTCCTCGTCCCACTTCACGAAGTAACTGATTTCAGCATCGGTGCTTTTCAAACCGACGAGATATGCTGCTGCACCGAGTACAAAGTCCTCAGATCCTGTTCCCTCGCCGTTCAGATTAAAAAATACATTGCGCCCTCCCATTACTGAAAAAGCAACAGGCCCGATGTTTTTCAGCTCCGCCTTACCTCCGTCTACGATGGCGGTCCCGGCCGCATAGTTAACAAACTGCCGGCCCAGGCGAAGGTCGATCTTGTCATACAAATCACGGTAATTAAGGTAAAGAAAATACAGTCTGCCGTTGAGACGCTCACTGCCATGGATAGCCTGGGAGACACGTCCGTATCCCGTAATAGAAAGTTTGTTGTCCTTGTCAAGCTGGGTAATTGAAAAGTTAAGATATTCCGTAAATTCAGCTTGCTTTTCATCGGTCACGATATCGTTGAACCACAGAAACTGAGTCGAACTTCTGCCGTGAATCTCCACTGACCACGCTGTCGAGGCAACCAGCAGCGGGATACAGGCGAGCATTCGAAAAAACCATTTAATGCCCATCAAATTTACCTCCTTTCCAAATATCAAATCAACGACCTTATGTAGAATTTCTCTTGCCTCCTTTCGTTTCAACCTTATTTATTGTGAAACTTATTATCTCCCTGAAAATCTCGTAATTGAGATTAATTTACATGTTATCATAAGATTAAATGCCATGCAAATGCTTATTGCAAATACTTATATCTTTGGTTTAGGAGTCCCCACAATTGGTTGTCTGCGGCTACACAGTAGCGTTATTTGAATGTTTAGTACATATTAAACGCATAAGTTGTGCCAGAAGTTTTTGATTACAAGACAGGAGTTTCTATCATATTGATAACATTGAGATTTCAGAGAAGACTGTTATGAGAGGTTGGTAATGTGAAAAGATGCCGGCTTCTGATATATCAGGAATCTCCTGATATATCAGGTATTTTTCTTATTTCATTTAGTGGTCTTCAGAGCCTCTATTATGTGCCGTTTCTCTGTCTCTTCGAGAGTCTCTGTCGGGTTTGCACCTGACTGAGTGATACTTGGCACAACCAAATGCAGCACAGGTCCGGCGGTGATGATCATTGCACGCTCTGTAACATTCCTCAGTTCCCTGACATTGCCCGGCCAGGGGTAAGCTTGAAGGGTTTCAACTTCCTTATTCGGGATTGATTCGATCCGCTTGCCCATTTTCTTGCTGAAGTCCTGAACAAAAGACCATACGAGCGGCAATATGTCGTCCCGGCGCTCGCGAAGAGGCGGCACTTTAATCTGAAAGACGTTTAAACGGTAGTAAAGGTCTTCGCGGAACTTGCCTTTTCTGACCAACACGGTAAGATCGCAGTTCGTAGCCGAAATGATTCTGACGTCAACTTTCACGGTCCGGGGGCTGCCCAGGCGCTCAAATTCACCGCTCTCTAATACCCGAAGCAGCTTGGCCTGGAGTTCCAGCGGTAAGGAGTCGATCTCATCCAGGAAAATAGTTGAAGTATCCGCAAGCTCAAAACGGCCTATTTGCTTTGACAGCGAGCCGGTAAAAGCGCCCTTCTCACGGCCGAACAGTTCACTTTCGATGAGGGTCGGCGGCAGGGCCCCGCAGTTGACTTTAATCATGAGCCGGTCCTTTCGGGAACTCATCCCATGTATAGCATTTGCGACCAATTCCTTTCCGGTGCCAGTCTCCCCCTGGATCAAGACAGTCGACTCTGTTCCCGCAACTTGTTCTATCTGCTTCAAAACGGTCCCGATAGCTTCACTGTTGCCTACTATGTCATCGTGTGAGTTCAATAGATTAAATTCTTCCTTAAGGTAGAGATTCTCCTCGCGCAATTGGTTTTTTAACTGCTTGACTTCCTTGAGCGCTTCCCGCAATGACTCCTCTGCCTTCGTGCGCTCCGCTATTTCACTTAAGAGCTGCTGGTTTGATTTGAGCAGGTCTTCAGTCCGCTCCTTCACGCGCACTTCCATCTCATCATATGCCTTAACGAGCTCCTCTTCAGCCTCTTTTCGGGAAGTGATGTCGCGGACATTGCACTGGATAATTTTCTCCTTATCAACGAGGTAGACATTGCTGACAAATTCGACATGAATGAGACAGCCATCTCTTGTTTCAAGCGGTAAATTTTCATACCGTACATACCCCTTTGCCTGTAATTCTGAAAATCGGAGCCTGGATTCTGCAATGTCGCTGAAAGGGCCGATTTCCCAGAGTTTTTTACCTATAAAATCTTTATGCGAGTACCCCAGCATATCCAGCAGGAATGGGTTGACGTCGAGAATCTGTCCTGTGTCCGCATCGAGAAGCAATATCCCGTCCTGAGCAGTTTCAAAGAGCCTCCGGTAACGGGTTTCCGATACCTTCAGCGCCTCCTCTGTCTTCTCGCTTTTAGTTTTCTTTGCTTCCAACTCTTGAATGCGCTTATGTAATTCCGCTGATTCATTTATAAGCTGCTCTTTTGTTTTGTCCTTATATTTCATATTTAACTTTATATCAAAATACTTATCTTATGTCAATTTTATAAGGACTTTCTTTTTAGAATAATTTTTATCCTAATTTGTCACCCTGAGCTTGTTGAAGGGGGGAGAAACCTTTGGGGTCAGGCGTGCCAACATATATTCAGGAATAGAATGTCAAGTTGATGCCTTTACAATTTATTAGAACTTCCGAATCAATTTTTCAGGGGAAAGTAATTTAGACCAGCCCGAACGTAATATCTCTCTCCTCAACATCAACGCGCTCTACCCTTACGCTGATCTCATCGCCTAAGGTAAATCTTTTCTTCCCGCGTCTGCCGATTAGGCGGTACTTTTCTTCATCGAACCTGTAATAATCATCGGTCATTGATGATACGCGCAGGAATCCTTCCACAAAGAAATCTTTCAACTGTATCTTTAAGCCCTGCGAGTTAATGCCGGCGACCACCCCTTCGTATTCGTTCCCGACCTTGTCTTTCATGAACCACGCCTTCATAGCCATGACGATCTCGCGCTCGGCATCTGCCGCTGTGCGCTCGGTCTGCGAAGAATGGGCGGCTATCTGAGGGAGGTTCTTATTCAGGTACTGCCTCATATTTTCCGAAAGCTTCTTATGCCCAATAACCTCTTTCAGTATCCTGTGGACAGCAAGGTCAGGATAACGTCTTATCGGCGAAGTGAAGTGCGTATAACTCTTTGAGGCAAGGCCGAAATGCCCCACATTGTCTGTTGAATATTTTGCCTGCTTGAGGGAGCGGAGGAGGAGTATATTGAGCATAGACTCTTCCGCTGTCCCTTTTGCCTTATTAAGAATTGAACGAAAGACGCTTCCGCCTGATTTTTTTGTCTCATAACCAAGCGCCTTAAAGATCGGTTTGAGCTCATCAAGTTTTGAAGTATCAGGCTTCTCATGGACCCTGTAGATTGAAGGCACGCCAAGGCTTTCGAGGTGAGAGGCAACGGCTTCATTGGCCGCTATCATAAACTCCTCGATGATCATGTGGCTCATATACCTCTCCGCCTTGATGACAGCCTCAGGCGCTCCCTGTATGTCAAGGAGAATATCAGGCTCGGGCAGGTCAAAATCAAGGCTGCCCTGACTTGTCTTCTTCTTTTTGAGAATGTTGTAAAGCTCTTCCATCATCTCAAAGTTTTCAAGGAGGTATCCGTATTTTTTTCTTTCAGCCGGTTCTCTGTCCGTCAGTATCTTCTTTACAGAGGTATAAGTCATTCTCTCGTTGCTATTTATGACGCTCGGATAAAAATCCTTCTTCATTATCGTCCCGCTCTTATTAATGTGAAGTTCGGCAGTAAATGTCAGGCGGTCTTTTTTCGGCACAAGACTGCACAGATTGTTTGAGAGTCTTTCAGGAAGCATGGGAATTACGCTGCCGGGGAAATATACGCTTGTCCCGCGCTGTCTTGCTTCAAGGTCAAGCACGGAGTCCCACTTAACATAATGGCTAACGTCCGCTATATGCACATAAAGCACGAAGCCGTCTTTTCCCCGGCTGATCGATATGGCATCATCAAAGTCCTTTGCGTCTTCTCCGTCAATCGTCACAGTCAAAAGGCCGCGGCAGTCAACCCTTCCCCGCGTGTGCACGGTATCCGGAAATTCGCCTGCCTCTTTCAGTACGTGAGCAGGGAACCGCCGGGGAAGTGAGCGCTCTTCCACTATCATATCAATTTCCATGCGCGGCTCATCCACTTCAGGCAGTACCTTCACCACCTTACCCTCAGGCCCCCTGACAGGGGTTGGATATGTTGTGATCTCCACAACCACAAGGCTGCCGCTCTTTGCTCCGCCCTTATTGCCGGGGCTGATATAGATATCAAATGGAAAATTCCTGCCTTTCGGCTCCACATAAAAGCTCTGCTTGTCTTGATGCAGCCTTCCGATCATCTTCTTCTTGCCGCGTTCAAGTATCTTGATTATGGCGCCGTCTCTCTTTACAGGGCTCTCCACGCGGGCTATAACGCGGTCGCCTGACATAGCGCCCATCGTCTTTCTTCTTGGGATGAAGAGGTCGCCCTCGCCGGACTTATCAGGAATAACAAAGCCGAAGCCGTCTTTGTGCGCCTGAAAGCTGCCGTTGATGAGGTTCATGCTCTCAGCCGGACCGTAAAGACCTATACGCGTCTTGTAGATATCGCCCGAATTAATTAATGAATTCAGAATGCGCTTGAGAGCGCGGGATTCATGCTTCGGCAGGCGGAGCGCGGCTGAGATCTCCTTCAGGCTGACAGGCCTGTCAGTCTTTGTCTTTAAGAAGCTTAGGATCGCTTCTCTTTCTTTGATGGCTTTTGGGATCATAATTCAGAAATGGTTCAAGACTCTAAAAACAGTTTAAACGGTTTTAAAGGTTTTAACAACCTCTAATTATAAACAATTTTTATTATATTGACCCATCGAAAAATTAATGATATTATCCAGAAAATTATGTACTAACTGGTTATGAAATATAAGGAGGGAAAGGAATGAATAACCTTGCACAGTGGATTGTCCTGCCGATCACCACATTATAGGTGGTCTTATCACTATCGCTACAATGGAGCAGATGGATTTGTTTTGTATGTTGATGACAATGATCAATCAATCACTTCGGTCGCAATCAAAATTGAAAAGATCGCATAATTCGAGCCTGTTGCCTCACATAAGAATCGATACAAAATGATATACGTTGCCTCATGTAAAAATCTATACAAAAGGTATAGTTCATCAGGCAGCCTTTTTCTTCTTTGGAGATCGTTTTTGAGCGTTCAATCTGTATAACTCTTGCT
>JACRPZ010000026.1 GCA_016222905.1 Nitrospirota bacterium
AAATTAGTGCCGGCATGAAACTGCTTCGCATATTTACCCCTGACGCCGCCCTTCATCTTAGAGAAATCATATTCAGCCCGGAGGTCGTCATCTAATTTTGGTTCAGATTTCTTCTTCATAAAATTTCCTTTCATGGCGTGTTGCCTTTCTTGCACTTATAATACGCACATGTCCCCTTCTATATGTATGAGCAACAACAAGTAATCTTCCTGCGTTTGACGACCCGATAATGATAAATCTGTTTTCCTGAGTCGAATGATCGGGATCAGGGAACGTAACAGACAAAGAGTCGCCAAAAACTGTTGCCGCTTCATAGAATGAGACATCATGTTTATTTATATTCCCTGCTGCCTTATTTTGATCCCATTCAAATTCCATGCGTATAGTATAGCAAGGATTACTTTATTTGCGTAAAATCTAACGATAAGCTCAGTGACGAGTGCCACTGGAGCTCATCAATAACCCAAATAATAATTTGCAAACCATAAGCCACTGCACTGCCGAAAAAGTCGACTGTGGCACTCGTTCATCTGCAGCGCATGGTTCAAGTAAGCCGCTACGCGGCAGCCGCTGATTGACATATTATATACGCCTTCCTTTTGGATAATCTATAAAAAAATCAAACCCAAAGGAGGGACGTATTATGGACAATTGCAGGCAACGCATGATCAACGACATGCAGCTGTGCGGCTACAGCGAAAGGACGCAGGAATCGTATCTGAGGGCTGTGCGGCAACTGAAGGAGTTTGCCGGGAAAGCTCCGGAGCTGATAACGGAGGAAGAGCTGAGAGAGTATCTCCTGCACATCAAAAACAACCGGAAGTACGCGGCAGCCACCATGAAGATCGCCTACTACGGGATCAAGTTCTTCTACAAAACCACCCTGAAGAGATCCTGGGACACGCTGGACCTTGTCCGGGCTGAGACCGAAAGGCGGCTTCCGGCCGTGCTGAGCGTCGATGAGGTCCGCTCCATTATCGAGTGTATCAGGACCATCCAGAACAGGACCTACATTATGACCGTTTATTCCTGCGGTCTCAGACTTCAGGAGGCCCTTAATCTTCAGGTCAGCGACATCGACAGCAAGAGGATGCTCATCCATGTCCATCGCGGCAAGGGGGCAAAGGACAGATATGTTCCCCTTCCTCAAAGTACACTGCTTGTGCTCAGACAATACTGGAGAACTCACAAAAACCCGGTCTGGATATTCCCCTTTCGAGGCAAAGGCGGCAGAAAGGCCCCGACAGCAGACAGGCCGATGGACAGGTCCACCGTAACCGGGGCACTGATTCGCACGCTCAAGGACATGCCCTCTATCAAAAAGAGAGTCTCCATCCATACCTTCAGGCACTCTTACGCCACACATCTGCTTGAAGCAGGGGTCAATATCCGTCTCATTCAGCAGTATCTCGGGCATAAATCATTGATGACCATGCTGGTCTATTTCCACGTCACCACGTTCGGACAGGCCGATGCCTATCAGAAGATCAATTCCATCATGAAGGGGGTGGATTGATTATGAGCGCGATACAGAACATCTTCAGACTCTATGCCCATGAGTATCTGAAACTCTACGGCAGCGACATGCCGCAGACCCATTACCGGGCCATATCCGCCATTCAGCAGTGCAGACACGGCTCTTTCGGCGCAAACGTCTTCCGCTGCGCTTCATGCGGAAATATTCACATTACCCCATGCTCCTGCGGCAATCGCCATTGCCCAACATGTCAAAACGATAAGGCCGAACAATGGCTCCTGAATCAGATGAACAACCTTCTGCCCTGTTCATACTTCCTCATTACCTTCACGCTCCCGGAGGAGCTGCGTCCGTTTATTCGCAGCAATCAGCAGGCCGCGTATTCCGCCATGTTCTCTGCCGCTTCATCCTCACTGAAAACCCTCGCTGAGGACAAACGCTTTATCGGGACAGAGAAAACCGGATTTACAGGAGTACTGCATACCTGGGGCAGACAGCTTCAGTATCATCCGCATATTCACTTCATTGTCCCCGGCGGCGGGCTTTCTGAAGACGGCAACAAGTGGCTCCCTTCCAAACCGGACTTCTTTATCCGCGTCGAGCCCCTTTCCATTATCTATAGAGCAAGGTTCCGTGACGCCATGAAACAGGCTGGTCTTTACCATTCCATCGATCCGACGGTCTGGAGCAAAGACTGGGTCGTCCATTCAAAAGCCGTAGGCGACGGCAGGGCCTCCCTGAAATACCTTGCGCCCTACGTCTTCCGCGTTGCCATTTCCAATGCACGTATTGTCGGCTACGACAATCATCAGGTAACATTCCGCTACAGAAAGACAGGCAGCAACCGTCTGCGCTCCATGACCCTTGACGCCATGGAATTCATCAGACGCTTCCTGCAGCATGTGCTTCCCCACGGCTTTATGAAGATCCGGCACTACGGCCTGCTCAGCTCAAATTCCTCTGAGCCGATTGAGAAAGTACGCGAGCTTATCTCTGTGGTCTGTGAGGCTGTGAAGATGATTGTTGAGCCGCTCCTGCCCAAACCAAAGCCGGTTATTTGTAACATCTGCGGTCATTCTATGCGCCACACCGGATTCATATCTGCAAGAATGCTCAACACGGGGTGACCGTCAGTACAGGTCTGTTGCGGCGTTAAAACGTATCGTCCCTGCCGCTTGCCGGACCAATAATCCGGCTGAACAATATACCTGCGTTTCGATAACGGTTTTTTGCGGTTTTTCAGGCGATAGGTTTTAGATTACACGCAGGATTGTTGTAACACTTATTGATTCCGGCAACGCCTCAACAGCTCTTTCGTTTACCTCAGCCACTTCCTGCCTGCTCTTCCCCCAACCATTACCCCTTATGCATCACCGGGCTTCTTGAACCATGGAATAGACCGCCAGCTCCGTGTCGGTCTATTCCATTATTTGTTACCGCCAGCTCCGTGTCGGTCTATTCCATTATTTGTTATACAGACATATTGATTCTTTTTTTATCTTCGACGTCTTTAATGATGCCTTTTTATTCTTTGATTTTTTAAATGTCTTTAAAATTTGTCTTGTTTTTATCTTTGTTTTTAAATGCCGTTATTTCTTTTGTTAATCTGCCAGCAAAAAGACTGATTGATGTCCGTAAGATGTCTGGCTCTCCTTCTTTATGTCTGTATAACGTAGAGTTGACTGACGAGGCGCATGTAAGACAATCACCTACAAAAAGGCTGTTTGTCCTTGAATCGTAATCATGGCCGAAAAAGTGTCCTGTGCGCCTCGTTCATGTCCAACGTCTTGTTATCACGGCATTTTTTAATAAATCATAAAAATAATGTTTTTTATTAAATAGTTATTGAAAACCATAATGACTTATCCACAATTAAATTATATCTTATCCACAGATATTATCAATATAATACTTAATGTTATGATTTTATCAATTTCAACTTGACTAATCATTGTGCATTGTGGTTTAATTTTTTAACACTACTATATATAGATAGTGCAAATGCCCTGCATAATGGGCAGGGCAAACATATAAAAATAGCAATAGAACCTCCGCCAAGAAGTGACTATTGCTATTTTGCAGAGCTTGCCAAACATGGGGCAGGCCCTTGACATATTGCTTCAGGTAATTTATTAGATGTCTCAATATACCTGCCTCGAACAATTCCTGTCAAGAACAAAATCGTTACCATGTAGAAAGGAAAGTGCTGCCTTTGATTGTGTAGAATCACCCAAGAACAGAAATTGTAAACTTTTAAAATTAGGAGGCTATTATGCCAACCAAAACAGTAAAATTTAAAAAAGAAAATATTGATACTCTGCCAAACAATAAACCCATTGTATATAAAATCTTCAATAAAAATGAAGAAAATATATACACGGGACATTCCAAAAAGGGACAGGGACAAGACAGAATTAAGGATCATTTGCCGGGCGGACAGGATCCTGTTCCAGCCGGAGTAAAAGTTCGCATCGAACAAAAACAAAGTGTTGCTGAGGCTCAAAAAAGTGAATCAACAATTATCAAGAGAAGTCAACCAAAGCACAATAAAATAGGGAAGTAAGGCGACTTCAACTAAGACCCCTCATCCGAGGGGTCTTCTTCTTTCTTCTAATTTCAAAGATCAAACTTCAACTTCGTGCTACTATCTTTAATATTATGAGTGATAACGTAGAAGTCAGTGACGAGTACCACTTGAGTACGTTAAAGAGCATGAAGACGATTTGGAAATCTCAAAGTACTGCATACCTGAAAAAGTGTCCTGTGGTACTCGTTCATCTGCACTGCCTGGTTATCTTCTTTTTTTATTGCTCTCTATAAAGAATGTTCAGTTTAGAACTAACTGTGCTTAACTGTTTATCAGCCGTCCACAATAAAGTATTAGTCAACAAGGAAGACGCCAATAAATGCACATCAATAAGCCCAATTCCTAAGCCCATTAATTTTCTGTTCTCAATAAAATGCAGAATCTCATCATTCTCAACAGTCCGTGCTTTCGGAATAGACTTTAGCAATGAGATAATCTCTTCCCTGTTTTTGAGATGACCGCATGCCAACTCACCGATTATAAATGGATGACAAACAACCAGCTCATCCAATAATAATTTCTTAAGATGTGAATTCCCTTCCCGGAAGTGAGATATCCA
>JACRPZ010000027.1 GCA_016222905.1 Nitrospirota bacterium
AGAATTTATCGGCAGGTTTAAAAAAGAGCGTCCGCCCCTCCCCGCAATAGCCTTAAATACCGACACCGCTGTCCTGACGTGCATTGCAAATGATTATGATTTCTCACAGGTTTTTTCGCGCCAGATAAATGCGCTTGCCCGTGAGAACGATATAGTAATCGCCATAAGCACAAGCGGTAATTCCCCCAATGTTATAAAGGCTGTTGAAGCGGCTAAAAAGAAGAAATTAAAGACAGTAGCATTTACAGGAGAGAAGGGCGATAAGCTCGCCTCCAAAACTGATTATGTCTTTGCCGTTCCCTCTGTCAATACCGCAAGAATACAGGAGACCCACATTACAATAGGACACGTCCTCTGCCAGATGGTGGAGGAGTTGCTCTTTGAGACTCATAGACGGAAGTAATATACTTCTATACACGACGACATTAATTGCATGTCATTGACCTGAAATACCCCCTCACCCTAACCCTCTCCCTCAAGGGGCGAGGGAATTCATTAAATGTTCCCTCCCTTGAGGGGAGGGATTAAGGGAGGGTGATTGATAAATTTAACGTTCATTAGCAACTTTAATTCTTCCGGCAATTTGTGGTAGTATTTATTCATACCAGCAACAGGAGGCAAATAAATGGCAACCGCTGTTAAGAAGACGATCTCTCTCCCGTATGACCTTGCAAAAGAAGCCGAAAATATAGCCCGCGAGGAGGGAAAGACCCTGAGCGCCGTCATTCAGGAATCATTGCGGTTGAGTAAAAAAGAGAGGCTTAAAAAAGGCTTCAACCAGTTGCAGGGCTACTGGAGCCAAAAGGCAAAAGAAAAAGGCATCCTCACAGAAAAAGACCTTGAGAAGTATTTAAAGAAGTGAGAGTAGTCTTTGATACAAATATCTTCATTTCCGCTCTTGTTATTCCCGGAGGCCAAACCGAAAAAGCAATCTCAAGAATAACTTCCGGTGCTGATACGCTTTTAATATCGAAAGCTATTATTGATGAAGTTCTGTCGGTTCTTTACAACAAATTCGGCCGTGATATAGAGGCAATCAGTCATACAGCGGTTTTCCTTTCAGAACTTGGGGAGATGGTTCATAAGACCTCTAAAATCAGAATCCTGCAAGATGACCCTGATAACAGGATACTTGAATGTGCTCTAAGCGGCAAGGCGGATATTATAGTAACCGGTGATAAGGAGATGCTGGGGTTGAAAGAATATAAAGGGGTGAAGATAATAAGTTTAAGAGAATTTCTGGAGGCTTAATATGAGGAACGTTATCATCTTTATTGCTGTTATTTTGGCTTCTACATTGCTTACAATCCCGGCTTTTGCTGCGGGACCTTGGAAAGGCAGAATTCTGGACATAGAAACAAAAGAGCCGCTGGAAGGGGCAGTTGTTCTTGCAGTTTGGCAAAGAGTCCACAGAACCCCTACTGGATCGGACCCTTATTTTTATGAAGCAAAGGAGGTTTTGACTGACAAAGAAGGCAGATTTGTGATACCTTCATACAGACCTATCAATCTGCTGCCCATAATAAGTTCAATGCGAGGCCCATTGTTCACAATTTTCAAACCGGGTTATGGAAGTGTCAGTGACCAAAGGTTAGAAGGATACTTTACAGATGACGGACAGGCGATTCAGGATTACGAACTTGACGGAAAAAGATACAGGTTCGCGCTCGGTGTGATTGAACTCCCAAAGCTTAAGACAAGGGAGGAGAGGGAAAAAATTATTAGTTTTCCATCCATGATTCCAGATGATAAGATGCCCAAATTAATTAAATTGATGAATAAGGAAGCAGTTGCGTTGGGTTTCGACCCGAGCCACGTACAAGGAGGGGCAAAATGAGATGTATACGCACTGAAAACATGGGAAATAGCTGGCCTAAAAGGAGTATCTAAATTAGCTATCTTATGGGCGCATTATCAAGGCAGTGCTTGATTCCTAACCCGTAACAAATTGAAATCACGCCTTTAAAAAGATTATCATAACTAATGAATCTTTCTGTAGTTATCCTTGCGGCAGGCCGCGGCAAGAGTAACTCCCGTAAACCCAAAGTCCTTCATGAGATTTTAGGAAGGCCTATGCTGAGGGGTATTTTTTTAATGATATGAGGTGAAAGATACAGGAGGAATAAAATGTTAAAAACCGTTAAGGGGCATTACAGGCAAGGGGCGTTTGAACTTTACGAGAAACCGCAGATAGAAGAATGTGACATACTGGTAACGTTTATTGAAAATGGCGAATTAATAGACCTTAAATCACGTGGAATCACAAAAGAAGAAGCGCAGGATTTGAGATACAGATTGAGGACATTTGAAGATGACTGGAATGCGCCGGGAATGGAGATTTATGACAAGGTATAAAAAGGGAACAGTTGTATTGGTCTTGTTCCCGAATTCTGATCTTATAACCGCCAAGCTTCGCCCTGCCTTGGTAGTACAATCTGAAGATTTAAACACAGGCTTTAATCAGGTCATTGTTGCTATGATTACAAGCAACCTAAACCGTGAAGGGCATCAATCACGTTTTCGCATAAACAAGGATTCCGATGAAGGCAGAGCCGCCGGAGTGCTGACAGATTCCATAGTAATGACTGACAATCTGGCAACCGTGAAACACAATGAAATCAACAGAACAATTGGATGTCTGTATTCTCTTAAAACGGTAGATAAAGCTTTAAAGGCTACATTCGGGCTTAAATGATTTACCATATCCGCTAAAGCCCCGTAAATTGAAATCACGCCTTTAAAAAGATTATCATAACTAATGAATCTTTCTGTAGTTATCCTTGCGGCAGGCCGCGGCAAGAGAATGAACTCCCGCAAACCCAAAGTGCTTCATGAGATTTTGGGAAGGCCTATGCTCCGGTATACAATTGACGCGGTAAAACCTCTGAAGCCTCAAAACCTGCTAATTGTTATCGGCAATGGCGCGGATGCGGTCAGGAATAAAATAGATGACAAAGATATATCTTTTGTCCTTCAGAAAGAACTTCTCGGCACCGGAGACGCGCTTGCAGCAGCGCAAAAATTATTGAAGAGTTCTGAAGGCGCAGTGCTTGTCCTTAACGGCGATTGCCCGCTTATGACAACAAAGACCTTAAGGGAACTCCTGAATAATCACAAACGCAGTAAGAACGCTCTCTCTTTCCTCTCTTTTATTGACGACTCACTCTCAGGATACGGCAGGATCATGCGCGATAAAGGAAAGGTCACCGGTATTGTAGAGGATAAACACGCTACTAAGGAAGAAAGAGGAAGCAATGAATTAAACGGCGGTGTTTATGTGTTGGAATCCGAGGTCATGAATCATCTCAAGAGAATAAGCAGGAACGCTTCTTCAGGAGAATATTATCTTACCGACGTTGTGAATATTGTCTCAAACGCAGGAGGAAGGCTGAATGCCTACAACTGTCCTCAAGAAGAGATCAGGGGAGTAAACAGCAGGGATGACCTCTATGAAGTTTCAAAGATCTTAAACAGAAGAAATATATCAAAGTTGATGGAGAAGGGTGTGACATTTATAAATCCTGAGACGTCAGTGGTGCATTCATCGGTTTCAATAGGAAGGGATTCTATAATTCACCCGAATACTTATCTTGAGGGCAAAACCTCTATAGGTGAAGATTGCGTTATATATCCGGGTACAAGAATATTCGACAGTGCTATCGGAAACGGCGTTATGGTCAAGGACAGCAGTCTCATAGAAGAAAGCAAGGTCGGGAGCGGAGCGGTTATAGGGCCTTTTGCTCATATAAGGCCCAAGAGCGAAATAGGCCGTGATGTGAAGATAGGGAATTTTGTGGAGATAAAGAGCGCGCGCATAGGAGACAGGACAAAGGCATCCCATCTGACTTATCTCGGGGATTCTGAAGTGGGCAGGGATGTAAATATTGGAGCAGGCACAATTACATGCAATTATGACGGAGAGAAAAAACATAAGACCGTGATTGAATCCGGAGTCTTTATCGGCAGTGATTCCCAGCTTGTTGCGCCTGTGACGATAGGCAAGGGCGCTTATGTCGCGGCAGGTTCTACTATTACACGCAATGTTCCTTCAGGCGCCCTTTCAATAAGCAGAGAGAAACAGAAGAATCTAATGGGATGGGCAAAGAAAAGAGAGTTGAGAGTTAAGAGTTAAAGATGAAAGGAAAAAAATATAAAGTAGTTGGTAACAGGTATCAAGCAGTAAAAGGATAATGTCTTTTACTGCTGACTACTGACTACTGACTACTGACTACTGACTATGTGTGGAATAATAGGTTACATAGGGAAGAGAAATTCAGTCCCAATCCTCATTAACGGTCTGAAACGTCTCGAATACAGAGGGTATGATTCCGCCGGCATAGCCTTCTCCAGAAACGGCAGGATAGAGGTGAGACGATGTGCCGGAAAGATAAAGGACCTGAAAAAATCCGTAAAGGGTGAAAGGCTCATAGGTTATTCAGGACTTGGACATACCAGATGGGCAACTCACGGAAGGCCGTCTGAAGAGAACGCTCATCCGCATAAGGCAGGCGGTATAGTTGTAGTGCATAACGGCATTATTGAGAATTATCTTGAGCTTAAAGAAACCCTAAAGAAAGACGGACATAAGTTTACCTCTGAAACCGACACGGAAGTCATCTGCCATCTGATATACAGTTACTCAAAAAAGGGGCTTCCTCTGGAAAAGGCAACAAGGGAGGCGCTGAAACATGTTACCGGAGCTTATGCCCTCGGTATTATAAGCGAGACAGAGCCTGATAAGATCATCGCAATAAAAAATGACAGTCCTCTGGTCATAGGTATTGGAGAGAAGGAGTTCTTTATAGCATCGGACATCCCTGCATTCCTTAAGTATACAAGAGATGTAATAATCCCCGATAACGGCGAAATGGCCGTGATCACTCATGAAGGCGTCTCGTTTACAAACTCCATCAATAAGAGCATAAAGAAAAAAATTATAAATATAACATGGAATTCCGCAATGGCTGAAAAAGGCGGGTACAGACATTTCATGTTGAAAGAGATATATGAACAGCCGAGGGCCATATCAGATACGATCTTGGGCAGGATATCGCTTGAGAAGGGAAAGGTAAATAGCGAAGATTTCAATATGAAGGCGCAGGATCTCAGGAAATTCAGCAAGATATTTCTCGTGGCGTGCGGGACTTCATGGCATGCTTCACTTGCTGGCAAATACATGATAGAGAATATGTCCCATGTGCCGTGTGAAGTTGACATTGCATCCGAATTCAGATATAGAAATCCTATTATCCCCGCCAACAGCCTCATGATTGTCCTTACCCAGTCAGGTGAAACAGCAGACACCCTTGCCGCGCAAAGGGAGGCAAAAAAGAGGGGGGCAAAGGTGCTTACCATCTGTAATGTTGTCGGCAGCACGTCGGCAAGAGAGGCGGACAGTGTTTTTTATACGCGTTCGGGACCTGAGATAGGGGTTGCTTCAACAAAGGCCTTTACATCACAGCTTACTGCGCTGTATCTTTTTTCAATAGCTCTCGCGAGGGCAAAGGACGCTATAAACGCGAAAGAGGCCAGAGAATTATTGAACGAACTTATATCGCTTCCTGAGAAAGTGGAGAAGTCCCTTCAGCAAAATAATTCCATCATTAAGATAGCAAGGAAATTTTGCCGCGTCAGTGATTTTCTTTATTTAGGCAGAGGAATAAATTATCCGATAGCCCTGGAAGGGGCGCTGAAACTGAAGGAGATATCATATATACACGCAGAGGGTTATCCGGCAGGTGAGATGAAACACGGGCCGATAGCTTTAATAGATGACGGCCTGCCTGTGCTTGCGCTTGTTCCTGATGATGAGATGAAAGGTAAAATGTTCTCCAATGTAGAGGAGGTCAAGAGCCGCGGCGGCAAAGTTATCGTAATCACAACCGAAGGAGAGAGTAAGCCTTATCCCGGCGCCCTGCACACGGTTTTTCTGCCTAAAACAAACCCTTACCTTATGCCTATTATATTCAGCATCCCGATCCAGCTTCTTGCATATCATATTGCGGTCTTAAGAAAGTGCAATGTTGATCAGCCGAGGAATCTTGCAAAGAGCGTAACTGTTGAATAATACTGGACGCTGAACAAATCTCAAGGCATAACACCCCTGTTGCCTCACATAAGAATCGATACAAAATGATATACGTTGCCTCATGTAAAAATCTATACAAAAGGTATAGTTCATCAGGCAGCCTTTTTCTTCTTTGGAGATCGTTTTTGAGCGTTCAATCTGTATAACTCTTGC
>JACRPZ010000033.1 GCA_016222905.1 Nitrospirota bacterium
AAAATCGTAACAAGGCAAGAAAGTTTAAGTAAAAACAGGAAATAACGATAGACTTATAAAAACAGAAGACGGATTTTAAAAAATCCGGCATGGAAAAACTGAAAATCTCTAAATGACTTTTTCAGGAGTCTCAATTTGGATTGCCTTGACATTAATACGTAATTTATTATTTAGCTCAATCACTGCAGGCATACGTACTGACTTCCCTATAGTATCATTAATAGTTGAACTGATAGTAATAATTATTGTTGTTAATCGTATACGTAGCGGTAAATATTATAAATTAATTAAATATTATGATAGTAAATTATTGGAAAAGTTCGGTTATATAATTCATCGAATTATTCCTGATAATGAAAAAATAATTTCACTAACTAAAGGATTTGTAAAAGGGTTGCCAGCGCTTATTTTATCAACAGATACAAAATTAATTGTAATATCGCTTAATAAATTGACAAATAAAGCTATTAGAGCTCAAAGCCTGGATTTAAAAGCAATTATAAATGCTTCATTAAAACCGCTTTCTTATATGCAAATGATTCAAGTTGCTTTTCGATCGACATCCCGTATTGATTTCAATATTGACAACAATAATAAAAAGTATTATCTTGATTTTCTTGATCCTGGATCTGCTGAAGATTTAATAAAAAGATTTTCTGAGAATAACGCAAAAAAATATCAATGGAGTAGCGTTATTCAAGATTATTGCGTTAAATGTAATCATATTTTTTCTTATCATAATAAGTGCCCTGTTTGTGGCCCTATTTTGCCAGTTATTTGGAAACCTGTTTTTTTATCAATTTTGTTACCAGGTGCAGGACAACTTTATAATCAAGATCTATTTAAAGGATCTTTATTCTTGACGAGCTTTGGTTTAAATATAATTGGAATTATGGAAACACTAATTATAATCAAGCTGAGAACTCAGGGTATTGATGAGAATGTACTGCCTTCAGCGATCTATTTTGCTATATTTGTCTGGTTAATGAATGTAATGGATATTTTCAGTACGATAATACGTAGGAAATATATACACGGATTATGATTATTTATAAATTGAGGGATAATCTCGCCACTCTTAATTAAAGCAAAGAGTAGCAATTAGGAAATTTTTATTGATCACCGTTTGTAACCTTTACCTTATAGCAAGATTTAGGATAATAACTTGCTTTTTATAGTGAAGGATGAAAATACATGAAAGTGAATGAATTGTTCCAATGGAATTATCTACTCCGCGCCGTGTATGCAGTAGTACATATCTTTATTGCCATATTTCTGCTGGATAAAGCAGGCCCCGCAGTTGCAGCCTCTCTTCTCAAGCGGTTCACTGCTTTTCCCTCTTGCGCAGAATAAACCCTCTCCCTCTTTATCAGAGAAGGTAGGGCAGGATTTACAGTAGTCCATACAGATATCAAAATTCTCCTGATTATCTTCCACCTTTGACATAAAAACCTCCTTTAATCGTATTGTCAAGAATTAACCACAGAGTTCTCAGAGCTTTTTAAAAATCTAAAATTCTTTTTCTCTGTGTCCTCTGTGGTGAAATTCTGTGGTTTCATTTCTTATCCTATTTTATCATGAAATTTCATCAGCCGAGATATGCCTCTTTTATGAGAGGATTGCCTCTCAGTTCATCTCCGGTGCCTGAAAGAACGATCATACCGGTTTCAAGTACGTATCCGCTGTTTGCGATCTGAAGCGCCAGATTGGCGTTCTGCTCCACAAGCAGCAAGGTAGTTCCCGCACTGTTGATCCGAATGAGCATCTTGAAGATCTCTTGTGACAGAAGGGGTGAAAGTCCCATCGACGGTTCATCGAGGAGAAGCAGTTCTGCTTTGCTCATGAGCGCCCTGCCGAGTGCCAGCATCTGCTGTTCTCCTCCGGAAAGCGTGCCTCCGGGTTGTTTTATCCGCTCCTTCAGACGGGGAAAGAGATCGAAGACATATTCGAGGTCAGTTTTTATATTGCTCCTGTCCTTCCTCTGCCATGTAGAGATCGTGAGGTTTTCCATTACCGTAAGATTTCCGAAGATCCCCCGACCTTCAGGGACCTGCGCGATGCCGAGTCCGACTATGCTGTGGGCAGGGACTTTGCGAAGGTTCTGTCCCTTGTAAAGTATGTCGCCTTTGTAAGGCGTAATGCCGGAGATTGAATGAAGGGTCGTGGTCTTGCCTGCGCCGTTTGCTCCGAGCAGTGTTACGATATCTCCTGCATGCACGAGGAATGAAATGCCCTTGACCGCGTTTATGCCGCCGTAACTAACTGTGAGGTCCTTTACCTCAAGCAAGACCTTCTTATTGTTCATTGCAGGCCCCCGCCTAACTCCAGATTTTTCGGGCCAAGATAGGACTCAAGCACCTGCTGGTTGTCCTGTATCTGCCGGGGAGTGCCTTCAGCGATAGTCACGCCGAAATCGAGCACCACCAGCCGCTCGCAGATGTTCATCACGAGCCGCATCTGATGTTCTATAAGGAGAATGGTCAGTTTAAACTCGGAATGTATCCAGCGAATGAATTCCATAAGCCGGTCTATTTCCTTTGTGTTCATACCTGCCGCGGGTTCGTCGAGGAGCAGCAGCTGCGGTTTTGTTGCGAGGGCCCTCACTATCTCGAGCCGCCGCTGCAATCCGTAAGAAAGGTTTCCCGCGGTCTCGACGGAGAGATGATCCATCTCAAAAAAAGCCAGAAGCTCGAGCGAGCGATCTATAATACGCCTCTCTTCAGCCCTGTATCTCCCCGCGTGCAGTAGCGCCTCAACAGGACTGTAGCGGCTGCCTGTGTAATGTGCGATGCGGATGTTGTCGAGCACAGTGAGTTCATTGAAGAGTCTTATGTTCTGGAAGGTCCTGGCGATCCCCATTGAGGTGATCTTATACGGTCTTCTTCCTGTAAGTTCGCTGCCGCCGAAAGCGATGCTGCCTTTATCGGGACGGTAAATGCCGGTGATCAGGTTAAAGAGGGTTGTCTTGCCAGCGCCGTTCGGCCCTATGATACCCACAAGTTCAGAGGGATTGAGGCTGAGATTGAACCCGGACAATGCGCAAAGGCCTCCGAATGAATGAGTTACATCAGTCACGTTCAGCAGCGGCATCAGCTTTGGCTCCTTTGAATTTCTTCGTAATCATAAAGTCTCTTACCGGAACAAACCAGAAGAATTCCCTAAGCCCCATAATGCCGCGCGGACGAAAGATCATCAGCAGCACAAGCATCAGAGGCATGATCACCATCCTCCAAATTTCGAGAGGTCTCAGCAGTTCAAGCAGAAACGTGTATGTTACGGCACCTATGATCGAACCTGCTATAGAGCCTATGCCGCCGAGATAGACCATCACGAGCATTTCCGTGGACCTTATAATATCGAAACTACGCGGGTTTATGTACTGGATCAAATGCGCCAGCAGAGCTCCGGCCACGCCTGCGAAGAATGAGGAGACGACGAAGACAAGCACCTTCACCTGCTGCGTGTTGACACCCATGAGCTCTCCGGCTGTCTCGTCCTCGCGGATCGAGAGAACTCCCCTCCCGAAGTTAGAGTATATGAGATTCCTTATGAGCCATATTGAGGCTGCTGTCCAGAAGAAGGTCCAGGGAAGGGTGGTAAGTTTGTCCATTCCAAGAAAGCCCCTTGCGCCGCCTACCGCGTCTATATTTTCTAGGACTGACTTCACGATAACGTTGAAGGCCAGCGTCACTATGGCGAGGTAATCTCCGCGGGTCCGGAAAGAGGGAATGGCCACTATGAGACCCAGCAGTGCTGCTGCTATGCCTCCTGAGGCGACGGCAAGGGGAAAGATCAGCGTTCCTGCGCCTAATGAGAAAACCTTTACCGTGAGGAGTGAGGAGACATATGCCCCTGTGGACATAAAACCGGCATGTCCCAGAGAGAATTCTCCCATGTAGCCGTTTACGAGGTTCAGGCTCAGAGTGAGAATGATATTAATGCCGATGTACATAATGACAAGCTGCACATATTGGTCTAAAAGGTTGAACCGCGGGATTGCGAATGAGAGGAGCAGTCCAGCAGCGAGAATGCCTGCCATGATTATTTTTCTCTTCATGATAATATGCTTAGAGGAAGCTTGTATCTTGCCGATCCTGCCGCCGTTCATCAGACCTTCTGAGACCTTGGTTTTCCGAGGATCCCGTGAGGCCGGAAGACAAGGAGGATAAGAAGAAGTGAGAACGCCACAAAGTCGCGGTACGTTGACGGCAGAAAGGCTGCTACGAGTATTTCGACTGCACCGAGGATAAAACCGCCTAACACGGCGCCCCGGATATTTCCAATGCCGCCAACAACAGCGGATATGAATGCCTTCCATCCGACGAGGATGCCCATATACGGGTCTATGACAGGGTAGGCCATGCCGTACATCATGCCGGCCGCGCCTCCCAGTCCGCTCCCGAGGGCGAAGGTGATAGAGACGATCCTGTTGACAGGGACGCCCATCAGCGGAACGAGGTTGATGTCCCAGGAAATGGCACGCATTGCAATCCCTACTCTTGTATGCTGTACGATAAAATGAAGGGCGGACATAAGCGCAATCGAGAGAAAGACGATGATGACTTGCAATGATGACAAGGTTACCCCGCCGATGGTCCAGTTAACAGCCGGAATGAGCGGAGGAATGCTCTTTGGATAGGGGCTTAATGCAAGTGTGAAATTTTCAAGGAATATGCCTACGCCCAGAGCGGTGATTATCGCAGATACCCTCGGCGCCTGACGGAGGGGCCGATAGGCAATCCTTTCAACGATCACGCCGAGCAATGAGACGCCGATTATCGTAACAAGGAGGGCCGGTGCAAAAGGGAGCTGCATGAAAGTGACGACCACAAAACAGAGAAAGGCCCCGACCATGAAGAAGTCGCCGTGGGCGAAGTTTATCATCCTCAGGATACCGTAAACCATCGTGTATCCGAGGGCAATTAGCGCGTAGATGCTGCCGAGCTGCAGCGCGTTGAGAGTCTGCTGTAAAAGATAGGTCAATGAATGCCCTCAGAGACTCTGTTGCTTTTCATCTTCGCGAGACCTTCAGCATAGTCTACGGGTTGACATCAGCGACCCAGACGAATTTGCCATCCTTTATCTGCATTATGACAGCGCTCTTTGCGGGATCGCCTGAGCCCTGAGTAAAACGCATATTCCCTGTAACACCCGAAAAATCTCTTATCGCGGAAAGCGCCTCACGGACCGCCTCGCGGTCTGTCTTGCCGGCCTTAACTATCGCCTCCTTAAGAAGGCCGATGGAATCATAGGTCAGGGCAGCTACATCGTCGGGAGTCCCATTATACTGGGCGCTATAGGCTTCTACGAACTTCCTGGTCGCAGGGTTTGTGCTCGAGGCAGAATAGTGGTTACAGAAATAAAAGCCCTCGCAGTCTTTGCCGCACATCTTTATCAGTTCTTCAGTAGACCAAGCGTCGCTCCCGAGGAAGGGAACTGTTATTCCCAGTCGATGGGCCTGCTGGACCTGAAGAGGGACGTCAGTGTAATAGCTCGGAAGGAATATAATATCCGGCTGGGTGCTTTTGATCTTTGTGAGCTGGGCAGTGAAATCCTTGTCCCCCGTAGAATATGTTTCAACAGCCACGACCTTGCCGCCGTTCTCCTCGAAACTCTTATTGAAGAGTTCGGACTGGCTCTTCAGCACCTCTGAAGCGACGTCGTAAAGAACGGCCGCCTTTGTCACCTTTAAATTGTCGCCTGCGAATTTCCCGAGCACCTGTCCCTCGAAAATGTCCGTAAAACAGGCCCGGAATACATATTTTTTAGGCAGGCCTGTCCTCGCATCAAGTGTCGTCTTTGGATTGGTGGACCAGGGGGTGATCAGCACTGTCTTGGAAGTCTCAGCGATCTCCGAGGCGGGCAGCGCGTTGCCGCTTGAATTGGGGCCTACGATTGCCACAACGTTGTTCTGTGTGATCAGCTTCTGGGCCGCGGATGCAGCCTGCTCCGGCTTCGAGGCGCTGTCCTCAATTATCAGTTCGACCTTATATTTTTTGCCGCCAAGCTCTATGCCGCCGGCATCGTTTATCTCTTTTACCGCCAGAAGTGCCCCGTTCTTACAAGATGCGCCTACTGCGGGTATCTGGCCTGTCAGTTCCGCGATCAGACCTATCCTTACCGTGGAATCACCGCTGTTCTTGCAGCCTGCAATGGCAAACGTTGTCATTACCGCAAATATGAGGACGTATATTAGTTTTTTCAAGCAAAACCTCCCTGGAAAAATTTATTTTCAGACGCGACTTGAGGATTACTATTGCAGATTTTGCCGGAACCTGTCAAGACATCAATTCTGTTTTGCTCACTAAATCAAAGTTTGAATCAATATCATGTATTGTGCTATTTTTAGATGTCTTGTGATTACGTCAAAAGTTTCATGAAAGAGGGGAAGAAATGAAACTACAGGATTTCATCACAGTGGACACAGAGAAAAAGAATTTTAGATTTTTAAAAAGCTTTGTGCTCTCGCTTAGAGCGCCTACTGTTGGCTGTGGTTAATTCTTGATAATACGTTTATTGTGAAAGGGGGGCTTTATTATGACCAAAGATTCGATCATCAATGGATGTATGAAAGTAGAGAAATCCGCTGCAGCTATTTATCACAAGTTAATGATGAAATTCCCGGAGAAAAAAGAGTTCTGGAAGGAACTTTTTGATGATGAAAAAAATCATATATCCTTTTTAAAGGATGTTAAATCTCTTGGGCTCACCGATGTAATGGAAAAAACAGATCCGTTACCCTCGAGGAAAATTATAAATGAAACGTTAAGGCTGGCTGATGATCTGAAAGTTAAAATTTCATCGGATTCTGTTTCTTTTAAAAAAGCGCTTGTAATGGCATTGAAACTTGAAGAATCAATGGTAGAAACGTATACAAATAAACTGATTGCTGATCTGATCGCCTGTGAAGATGAAGTATCTCATAAGAAAATAGTTGCCGATGAGAAAACGCACATCAGGAAGATAAAGAAGATGATGAAATAATAATTCATAAGTTGGACGTCGTTGTTTGCGGAATTCTGCAGTTCACTGCATTGTCTTTAGAAAGATCCAAGGGGTATTTCTTTTCATTTTAGAGCCTCTTGTAAATTTCCTTTCGGTGCCCGACCCTTAGGATAACAACATCTTTGCCTTCGATATCAAATATAATTCTGTAATCGCCGGTTCTGAAACGATATGTTCCTGCTTTCGGGTCTGTCAGTTTTTCAGAGTGCTCCAGGGGATTGTCCTGTAATTTGATGATGGATTTGCCTATCAGGCGTTTAATGGCAGTATCGAGTTTTCGGAGATCCTTTTCTGCCCTGCGGGTATAAACAAGATTATAGCTCATTCACCGAAAATCTCTTTATGCGATTTTGTCCGGCCTGATTTATAATCTGCCCTTGCTTCTTTCACGCTCTGCATATAATCAGGTGAAGTTATAGCAAGCAAATCTTCAATAAAAGATTCTCTTTCATGTTTCTTCATTTTCTTTACCGCCTCAATAATATAATCAGACGAGATTGGAACTTTTACCTCTATCATTTTTTACCTCCTCGTGGTTTATTTTACTCCTTAACCTCCATAATCGCAATCCTTTTCGACTCAAGACTGTAAAAAATTATAACACGGCGGGGATTATCTTCTGCCGCACAGGGCGGATGGAAAAGGGGTGTGAGACTTCATTGAAACTTGAAGAATCAATGGTAAAAACGTATACAAATAAGGTAATTGCTGATCTGATCGCCTGTGAAGAAGTATCTTATAAAAAAGTAGTTGCCGATGAGAAAATGCACATCAGGAAGATAAAGAAGATGATGAAATAATAATTCATCAAATGATCAGCAATGGAAATCCACTTTGTTTGAGTAACGTTAGCAAACAAGATAACAGGAAGAACTAAATCTCCGATATTCACCCATTGATACAAACATCTGTGCGAGTTGCTAAGTATTAAACTGATAGGTTTCAAGAAAATTGTTAACCCAATAATCTCTTGAGTATTCTTTCAAAATTCTAAATTGAGACTGCTGAAAAAGACTGGCATTAAGTTTGCATAAATAAAGCAAACATAAAGTCAGGAGGGACGATGATAAAGAAGGATTACGGGCAGGTCAGTTTCTACAGCTATATATACGACGCGGTAATACCGAAAGA
>JACRPZ010000034.1 GCA_016222905.1 Nitrospirota bacterium
CTTCCTCTCTTGCATCGTCAGCCTCATTTCTGCCTCCTGTCGCTTTTGCTTACAGAAGGCTATTTTCGATTATTTTTCGTATCGATTTCTTATTTGAGGCAACGATCCTCTTTCGTATCGTTTTTTAATGAGGCAATTCGAGGTCTTTCAATTTGACCGTCAACTGCCGTATACTAAGAGCTTATTAAATGATACGGGGCGTAGCGCAGCCTGGTTTAGCGCACTCGCTTGGGGAGCGAGAGGTCGGACGTTCGAATCGTCTCGCCCCGACCATTTATTTCTTGTTTTTTTAAAGGCAAAATGCTATTATTCTAAAGCTGTATCTTAATCCGGGATTTTTATTAAGAGTGGGTCTTCCCACTCTTTTGTTTTTAGGGATATGATGGATAAAAAAGCTCTGGAAATAAAGGTTGCCGGGATTATAGAGCCGGTGATAAAGGCCCTTGGAATAGAGCTTTTCAGTATAGAGCTTTCCACTGAACGGGGCAGGCTCATTTTGAGGGTTTTTATTGATAAAGCAGGCGGGGTTACAATAGATGATTGCGAGCTTGTCAGCCGCGAGATAGGGAGCATTCTTGAGGTGGAGGACCCTGTTGAGCGCGCTTACAACCTTGAGGTCTCTTCGCCCGGTATTGACAGGCCGCTTAAACGGCCGGAAGATTACAAGCGGGCTTCAGGCAAGAAAGCAAGGGTTGTTACGCTTGAACCGATTGATAAACAGACATTCTTTGTTGGAGATATTATTGATGCCGGAGATATGGAGATAGTTTTGCTTCTACCAAAAGATAAAAGAGTGACCATTCCATATAAAAATATTTCATGGGCAAGACTGGAGGTTAACGTCTGATTATGAATAGAGAACTGATCCGCATTGTTGAGCAGATGAGCAAAGAGAGGGGTATTCCCAAAGAATCTATTATTGAAACCCTCGAATCCGCGCTTTTATCGGCTGTAAGAAAGAAGTATGGGCTTGACATTGAAATAGATATCAAGATCAATACAAAGTCCGGAGAGATCTTGATAAATGCAATAAGAAAGATTGTTAAGGATGTTACAGATTCTGTCCGGGAGATATCCCTGGCAGAGGCGAAGAAGATAGATCCGTCCAAAGACATAGATGATACGATTGAGACACCTATATCCATTGAGGGTTTTGGCAGGATAGCGGCCCAGACGGCAAAGCAGGTGCTATTCCAGAAGGTAAGGGAGGCTGAGAAGGGCGCTATATATGAGGAGTATAAGGACAAGGCAGGGCAGATTGTCAGCGGAGTAGTCATACGCAAGGAGAAGGGAAACTACTATATCGCCCTTGGAAGAGCAGAAGCGACTCTCCCGCAAAAACTTACACTGCCGACTGAAAACCTCAAAAGAGGAGAGACGATCAGGGCTTACCTGGAAGAGGTGAAGATTACGCCGAAAGGGCCTCTGATACTTCTCTCAAGGGCGCATCCTAATTTTGTCGCAGAATTGTTCAAGATGGAGATACCGGAGATTTATGAAGGTCTGGTCGTTATAAAAGATATAGTAAGAGAGGCCGGAGACAGGACAAAACTCACGGTTCAGTCAAAGAGCCCCTCGGTTGACCCTGTTGGCGCGTGTGTCGGCATGAAGGGCACCCGTGTACAGTCCATAGTAAGGGAATTAAACGGCGAGAGGATTGATATAATCCCATGGACAGATGATCCGAGAGTCCTTATACCAAAGGCTCTGAGCCCCGCTTCTGTGGAGAGCATCGGAATAAATGAGGAAGAGAAATCCGCAATGGTCGTTGTCAGCGATCAGCAGCTCTCTATAGCTATAGGCAAGAGAGGTCAAAATGTGAGGCTGGCGATGAAACTCACCGGGTGGGATATTGATATAATCAGCGAATCAGAATATGAGCGTATGAAAGCGGGAAAGACGGAAGAGGGATCGGAGGAAGTCCGGGACAGCGGAAAAGAGGGCGAAGAGGTACAGGCCTCCGGAGATGAAGAAAGCTGAAGACGCCGGTCATATAAAGACTTTTAACCGCAGTTCAAAGATATCCTGCGGCACGCCTGTCCAGTATCTGAAAGGGGTAGGTCCTGCACGCGCCGGGCTTCTGTCACGCCTCGGCATAAATACCATTGAAGATATCCTTTATTATTTCCCGTGGCGTTACGAAGACAGGAAAAACCTCAAAAAGATATGCGCTCTTCTTTTAGGAGAAGCAGAGACGGTATCAGGTGAAGTTGTCTCTGCTGAAGTTGTTACCACTCCAAGAAAAAGGATGAAGATATTTGAGCTCGGCGTCAGCGACGGCACAGGGCATCTCAAGTGCAAATGGTTTAACCAGCCTTTTCTGAAGAGATACTTCAAGGAAGGAGAGAAGGTTATCCTGAGCGGGGTTGTAAAAGGCAGTTTGTACGGCACCAGCCTGGAGATGGAGAACCCTGATTTCGAGATACTCGGCAAGGAAGACGGTCTCATACATACCTCAAGAATCGTCCCTGTATATAAAGCAACAGAAGGCATCTCGCCAAAACAGCTCAGAACGCTTATGTACAGTACAATAAATTCCAGCCAGCACTTAATAGAAGATTATATCCCTGAAGATATCCTTAAGAGAAACGATTTGAAACCCTTGCTCTGGTCTGTAAAGGAGACACACTTTCCTGAGGAATTCTCAGACATAATTGCCTTGAACAGGATGAAAAGTCCGGGGCACAGGCGTCTTGTATTTGATGAGTTTTTTCTGCTTGAGCTTGGACTTGCGCTTATGAAGAAGAAAGAGACTCTTGAAAAGGGAATAAGTTTCAAAGATGGCGGCGCTCTTATCAATAAGTTTCTTCAGGATATTCCGTTTAAACTCACAGGTGCGCAGGAGAGGGTCATCAGGGAGATAAAGTCTGATATGCTTAGGCCGCTGCCGATGAACAGGCTTATTCACGGCGATGTCGGCTGCGGGAAGACCGTTGTTGCTGTCATCTCAATGCTTATCGCGGTTGAGAGCGGTTATCAGGCCTGCCTGATGGCTCCGACTGAACTGCTTGCGGAGCAGCACTTCATAAATATACATAAAATGATTGAAAGAATCGGGCTGCAAGTTGTGCTGCTGACATCAAGCAGCAAAGGTAGACCGCTTGATGATATTTCTCAGGGGGCGGCGCATATCATCATAGGCACACATGCCATTATACAGGAGAGTGTGAAGTTTAAAAATCTCGGATTAGCGATAATTGACGAACAGCATAAATTCGGAGTTGTACAAAGGGCGAATATCAGGCGCAAGGGATTTAATCCCGATATCCTGATTATGACAGCTACCCCCATACCAAGGACTCTTGCATTGACCCTTTACGGAGACCTTGATATATCCATAATAGATGAATTGCCAGGAGGCAGGAAGCCGATTGTCACGAAGGTGTTCTTCTCCTCGCAGAAGGAGAGTATTCATGCTCTGATAAAAGAGGAATTGTCCAAGGGAAGACAGGCGTACGTTGTATATCCTCTGATTGAAGAGTCTGAAAAACTCGACCTCAAATCCGCAATCGAAGGATTTGAGGCATTCAAAAGAATCTATCATGACAGGAGAATAGGGCTGGTCCACGGCAGAATGCCCCATGATGAGAGAGAAGCAGTTATGTCGAAGTTCAAGTCAGGGGATATTGATATGCTTATTGCGACAACCGTTATTGAGGTAGGCATAGACGTGCCTAATGCATCGCTGATGCTGATCGTGCACGCCGAGAGATTTGGGCTTGCGCAGCTGCATCAGTTAAGGGGTAGAATAGGGCGTGGCGGTTATGACTCGTACTGCCTGCTTATGGCGTATCCGCCTTTCAGCGAAGAAGCCAAAAGGCGGCTTAAGGCAATGGAATCAACTGGCGACGGGTTTAAGATAGCTGAGGAAGACCTCTCCATCAGGGGGCACGGAGATTTTTTCGGCACCAGGCAGTCTGGCATTCCTGATCTGAATGTTGCTAACATAATCAGGGATATTGATATACTTGAGATATCGAGAAAGGAGGCATTCGCCCTTGCAGATGCCGATCCTGAAATGAAAGAATATCCCTTGCTTAAAGAAAAGCTGCAAAGAAAATGGACGGGAAGGCTGGAATTAATTAAGAGTTAATAGTGGTAAGAGGTTATAGGTCATGGGTAATGCGATTCTTATTTCCCATGGCCTATAACCAATAACCTATAACCTGAATGTTTCGGGGAGGGTGTATATGATAGATAAAATCAGGATAAGCGTAAAAGAGGGTATGAAGCGCGTTAAGTGGATTGCAATGTTTCTTGCTGAAAGGACGAGGGCTGAAACAGAGATTGGAAAGCTGATGTTTGAAAGCAGCAAACTTGAGAGCAAGGTGGAGAAACTTTACATTGACATAGGTAAAAGAACAGTGGAATTACAAGAGAAGGGCGAGAAGTCCGTCCTCAATGATTTTATTGTCCAGCAGGCGATAGCTGAAATAAAAGACCTTAGGGATGCGATTGATGACTACAAAAAGCAGGCAAGGGAGCTCAGCAATATTCAGGAATGATCACTTATTTTATTGTTTTCCTCTTCGGCTCGATAATAGGCTCCTTTCTTAATGTATGTATTTACCGTATACCGAGGAACGCATCTATAGTATTTCCATCTTCACGCTGTCCTTCGTGCGACAGGCCGATCAGGTTTTATGATAATATCCCGATAATAAGCTATCTTCTGCTTATGGGAAGGTGCAGGGCGTGCAAGGCAAAAATATCCGTTAGGTATCCATTGGTAGAGTTTCTTAACGGTATTCTTTATGTCTTTGCTCTATACAGATTCGGCAGTGATTCCTTATGGACCGTGCTGATATACTTTATCTTTCTCTCTTCTCTTATAGTAATAACTTTTATTGACATTGATTTTCAGATAATACCCGACAGTATAACCTTGCCCGGCATTCCCATTGCACTTATTTTAGGGTCTACTGTCTTGCCTGACCCGTTTCAGAGCTTTGATTATTTTCAGAATTTTCAGCCCTTAGGCTTTAAGTCCTCGTTTATAGGTATGATAGGCGGAGGCGGATTCTTCTATCTTGTGGCGGTGATTGGAAAAGCCTTATTGAAGAAGGATGCAATGGGCGGCGGAGATATAAAGATGATGGCAATGGTTGGAGGATTAATGGGCTGGAAGTCTGTTATTCTCACGACATTTTTGGGAAGCCTTTTTGGTTCCGTAATAGGCATATCGCTTATTGTTGTAAAAGGGAGAAGATGGGGATCCAGAATCCCCTTCGGCCCATATCTTGCCCTCGGCTCTGTTATAACCCTCTTCTATGGACATAAACTCTTAATGTTGTATCTCTATTTAGGATAGTATGGTTACAAAGGTTCTGATTGTATTGCTCTCTCTATTTTCAGGAGTCATTGCAGGCATACTCCTGACCCCTGTCCTGCATACAGAAGGCATCAGGATTATCTTTGGAATATCGTTCTTTTTGGCAGCAGCCGTATTTTATTCAATCGTAAGGTCGCTTATTTTAAGACAGGGCAAGACATTAAAGACCCCTGAAAACCTAAAAGAAGGCTCAGAGGTAGGGTTTGTTGTTGAGACTTTTCATGAACTTGTCGGAAAACTTAAAGAGAAAGAGAAGGAGTTGGCAAGACTGAAGGCGCTGGCTGAAGAGAAGGCTGCCGGGATGGAGGTATACAATGAAAATATCCTTCAGAGCGTACCGAGCGGAGTTGTTACCGTCAACAATTCAATGAAGATACAGAGCATCAATAATGCTGCAAGACGCATTCTGGGGATTGCCGGAGAGGATATTATCGGCAGGAATTTCACCGAAGTTTTTAATGAGAATTTGTCATCGCTTATTTCAAAAAATGAAACCATGCTGAGGGGAGAATACTCTTATGTCACAGGTGATAACAGGCATATCTGGATCGGAGCAACCTCTTCAAAATTAAAGAATACAGCCGGAGAGACGATCGGGACGATCTTTGTCTTTGTGGATCTGACGGATATAAAGGCGCTCCGGACGCAGGTCGAACTTAAGGAGAGGCTCAGCCAGTTGGGGGAAATGTCCGCAGGCATCTCTCATGAGTTCAGAAATTCAATGTCTGTAATCTCCGGCTATGCCAATCTCCTCAGTAAGAAGTTCGTACCTTCAAATAATACGGCGGTTGACGCGATACTGCTTGAGGTAAAAAATATGGATGTTATCATCTCCGAGCTTCTTGCATTTGCAAAGCCCACGGTTTTAAATACAGCATCTGTTGACCTGAATGACTTGGTGAAGAAGACAGTTTCAACCGTTATCGGCGATAATAAAAATATCAGGGTACGGATTAACGCAGGCGGTAATGTATATATTAAGGCCGATGAAGTTCTCCTGAAGCAGGCGCTGGTAAATCTTTTTATAAATGCGGTTGAATCAATGCCTGAAGGCGGAAACCTTGACATAACGACAGGTTCCGTCAGTGATAAAGTTACCATAACCATTAAAGATACCGGGCATGGGATATCGGATAATATAAAGGCAAAAATATTCCTCCCTTTCTATACTACCAAGGAGAAAGGGATAGGCCTCGGCTTGGCTCTTGTTCAGAAAATAATAGTCTCGCACGGCGGCATTATTGACGTGGAGAGCAGGGAAGGGGCTGTATTCAGAATAACCCTGCCTGCGGCTTAAATTAACTCTATCAGATTACTTATTTACTGAAAGTCGCCGAGCCACTTTACCCACTTGAGATCTTTTTTGACCGTATTAAAGAGCCTTTCATCTGCAGACTTTCCACGAGTGAAGCAGGGGAGAACGTGCGGATTCACACGCAACCTTAAGCGCTGCGCAATTGTCATAAGTGGTAGTTTTAAAACCTAGTCATTTGCTTCCGGAAGAGTCCTTGCTCTTCGGCGGCTTGAGCAGCAAGGACGGGTTTTCCTTGAGTTTTTTCGTTAATCCTCCGATATCAGACACGACCTTCTTGGCCTCGTCCTCCAGCGAAGAGAACTTCTCGATCACGACTGGCAGTTGGTCCAGGAAGGCGTTGAGACTGCTCTTCTCAGAGGGGATCTCCGGCATCTGGCCTTCAGGCGTGGCGGCAAGCAGGCTTTGTGAATCGGCGCTGCCGCCGTCAAGCTCAATGAAGACGGCCCCAGTGATGCCCTTAAGCTTGAGGATTGCCTTGGTGTCGGTCTTGACCGGTGCGTCCTTGCGCAGACTGACATCCACTTGCACGAGGCGCGGGTCCGCAGGATCTATGATCATCGTTTTGACCGTCCCGACATCAACGCCGCGGTACTTCACCGATTCGCCAACGGCAAGCCCGCTTACCGATTCGGCAAAACGGATGCGGTAGAGCACATCGTCGCGCTGGCTGGAACTCGCCAGCCAGACGAAGAAGAGCGCAGCGGCGACTGAAAGGCTGATGATGAAGAGTCCCTCAATGAAAAAATGTTTATCCGTTTCCATGACTTTGCCTCCTTGCGCTCATTGCGCCGTGCGCCCGCGGCCCGTGCAGGAATTCGTGGATCCATGGATGGCCGGAGCGCATAAGTTTGTCCAGTGTAGCAACGGTTATCTTCCTGTCAATCAGCACGGCAAGACGATGGCAGACGCTGAAGAGCGTGGTGAGATCGTGGGTGACTATGATGACGGTAATGCCCAGGTCCCGGTTCAACTGGGCGATGAGCGCATCAATGCCGCTCGCCGTTACCGGGTCGAGGTCCGAGGTCGGCTCATCGAGAAAGAGGACCCGCGGATCGAGCGCGAGCGCCCTCGCCAGCGCGGCGCGCTTGACCATGCCGCCTGAAAGCTCGGAGGGGAACTTGACGCCGCTATCGGGAGAGAGTCCAGCCAGTTCGAGCTTCATTGCCGCGATTCTTTCCTGCTCCTCAACAGGCAGATCGGTATATTCCCGCATCGGCAGCATGATGTTCTGCGCTACCGACAGGGAAGAAAAGAGCGCGCCCTGCTGGAACAATACGCCGATCAGAGAAGCCCTCTCGGCTTGGCCGATCGAACCGACCGGTTTGCCATTTAAGAGTACCTCGCCGTCATTCGGCCTATGCAGGCCGGTGAGCGTCCTGAGCAGGACTGTCTTGCCTGATCCCGAACCTCCAACTATGCCCATGATCTCTCCGGGCATGACCTCGAGACTGATCCGGTCATGCACCTCCTGTTTGCCGAACCGGTTGACGATGTTTCTCGCGGAGAGGATAGGTTCGTTGTGTTGTCGGGTTTTGGAGTTCATAAGTTCATAGATCGAGATTCTCGAACAGGATTGAGAAAAATGCATCCAGAACGATCACGAGAAAGATCGCCTTGACCACGGCGCGGGTGGTTTCCCGGCCTACGCTTTCCGCCGAGCCTCTCACTCTCAGCCCGTGCATGCAGCCGATAACAGCGATGAAAAAGGCAAAGACCGGCGCTTTGATGAGACCGACAAAGAGGTCGCTGCTGTCAATAGCCTGATGCACACGGTCTACATATTGCAGCGGGGCGACATGAAGAAGCGATTGGGAAATCACCGCCCCGCCTAACAAACCCATGATATCGGAAAAGAAGGTCAGCAGCGGCAGGGTTATGACAAGAGCGATCAGCCTTGGCACCACGAGCATCTCCATGGGCTCCAGCCCCATCACTTTGAGCGCGTCTATTTCCTCCCGGGCCTTCATTACGCCAATCTCCGCCGTAAAGGCGGAACCTGAACGGCCAGCAACCATGATCGCGGTGATCAGTACGCCCATTTCGCGCAACACCGACACGGCCACTAAATTGATGGTGAAGTCCTCGCCGCCATAGGAACGCATTTGGACAACGCCCTGGTAGCCGATGACGATGCTGATCATGACGGCCAGCAACCCAACGATCGGTAGCGCATTGATCCCCGTTTCAGTGACCTGGCGGGAGATCGAAGATAGACGCAAAGTCTCCGGGTGAATCATCGCATGGCTGGCCGCGCTTGCGGCCCGGCCTACAAAAGTGATGATATCGAGGGCGTCATGCCAGGCGCTGTCCGTGCCCCTGCCCACCTGGACTATCAACTGCCGCCACCTGGCAACGGATTCGGTCTTCGGGAGCGGCTTTCGTTCGAGTCCGCAGACAAGGTCAAGCAAGGTCTTGTGCTCTGACCGGATGCCGGTCAATTCGATGCCTTTGTCTTGAAGGCCGCACAAGAGCAGCGCCCCCGGGGTATCGAGGCCGCTCAGATTGCCAAGATCGAGCGTGCGGCGGGCATGAGCCGTCTTGCGCTGCTTCAGCCAGTGTCTCAGGGCATCTCTTGCTTCGGCAAGCGTGTGGATATTAAGAACCCCGTCCACGGTCAGGCGATCACCTTCACCGCTGACGGCGAATGTCGGCGAGAAAGTCCCTGCCTGCTTCGAAGATACTTGAGTTCCGGTTAACGCGGACCGGGAGGCGCTCATTATTGTAAAATCTCCTATTTATTCAATAGTTTGTAGTATACACTTTTAAAATCTTCTTTTCATCTCTTCAACTTTTTTATGAATGACCACCCATTTCATTTAACCGGATTCCGTCCGAATGGGCTGATATCTCTCAGTTCTTTTATGATCACCGGCATTCTCTCTAAGACCATATCAATATCCTCATCTGTCGTATATCTGCTCAGCGAGAATCTTATGGAGCCGTTGATTGCAGTATAGGGCACCTCAATAGCCTTTAATACATGCGAAGGCTCAGGCGAGCCTGAAGCACATGCAGAACCTGAAGAAGCGCAGATATTGTCTTCATTCAGCTTCAGCAGTATCGCTTCTCCGTCAACATATTCAAAGCTCATGTTAGAGGTATTCGGGAGCCTGTTTGCAGAATCGCCGTTAATCCTTGCATCAGGACATGATCTTAGCAGCCCTTCTTCGAGCCTGTCTCTTAAAGCCCTTAGTTTCGAGTTTTCTTTATGCAGGAGAGTGCCGGCGAGTCTGCATGCCTTTCCAAAACCTATTATAGAGGCTACGTTCTCGGTGCCTGCCCTCCTTCCTCTTTCCTGATGCCCTCCGATCATGTAAGGAGTGAAGCGCATCCCTTTTCTTATATACAACACTCCGATTCCTTTAGGTGCATGTATCTTATGCCCTGAGATGGAAAGCATATCTATCGGGGTCTTCTTAACATCTATCGGAATCTTGCAGACAGCCTGAACAGCGTCTGTATGAAAAAGCGTGCCTTTGGACTTAACAATCTCAGCGATTTCCTCAATAGGGAATATTACCCCGGTCTCATTATTTGCGTACATTATTGTAACCATAGCGGTGTTATCGGTGACAGCAGCCTCAACGTCCGCAGGCTTTAATCGTCCAAGCTTGTCAACAGGCAGAAAGGTTGTCTTATAGCCTTTGTCCGCCATTCTCCTGCAAAAATTAAGCACAGCGGGATGCTCGACACTTGTTGTTATGATATGCCTCTTTCCCGGCATTGCCTCAAGGCCGTTCATTATGGCTGTGTTATCGCTTTCAGTGCCGCAGCTTGTGAATATGATCTCCTCAGGCTCTGCGTTTATCAGTGAAGCAACCTCTTCTCTTGCAGCCTCAATCTTTCTGTGTATCTGTCCCCCGAAGGTGTGCATGCTTGAGGGATTGCCGTACAGGGTTGAGAAGTACGGGAGCATCGCCTCCAGCGCTTCATCAGCAACCCTTGTTGTAGCATTGTTATCAAGGTAAACTACTTTCATTCAGCCTCCACAACGAGTTTTCCTATCACAAATTCACTGAGCTTCTTAGCAACCGTTCAGTATAATCCCACGTACCACCCTTGTATATCACAGCCAAGTGAGCTTGTCAAGGATATAAGTGTTATGATAAATTACATGTGCCGGTTTTAACTCATATTGCAGGATTTAGCCGGTTTCCCGCCTTGTTTCAGATCAACGAAAGAAGTGGAGAGAGATAATGCCTATTTATGAATATAAATGCACAAAGTGCAATAAACAGTTTGAGGTGAACCAGAAGATGGCCGATCCTTTGCTTACAGAGTGCAGGGTTTGCGGGGGGAAGCTGAAGAAGCTCATAACCAGCTCATCATTTGTTCTCAAAGGAGGCGGATGGTATGTAACCGATTACCCTTCAGCAGACCGGAAGAAGGCGATGGATAAAAAGAAAGAGAAGAAGGCTGAGGGTAAAGACGAAACACCTACAAAAAAAGATGCTGCAAAAAAAGAGGCTGTGAAAAAAGAGTGATGGAACCGTGCGTCCATGTCTGTGTCCCTTATGACCGTTTGAATCAATACCTTCCTCTGATAAAAGAAAAGAGACTCAATCTTGAGATCTACTTCGGCTCAAGAAGATTTGATGACATTACAAAAGCGGATATAATAGAGCTGAAGAAGATACTTGACTATAACCCCCGTCTCTCAATTCATTCCCCTTTTATGGACCTCTCTCCGGCTGCAATTGATCTAAAAATAAGAGATGTTACGGTTCAGAGATTTTCCGATATTCTAAGTTTTGCCGAAATACTCAAGGCGTCAGTGGTTGTCTTCCACTCAGGATATGATAAATGGAAGTATGATCACAGGACAGATGTGTGGCTTGAAGGAAGCCTTGAGACATGGGGCCCGCTTAATAAAAAGGCAGCTGATATGGGCGTTAAGATCGCAATAGAGAATATATATGAGGATGAGCCTGAGAATCTGAGGCTTCTTGCAGAGGAGATGGCTTCAGAGAACTTCGGACTATGTTTTGACGCTGGACACTTTAATCTATTCTCCAAGATCACTCTCACGGAGTGGCTTGATAAGACAGGCCGCTACATACACGAGCTTCATCTTCATGACAATGACGGGACATCGGACGATCATTATGCCATAGGAGACGGCAATATTGATTTCGAGGCCATACTGAGCAGACTGGATGGCCGAAACTGTGTTTATACGATTGAGGCTCATACGGTTGACAACGCAAAGAAGAGCCTGAAGAGGCTTAAAATAATAACAGATAATATTGGAAAGGGAGCAGGTTAATAAATGACAACATTTGAAGAGTTAGGTTTATCCGAACGTACATTGAAAGTTTTAAAGCACAAGGGGTTTGAAGAGCCCACGCCGATCCAGATAAAGACAATCCCGGCCATACTTCAGGGGCAGAAGGATATTGTCGGACAGGCGCAGACCGGGACAGGCAAGACCGCGGCATTCGGACTTCCCATGATTGAACTTCTGCCGGAAAAGTCCAAGACCGTGCAGGCGATCGTCCTGACGCCGACGCGGGAACTTGCTATACAGGTGGCTGATGAGATCAATTCATTGAAAGGTGAGAAGAGGCTGAGCATTATCCCTGTATATGGAGGACAATCCATAGAGCTTCAGCTAAGGAGCCTGAAGAAGGGGGTTGATATTGTTGTAGGCACCCCGGGAAGGGTGCTTGACCACCTCAGACGCCGTACATTAAAGCTTGACGCGATATCCTATCTTGTTTTAGATGAGGCTGATGAGATGCTCAATATGGGGTTTATCGAAGAAGTCAAAGAGATAATAGAGCATACGGGGCCGGAAAAACGGACCATGCTCTTCTCAGCTACAATGCCGCCTGAGATAATGCAGATCGCCCAGAAATATATGGGCGAATATGAACTCATAAAGGTGACCAAGGGGCAGCTAACTGTCAGCCAGACAGCCCAGATATATTTTGAGGTCTCGGAAGCTGATAAGTTCGAGGCGCTTTGCAGGATAATAGACATGGAAGAGGATTTTTACGGGCTTATATTCTGCAGGACCAAAATTGATGTAGACAAAGTTGCCAATCACATGATAGAGCGCGGGTATGACGCAGACGCCATGCACGGGGATATGTCGCAGGGCCAGAGAGAGAAGATAATGAACAAGTTCAAAAAGCGCCAGCTCAACGTCCTAATTGCAACCGATGTGGCGGCAAGAGGGATAGATGTCCAGGACCTGACGCATGTTATCAATTATGCCCTGCCGCAGGATCCGGAATCGTACGTTCACAGGATAGGCCGCACCGGCCGTGCAGGCAAAGAAGGCATAGCCATTACGTTCATTACACCATCAGAGTACAGAAAGCTTCAGTTCATTCAGAGCCGTGCAAAAGCGGATATCCGCAGGGCAAAACTGCCGAAGATAAAGGATGTCATTAAGGCGAAGAAACTGAGGATCAAGGCTGAACTTGAAGATATAATAGCGTCACTCCCCAGCAGCGAGTATCTCCAAATGTCAAGAGAGCTTCTTGAAAAGAATGAACCTGATGCAATGCTGGCGGCTCTCCTGCAGTATTCATTTCAGGATGAACTTAATGAGAAGAGCTATACTGAGATAGATGATGCGGTAGTTGTTGATACCAAAGGCAAGACGCGACTCTTTGTGACACAGGGCAGGCAGGATGGATTGACGCGCGATAAGCTGGTGGATTACATCAGGGACAAATGCGGGTGCGGATTATCGAGCGCAAAGATCAAAGACATCCAGATACTGGATAAATTCTCCTTTGTGACACTTCCTTTTCATGAAGCGGAGATATTGCTGACACATTTCAAGCATCAGAACAAGAGAAAGGGACCGTTCATTAAAAAGGCTAATATAAAGGGACAGAAATAGGGGATAAATGATTAGCTAAGGTTATTGAGCATCAATTGTTAATCTGAAATATTCCAGTTCAGGGAGTATAAAATTTTCAAGAATTCTTCATATTCGGGAGATTTTTCTATAATTTCTAAGCCGATGCTGTTTATTATGCCATCATGAGTTTTTTTCACTCTTAAAACCTTGCAGGATAGTTTTGCTCTTTCTCCTGTAGGTTTGAGTGTTTCCGGGGAAATGAGGTCAAGTTCTAAATCAATAGTTGTTCCGGCGATAACCTCTATTGAAGAGATCTTTTCAGGATTGGTCATAAGAATGCCATTCTCGGAAAAATTCTCTATGGCTGTTTTATAGCGCTTTTTTCCTAAGATAAGTTCAGCCTCGAAATTTGCAGACACTCTTGAAGAACGCCTATTAGACATAACTTATATCTAAACCAAAATAGAGAGGGAAGTCAAGAATAAATTACAACTATTTAAGGGCTAAGACCTTTACATTACCGTTTTATTTTTCGAGTAACTTCTTCACAAGACTTGCAGCCTTGCCCTACTTCATCACATATTTCCTGTATTGTGCGCCAGTGCCGAATAAGCAAAAATTCCACCACATCACCAGTACCTTCTTCCTTTCCGTCTATAGCGTCCTGAAGAGTTGGGCAACCCCTCATGGTGACCAATAGGGTTTCATCTTCCTTTAACCCACGATATTCTCCATCAATTACTTTTGTATTCTTCGGAATCGTAACTCGGCGTTGATTGGATATTTTTTTCCACCCTTTTAGTTTATTATTCTCAAAGAAAAGGGACACTCCTATTTCATAATCAACGGCATCAATAGTCCATGTATTGATATCATTTTGTTCGTGAAGTCGACTGTTTATTTTTGTTCCCCATACTCGTTTTACATTTTCTTTAGTCATTCCGGAGGAGAGTCGATTAAGATATATTTTATATTCCGAGATATTAATTCTGTTGAGTTTTTCTTCAATATATTTATGAAGTTCATCAAACGACGGGTTGAAATCCGAGAGTTTTATAATGGGTTCGAGGCGGGAAGGTGAGGCAGAGTGTTTATCATTAGTGTAAATCTTTAGATCTTCATTCGTGTAAATCTTGTCCTCTGAGAATGAAGTAGTGCCTTGTCCAAAAGTAAGTAGACAAAGGAGAAGAGTATAAGTTCCTATCAATATAGCCCTGCTTCTAAATATATTGTCTAAGGGGCTTGTCATATATAATATATCTCAACGAGTTTAAGTGTCAGAAATACGTCAATGTGGACTCGATCATGAGCATCTGTTAGATACAACTCTTACGGCTTTGATATAGCACCCCTTTTAAATAATATGCTGAGACACTACACTAAGCTTCAGGTTCCCTCCCATAACTTTCTTTATTTCTGATTCTATTTTTAACGAAGACTTCATAATTGAGTCCTTAAGTACCGTCATCCCACCGCTAAGACCTATCACAATCTTGCCTGTATCCATATCAATGTCAAGAAGCTTGGCTTCGGAGAGCTTAGCGGCGAGCACGTTGTCTTCAGACCTAATGTTAGAAATTACTTCCTCCCATAAAAGATTCGCAATTAATAATTTATTCTCAGGTGCGTAAGGAATACTAATACCAATAGGATTATCTATTCTTTTGTTTCTTGATAATTCATCTATTTTTTCACGAAGTGAATCCAATTGTAATGTAAGATAATCAAGCTTGCTATCGGATCCTGCTTCGGACTTGTAAGGTATAACTTCCGACTTTAGTCCGAAATACTTCCAGAGAGTATTTTTCCCATTACTACGGCTATATGATGCATTTATATGTTCAGACAATTTATTGATATCGCTATCGAGATGCCATGCATCAAGAGAACTTTTATATTCTTGATGATTAATAATTCCTGCATCAAATGGAACTGTCTTTGTTAATTCATCTTTAACGACAGATACTGGTTTGTTGAGTGAAGTTCGAATTCCAAATTCGAAAAAAACATTTGGATTCAAAGAAGACATATCACAAAGAACAAGATCTGCAGTCTCAAGGTTATTTATTATTTCTGCATGAATTAAATCTGATCCTTTGGCGATAGGGGGCATTGGTACGTATCCTGCCTTCTTTATTGCTGGGATAAAAAGACATTCTAAAACGTGCTTAAAATGTTCTTCGCCATCCCGATACACTTTCGACATTGACTCTGTAGTAGTGATTGGCATAATAATAAAACATTTTTTTTCCTCAGCCATATACTATCCTCCGTATGTTCATCAATAACTTCTGACAATTGTTTATATTCTAAGCTTTTATATCAGAAACAAGAATAATTATCAATGAAAATTACTATAGAGATATTTTGATAATCTTTCTCTGAAGGAGAAACGAGCAAGAGCTCTCGCAGTGGCTCTGCCATGGTTTTAACGAGGAAATCAAGAAGATTGAGGGACGGATAGACACCTATATGGACACTGGCAAAAAATCGAGCTGATGAAAAAGCTCGTAACCCATTAAAAAAATGGTGCCCCCTGCATGACTCGAACATGCGGCACCAGGTTTAGGAAACCTGTGCTCTATCCACCTGAGCTAAGGGGGCATCCCATAGTTAATAGTTTGAGAGTTATGAGTTTAGAGTTTAAAGTCAGTTTACTTAAATCTATACTCTTAAAATGGTCGGGGCGAGAGGATTCGAACCTCCGACCTCACGGTCCCGAACCGTGCGCGCTACCAGGCTGCGCTACGCCCCGTGCAGAGATAATACCATATTTACTTAATATTTTCTGAGGAGAAAAAGAGAAACTTCCACAGATGCGTAAACCTGTGGAAGTTTATTTATACGTTTGAAAAATATGTTAAGTTAAAATCCGTTCCTTATGCCGCTTTCTTGATGTTCTTAAATACATCCCATGACTTAAGCAGATCAATTGCCCGCTGAAGCTGAACATCATCCTCGTCGGAAACTTCCACAGGAGCTTCAATAAGGTCTTCCTCTTTCTTGTCGTCCGTTACAGCCGGCTCCGCATCTTTTACAGTATCATTCTCAAGATGCTTCTCAAGGTCTTTCTCTCTGAATACCGGATGTTTCTTTGCGCCTTTTTTTGTCGCAAGCTCTACGACTATATCAGGTTTGATGCCAGTTGTCTGGATAGACCTGTCTTTAGGAGTGTAATATCTTGCCGTTGTCAATCTGATGCCTGAACCGTCGCTAAGAGGTATTACCGTCTGGACCGAGCCTTTGCCAAAGGTCTGTGTGCCGAGGATCACAGCGCGCTCCCAGTCCTGAAGCGCTCCGGCAACTATCTCTGATGCGCTTGCGCTGCCTTCGTTAACCAGCACAATCATCTGGTATTTATAAGACGGCTTGCCGTTGCTTGTCTTAAATTCAGTCTTTTCTCCATCCCTGCCTTTGATATATACAACGAGTTTGTCAGGCGGAAGGAGCTGGCTTGTAACATCAACAGAACTGTTCAGCAGGCCTCCGGGGTTATTCCTTAGATCAAGTATCAGGGAATTTATTTTTTCTTTCTCAAGGTCTTTTAATGCTTTTTCGAGTTCAGAAGAGGTTGTCTCCTGAAACTGCAAAAGTTTTACATAACCTATGCTGCTGTCAATTACCCTGCTCTTTACACTCTTTATGCTTATTATGTCTCTGACAATGGTTATTTCTGTAGGCTTGTCAAGCCCTTCCCGCACTATGGTGATCGTAACGGATGTGCCTTTGGGCCCTCTTAATTTTGATACAGCGTCAAGGATACTCATATCTTTAGTTGACTCATTATTGATTTTAATAATCTTGTCGCCGGCCTTTACCCCGACTTTGTATGCAGGGGTGTCTTCTATAGGGGCGATGACGGTCAGAAAGTTATCTTTTATTGATATTTGGATCCCGAGCCCTCCGAACTCTCCTTTTGTATCTACCTGCATCTCCTTGTAAACATTCGGCGGCATAAAAGAAGAATGGGGATCAAGCGAGCTGAGCATGCCCTTTATCGCTCCATAAACGAGATCTTTGTCCTCTACCTCCTCAACATAGTTCTTCTTTATCAATGTGAGAGCCTCGGCAAATGTGTGTATTATTTTGTAATGCGTATCCTCTTCGGCGCTGACATTTTCCGAGAGGCTCCATCTGCTTACAAGCGCGCCGGTGAAGGCGATAAAAATGATCAGCATCCATAATGCGGCTCTCTTATAACTTGACATCTTTTTTACAGTCTCCTTTATATGCGCTTCAAAACATCAATGTTCTTAATAGTTACTTCTTTAACGGAGGCCCTTCTTTTTTCTTTGCTGTCTCTTTTCTCTTTAACCAGCCCGCAGGATCAACCGGTTTGCCTTTGTACCTGATCTCGAAGTAAAGAGTGGATACTTGCTGCGGTCCCGGCGCTCTGATCCTTCCAACAGGGGTTCCATCATTAATTATATCACCGGCTTTATGAAAAATCTCTTCGAGGTTTCCATATAAGGTATGATAGCCTTTTTCGTGGTTAACAATCAAAAGCTGTCCGTAACCCTTAAACCAGTCCGCAAAGACCACTTTGCCGCCATGTACGGCATTTATTGTGCTGTCTGAAGTTATCTCGATCTCTATCCCGTTTTTGAATACCGGTATTTTAAAATTGGGATCACTATACTTACCAAAGGGCACCAGCACACTGCCGCTGACCGGCCACGGCAGGCGTCCCTTCATTGCTGTAAATCCTCTGCCTGCAAGAGAAGCTTCTTCTTCCTGCTTCTCCAGTTTTGTGACCATATCCTGCAGCCTTATTGACGCCCCTCTCAGCTCTTCAGCCATCTTTTCATACGCACTGCGCTCGCTCTGTATTGAGGCTAATAGTTTGTCCTTCTTATGATGTTCAGCTGACATCTCTTCCATTTTTGTGCGGACGCTCTCCTTGTTTGCACGGGCTGCTCTTTGCAGCGCTTCCATCCGCTGTTTCTTGGAACTGTAATCTTCAATATTCTTGCTGTATGTATTCATCATCCTGTTGTCGTGATAAGCGACAAGACTGATATACCTGCTCCGTTTAATAAGATCGTTGTAGTCTTTTGATGAAAAGAGTATGAGGGCGACATCGCCGCCGAGCCTCTGTTTGTAGAGTTCCCTGAGCCGTTCTTTTAAACTGCCTTTTTTCTTTTTCATCTCACTGCTCAGTTTTGAAATTTCATCTTCAAGAAATGTTATCCTTGAGCGAGTTTCAACAAGCTCTTTATCATAAGAATTCAGCTCACTCTGTTTCGTCCTGATAGTCCTGTTTATCTCCTCTAATTCTGAGAGGAGAGACTTCTCTTTTTTTGCGGCGCTCTTTACTTTGGCTTCTTCCTTAGAGAGTTTTTGCTGTATTACTGTAAGCTCTTTTTTGGGGTCAGCGGCATTTGCAGGCGGAGTTTGAAACGAGAGAGAGTAGGAGATGAATAGAATGCCAATAAATATTAAAACAGTATCGGAAATACCTTTCATTTCCTTCCTAATACCTTATTCTTCCTGTAGCAAAGAAGCTTCCCGTTAAACTCATGAGCGCTCCGGCAATTGGGATAGCTATATATGCTTCCAGAGGCAATGACACCAGAAGTCCTCTGATGGAAGGAAGAAATTCAACAAACTTCATAACGGTGAACTTGTAGAGTCCGAAGAGCGAAAGAGCGCTTATGACTCCGCTCACGCCGCCGATAAAAAGCCCCTCTATCAGAAACGGCATCTTTATAAAGCTTCGTGTCGCGCCAAGAAGCTTCAGGGTCTCTATCTCATCCTTTCTCCTGTAGAAGAGCACCTTTATGGTGCTGTAAGTAATAAAGGCGATGGCAATGAAGATCGCAGCGCCAAGAAGAACTGCAATAACCCGCATCACTACTGAAATGGTATTTAAAGATGAGAGCCACTTTTCGCCGTATTGAACGTCCTCAACTCCGGTCATCTCTTTTATCCTGGCGGCTTTCTTCTCAATGTAGATTGGGGTAAGGGTTTCTCTTTTTAATTTAAGTTCAAAGGAAGAGGGTAGGGGATTGGCTTCCATTGAGTCAAGTATGGATGACCTGCTGCCTAAAACCTCGCGCAATTCTTTCAAGGCTTCATCACTTGACACATATTTTAATTCGAGAATATCAGAGTCCTGTTTCAACAACTCTTTTATTGACTCTTCCGTCTCCATGCTTAATCCGTCGCCAAGATAAACGACCATGCCGAAACCAGTGCCCCATCGCTTTATCACAGTATCAATATTCAGGGTTATGGTCAGATAAGAGGTGAAGAGCAGGAGCCCGACACTGATGGATAATATGGTAAGAAGGTTTATCCACCTTTCAACAACAAGGTTCTTAAAAGCGATCTGGCAGGAATAAAGAAACGCTCTCATGGGATTATATCCTTTTCTATGGCGCTGTCTCTTAAGAAGATCACCCTTCGGCCTGAAGTCATAAAGAGTTCCCTGTTATGTGTTGCTATAAGTACCGTTGTGCCCCTTGCGTTTATCTCTTTGAAGAGTTTTATTACAATATCAGCGGTCTCCACATCGAGGTTACCAGTCGGCTCATCCGCTAAAAGCACTGTGGGTTTAGAGACCATAGCCCTTCCTATCACAACCCTCTGCTGCTCGCCGCCTGAGAGGTGCTGCGACAGTGCATGCGACTTATGTTTCAAACCGACATCATTCAATGCATCATTCACCTTTTCGTTTATTAATCTTGGATCCAGGCCCTGTATCCTGAGTGCAATTGCGATATTGTCAAACACGGTCTTGTTCGGAAGCAGTCTGAAGTCCTGAAACACTATACCTACATTGCGTCTTAGAAAGGGGATGGTTTTCTGTCTCAGTTTTGCGACATCCCACCCTGCAACGAGTATCTGGCCGTCGTCCGGATGCTCCGCGCGGTAAACAAGCTTGAGTAGTGTGGTCTTTCCCGAGCCGCTCGGGCCGGTTAAATAGACGAGGTCGCCTTTTTCAATATTGAAAGATATGTCCTTAAGGACAATCTGCTCATCATAAAATTTTGATACGTTGGAGAACTGGATCATTTTTTCAGCGCTGACTTGACTGTCTTGACAATATTGTCTGCGGTTAATTCGTGGAGATTGAGTAAGTCATCTGAATTGCCTGAGCAGCCGAATGAGTCATTAATTCCGATCCGCCTGACCGGGGTTGGGCAGTTCTCGCTGAGGAATTCGCAGACTGCTCCGCCGAGGCCGCCGATTACTGAATGCTCTTCCGCTGTGATAATGACTTTGGATTTCTTTGCAACCGACAACAGGACATTTTCATCAAGCGGTTTTATTGTTGACATATTGATTACCCCGGTATCAATGCCTTCTTTTTTCAAGATCTCCGCAGCCTGTTTTGCAATATCGACCATAATCCCTGCGGCGATGATGTTGGCGTCTTTACCGGTATTAAATACAAATGCCTTCCCTATTATGAATTTATAATCTTCAGGCATAACATGGGGAACATTAGACCTTCCAAGCCTTACATATACCGGGCCCTTATAATCAGCGATGGCATTGATAACAGATGATGTCTCTGCAGCATCCGCCGGTACTATAACCGTCATATTCGGCAAAACCCTCATTAATGCAATATCCTCAAGCGCCTGATGAGATGCGCCGTCCTCGCCTACGGTTATTCCCCCGTGAGTTGCAACCAGTTTGACGTTTGTATTTGAATAACATACGGTTTGTCTTATCTGGTCCCATGCCCTGCCTGTTTCAAAAACTGCAAAGGTTGATGCAAAAGGCACTTTGCCTGTGAGGGAGAGTCCTGCGGCAGTGCCGATCATATCCTGCTCGGCAACGCCCATGTTAAAGAACCTGTCCGGGAACTCCTTTGCAAACTTGCCTGTCTTTGTTGAACCTGAAAGGTCCGCATCCAGAACAACAATATCTTTGCGCTTTCTTCCGAGCTCAAGCAGGGTTTCGCCGTAAGCTTCCCTTGTTGCCTTAGGCTTCTTCAGCGCAGTCTGCTCTTTTCCCTTGGTTTCCGCAGTATTACCCATTATTTATCTCCACAACCGCCTTTGCAAGCTCTTCCCGGGTAGGTGTAATTCCATGATATTCTACTTTATTTTCAAAGAAAGATACACCTTTGCCTTTTGTTGTGTTGGCGATTATCATAGTTGGTTTGCCTTTGACGCTTTCGGCTTTATCTAAAGCAATTACTATCTGCTCCATATTGTGTCCATCAATCTCAATTACATGCCATCCGAAAGCGCTCCATTTGTCGGCTACCGGTTCAATATTCATAACTTTACTGACAGGCCCGTCAATCTGAAGGCCGTTCTTATCAATAACAGCGCACAAATTGTCTATCCTGTAATGAGCGGCGGTCATAGCCGCTTCCCATACCTGTCCTTCCTGAGTCTCTCCGTCGCCCATGATGCAGTATACTCTGGCAGGGTTATTGTCGAGCCTTAAACCCAGCGCAATGCCGTTGGCTACAGATAGCCCCTGGCCAAGAGAGCCTGTTGAAACTTCTACCCCGGCCAGTCTTTTACAGCACGGATGTCCCTGAAGTGGAGATTCAATCTGCCTGAGATTGTCAAGCGTTTCCTCCGGAAAATACCTTGCCTCAGCCATTATCGCATAGAGAAGAGGGGCTGCGTGCCCTTTTGAAAGTATAAACCTGTCCCTGTCTTTCCAGGAAGGGTCTTGAGGATTGAAGTTCATTTTCGAGAAATAAATTGCAACAGCTACGTCAGCCGCGGACAAAGAACCTCCGGTATGCCCTGATCCCGCATTAGTCAGCATATGCAGAATCTTGAGCCTCACGCTTTTTGCGATATTGTTAAGCTCACTGATGTCTTTAATTTTCGATTTTGTCGTTGCGCTCATACGCTCTTCTCCTTATAGAGGCTGCTTCTAAATTGATTGTACTGCTTAGGCTTATTGAAGATGGTGCATCAGCCGAACTTGCAGCGATAAATTATAAAATGCGAGGGCAAGGATAATCAAGGAAGCGAATTGTCTCCTGTCAAGAGTTCATAAGAAGATCACTATAAGGATTAAATAGCAAACTGTTTGTGCATATGAATTACGTGTTAGATAATATAATATGCATTATTGTTGGAATTAACTAATTATATTTAATTATAATTTATAATAGTATTTGTAAGATGAGTAATATTAGTTGAAGATTTATTCTAAGGAAGAGGTTTGCAAGGATTGAATATAATATAATGGATGTATGTGTAATCCTGACATATAGATGCAATTCAAAATGCTCGATGTGTTATGTATGGCAAAACCCTACAAAGGCTGATGAAGAAATCTCCTTAAACACTCTTAGGAAAATTCCTTCCGGAATAGACTATTTAAATCTTACCGGGGGTGAACCTACGTTAAGACTCGATTTGCCAGAGATTGTAGATTTACTGTACCCGAAGGCGATGACTCTTGAAATCAGCAGCAACGGGCTCCTTTCGGAAAGGTTAGAGCCGATAATCAGAAAGTATCCGGATATAAAGATCCGTTTTAGTCTTGAAGGATTTGGAGAAACCAATAATATGATTCGCGGGGAGAGGGACGGTGATAAAAAGAAGATAGACGGATTGTTTCGTCTCAAGAAGTTGGGCGCTAAAGATATTGGTATTGCAACTGTTATACAGGATGATAACTCAGAAGGAGTTGTTGAACTTTTTCGTTTTGCAAAGAAACACGGCTTTGAATTAGCTACCTCTACTCTTCATAATGGGTTTCAATTTCATAAGAGTGACAATTTTCCTTATGATCGTTTAAAGATAGCAAAATATATGGAAGATTTGATTGCTGAAATGTTGAAGGGTGTTAATGTCAAGAACTGGTTTCGTGCATACTTAAATATGGGTCTTATGGCAAAGTTGTTGGGGAACAGAAGAATGCTTCCCTGCGCTGCTGCGGAGGATTTTATATTTATCGATCCATGGAGCGATGTTTATGCGTGTAATGTCAGGCCTGATCTGAAACTCGGAAACTTGGAGACTCAGGATTGGGATGAAATATGGAATAGCCCGTCTGTCGAGGAGGTAAGAGAGAAGGTGCATAATTGTACTCAGAATTGCTGGATGGTCGGCTCTGCTAAAACAGCTATGAGGCAGAAGAAATATCCAAAACTTCCAAGTGCCGGGCCATTGCTGTGGGTGGTTTATAATAAATTAAAAATAATGTTTGGCGGGAAGATTAATTTTGAACGTTATATTGATAATAAAACCGCTGCCCAGGATAAACAGGTTTACTACAGGGAGTTTTATTTAAACAAGGATGTAAAAAGGAATATTCAGTTAAAGAGCGATAATCATTACAGTATATTCGGGAAGTTTATAAATAAATAAGAAGTTAAAATCTTTTTAAAAAGGCGGAGGATTATGAATATTTTAGTTACCGGAGGCGCAGGCTATATTGGAAGCATATGTGTTGAGGAATTAGTGAAACAGGGACATTCAGTCAGTGTTATTGATAATCTTCAGGAAGGGCATAGGGAGGCTGTTCAACCCAAAGCTGTGTTTTATGAAGGCAGCTTCGGGGATAAACAGTTGCTAAGCACTATATTTAAAACTCATAAGATTGATGCTGTAATTCATTTTGCAGCTGAGACAACTGTTGAGTTTTCCATGACAGATCCTCAGTTATATTTTATCAATAATGTGGTGAACGGCGTAAATTTACTGGAAGTCATGAAAGATAATGGATGTAAGAGATTTATCTTTTCTTCAACGGCAGCAACTTTTGGAGAACCCGAACATACTCCGATTGATGAAAAGCATACTCAAAAGCCTATCAACGCATATGGCGAATCAAAATTGATGTTTGAAAAAATTCTCGATTGGTATCATTCGGCATATGGCTTTAAGTTTAATGCGTTCAGATATTTTAACGCTGCCGGCGCATCTGAAAGATTAGGAGAAGACCACAGACATGAAAGCCATTTGATCCCCATAGTTTTAAAGACAGCTCTTGATGTGCAAAATAACAGGCGCACTAAAGGATTGAAGGTTTTTGGGCAAGATTATCCCACTAAGGACGGAACTTGCGTAAGGGATTATATTCATGTGGTGGATTTGGCAAAGGCACATATATTGGCGCTTGAGAATTTAGAAATCCATTCAAATGCAAAATATAATATGGGTAATGGGAAAGGGTTCTCTGTGCTCGAAGTCATTGAAATAGCAAAAAAAATTACGGGCTTAGATATTCCTTTCGAATTTGCGAAAAAGAGAGCTGGAGATCCTGCAATACTTGTGGCGAGCTCTGATAAAATCAGCAGTGAGGCTGGATGGAAACCTGACTATCCCTCTCTCGAGACGATTATTAAAACAGCATGGGAATGGCATAGCAGGCATCCTAATGGGTATAGTGTGTAGCCTTAAAATGGGGGGTCTTTTTTAGAATACAGTTTAGATGACTAAATACCTAAACTCAAAATAGAATGAAATGATAACTAATTATCCGGTACTTAGCAGAGTAGGTCTAATATTTCTTGAAACTATTATTACTATCCTGTCTTATGTTCTTGCCAACTATATAAGGAATTTTATGGGGTTAAGCTCCGGTGTTGAGTGGCTATATTACTGGAATCTTCTTTTTATAATAATTATTGTTTGGGGCGGACTTTCAGAATACCAGGAGGCTTATGCCGGCAGCGCGTTTAAATCAGGCAGATCTTTGAGTGTTTTTAAATCTTTGAAAAGAGAGATCACTGTTACTCTAAGAACAGTTATTGTTGGATGCCTGATAGTTTATTTCATCTCAATTATTATTCTTCCGATTATTAAATATCAGAATGCGGAATTGAACGTTCCTAAAAGTCTTGTTGTTATATTTGGGATTGTCAATATTCTGATGCTTTCAGTGGAAAAAATCATATTGTATAAGTACATGGAATATTCCAATAAAAATACGAAAAATATCAAGAAGGTTCTGGTACTTGGCACAGGCGATGTGGCTAAGCAATTCTTAAGTTCAATTGACAGCAGACGTTTAAAAGTTCTTGGACTTGTCAGTAAGGAAGAACATAATGAAGAAAAAGAGATGTTTGGATATAAGATTATAGGCCGCTTTGATAGTCTTGCTAAAATATTAAACTCATATTATATAGATGAATTGATTATTACACTTCCTGCCAAAGATCTGGGAGACATTGAAGAGGTTATCTCCACATGTGATAAGGAGGGGATACCCGTAAGAATTGTTTCTCCATTTTTTAAAAACCTTATCTCTAAATCAAAGGCCGAAGTTGTTAATGGACTTCCTAACATTGTGTTTTCACCTGTAGAGCGCAATGACCTGGAAATGGCAATAAAGAGAATGTTTGACTTAATGATTTCTTCTTTTTGTTTGATATTTTTGTCTCCTTTAATTATGGCGATTGCCTTGATTGTAAAAATCACTTCTCCAGGACGCATTTTTTATCAATGGAAGATCATGGGAGTGAACAAGAAACATTTTATCAGTTATAAATTCCGGACTATGGCAGAAAATGCTGAAGAAATAGAGAAGAAACTCAGAGAAAAAAAGAATAATGAGATGCAGGGAGTTTATTTTAAATTAAAAGATGATTTTCGTGTAACTCCAATAGGACGTTTTCTGCGAAAATACAGCCTGGATGAAATTCCTCAACTATATAGCGTAGTAAAGGGCGATATGAGTTTAGTTGGACCAAGACCGGTAAGAATAATGGAGAAAGAAGAACTCAAGAATTGGCATAAGCGAAGATTTTGCGTAAAGCCGGGAGTGACCTCACCTTGGGTTGTAATGGGAAAAAACAAGATATCCGATTTTGATGAAATTGCGAAATTGGATTTAAATTATATTGATAATTGGTCATTATGGCTTGATTTAAAGATATTATTTAGGACGGTACCGGTATTAGTATTTGGAAGAAATTACTGATTTCCATTAATAATTATCGTGTGAAATGTACAAGAAATTAATCAAATGGTGGTTGACAGGCATTCTGCTTTTTTTGCCGTTTCAGCATAACATTATTGGAATCTCCAGATTGTGGGATATGAGATTATCAATATTATTTCATCGTATTGATGTATTTACAATAGGCATACTTTTCCCGCTTTCGCTAATAGAATACTATAAAAACAAGGGAATAATTAATCGGCCATTTTTGATTTTGTTAATATCTGTTTTTGGCGTATTTTTTTCCGGACTTATGTCAGGCGCTGTTAATAATAACCCTCTGTTGCCAACTATTCACGGTTCATTTGATTACATTAAATACTTTCTTGTCATCTTTATTTATGCTGCGTTTTTCAGAGAGCAGGATGAATTTGTAAAAGTGTTTCGCCCGCTGTTAATAGTTGCAATTTTTATTGGTGTGATAGCATTTATTCAGGAAGCATGGGCAATGTATAGCAGGTATATTCTAAAAGAAAATATACAAAACATCTTTTATATTGAAATTCCAAAAATATTTCAGCAGCGAGACAGACAGTCAACTTTTTTTGCTAATTCATGGAGATTTGGAATGTACAGGGTGTCATCTCTTATGTTAAACCACAATTATCTTGGGTTGTATTGCCTTTTGATATTCAATGTTTATTCTTTCGCTACAAAAAGAGGAAAGTTTATCGTCTTCTTTTCTCTCTTATCAGGCACTTTGGGAAGTTTTTCAAGGATAGTTTATACAAGCTTTACTCTTGTGGCAGGATTGCAAATACTAAGAGGAAGGAAATGGCTCATATTGCTCCTAATTCCTGTTGCGGTGTTTCTTTTTGAATTCAGCTTCAATAGTGAGCAAAACCTCCTGAAACCGACTAAATCAGTAGAACTGTCAAAAAACACTGGAGAAATAGCAGGAGAGGAAGGTTCAATTGATAGTTTTTACAGAAAACATACCAGAGAGAAAGCGATTGAAATATGGAAAGATCATGTTATATGGGGGGCTGGACCCAGCATGTATGGAGGAGCGCTTTCTGTCAAATACAACTCACCACTATATGATTATAAGGCATATAACATTATGCCGTTAGTAGTACTTTTTCTCAAAGAATGGGGTACGATTGACCAGTTTTGGCCTCAGGTTCTTGCGGAACTCGGGATTGTAGGTATTATTCTTTTTGTTTGGCTTTTTGTTTCATTAACTATAATGCTATTCTCATTCAGGAATAAAGCTGCTTCCCAAGAGGTAAAAAATTTATTCACAGCTTTTATAGTGTATATGGTTGTTATATTGGTTTATACCTTTGGACTAACTTTAAATCTTACTCCTATTTTGTTTACGTGTTTTGCATTTATTGGAATCGCTTCAGGGTTTGTAATAAGATCATCTTGATTATAATGTTTAGAAGAAATCTGTTAAACCGCTTGTATTTTAGGCATAGCGTAGTATGGTAAAGTAAAGCATGAAATTCTTACCACTCTTATTTCTTTATATTGTTATTGTATTCGTAATATCTACTGACAATTTTGTAGGCGATGAGAGCCGCTACATAATGTTTGCAGATAATCTGACCCACGGTCACTATTCTCCCAAGGATGATGTATATCTCTGGAACGGACCTGGTTATCCTATAATTTTAGCACCCTTTATTTTATTAAAACTACCATGGCTTACAGCAAAACTTCTAAATGCCGTGTTTCTTTTCTTAGCTGTTCTTTATTTTTACAAAACACTTCAAATCTACATCAAAGACGTACGTCGCTCAACTTTATTTTCTTATTTATTAGGCGTATATCCTACGTTTTTTGTTTATATTCCACAAATACTAACGGAAATATTGAGCGTTTTTCTGATTTGCGGTTTTATATTTCATTTTTGCAAGCTGTATTATGGCAGCAAAGACGCGATGAAGCATCTTTGCTTCGCATCTTTATATTTGGCATATTTAGCGCTGACAAAAATATTTTTTGGATATGTAATCTTCCTAGGATCATTAATATTTCTATCCTTATATTTATGGAAAAAGAAAGATACGTTTAAAAAAGCATTCACAATTTATTTATTGGCATTCCTCCTCTGTTCTCCTTACTTGCTTTATACTTATTCATTAACAAACAGAATTCTTTACTGGGGAGATTCAGGCGGTTTAAGTCTTTACTGGATGTCAACGCCATATGAGAATGAATTTGGTGATTGGTATGACTTTCAAAAAGTGCAGGAAAATTCACGATTTGAGAAACATCAGGAATTTTTCAATAAACTTAAAGTTCTTCCAAACATTCAGAGAGATGATGAGTTAAAAAAACAGGCTGTAAAAAATATTATGCAGTATCCGGCAAAATATTTAAAGAATGTAAGTGCAAATGTGGGGCGAATGCTGTTTAATTATCCATACTCGTATCGTCCCCAGAAGATGAGTACTTATTTTTATATTATACCTAATATGTTCCTTGTGGTGTGTAGTATTATGTGCATTTATCCTTATTTTGCACGGGGAAAGATAATCCCTGTAGAAATACACATTCTAATTGTTTTTTTCTTTTTTTCTTTTGTCGGAAGTGCGCTTTTAAGCGCTTATCCAAGACAGTTGATGGTTCTTTTGCCGGTCTTATTAATCTGGTTGTTTCTTGTAATAACACATGCTGTAAGAATTGAACTTCGGCATTAACTCTCAATTTATAAATGTTTCAAATTTTAAAAATGAAATCTCAGCACATTGCAGTAGGGATAAAAGCAATAAAAGCTGTGGAGGAATGTGATAAAAGTTTCAATAGTAATTCCATGCTTCAATGAAGTTAAAACTATCGGAAGCATTTTAGAAAAGGTTTTAGATGTTCAGTTAAGCCTGGACAAGGAAATTATTATTGTTGACGATTTTTCAACAGATGGGACAAGAGAATATCTTAAGGCAATAGAGGGTCACAATAACCTTATCAAGATTATATACCATACAGAAAACCGCGGCAAGGGCGCGGCATTAAGAGCAGGTTTTAAACTTGCTTCAGGCAACATTATACTTATACAAGATGCTGATCTTGAGTATGACCCCGCTGATTATAATAAGCTTTTGGATCCAATTATTGAGGGTAGAGCCGATGTAGTTTATGGCTCACGTTTTATAGGCGGCGAACAGCATCGGGTCCTGTTTTTCTGGCATTCCATTGGAAACAAGATATTGACTTTCTTATCTAATGCATTTACAAACCTGAACCTCAGCGATATGGAGGTCTGTTATAAAGCATTTCGAAAAGAGATATTGGACAAACTGGAATTAAAGGAAAACAGGTTCGGATTTGAGCCAGAAATTACCGCAAAAATAAGCAAATTGAATTGCAGGATATATGAAGTCGGCATATCATACTATGGCAGAAGTTACGAAGAAGGCAAGAAAATAAACTGGAAGGACGGCGTAAGAGCTATCTATGTAATCTTAAAATATAATTTATTCGGATGATTTATCGGCATATCATTACTTTGAACTTATTATATGCCAAGTATCCAAAAGAAAACGGCAGTTGTAATAATTATGAAAATAGTTGCAACAGGTTGTCGTGGATTCCCGGGAGTACAAGGTGGTGTTGAAAAACATTGTGAAAAACTTTATACACATCTCGCACAATTCGGATGTGAGATAATTGTTTTCACAAGAAAGCCATATGTTGATGCAGGTGTTCATACATATAAAAGCGTAACTTTAGTTCCAGTCTCCTGTCCGAGAAACAAATATTTCGAAGCCACAATCCACACATTTGTAAGTATTCTTAAAGCAAAGCGATTAAAACCAGATATTCTTCATATCCATGCCATAGGTCCTTCTATGTTTGCTTTTCTTGCAAGGGCAATGGGTATGAAGGTGCTTGTCACTAATCATGGCGCTGACTACAAAAGGAAAAAGTGGCCGTTGCCTGCTAAGATGTTTCTACAATTTTGTGAAATGATAGGGGTTAAATTTGCACATGGGGTCATAGCGATATCTGATAATATTGCGGATGATCTTAGGCAGAAATATCATATTAACGCTGCTGTTATTCCAAACGGCGTTGAGATACCGGAGCCGGTTGAGACCGATGAAATTTTAGAAAAATATGGTTTAATAAAAAAGAGATATATTCTTTCAGTAGGCAGATTAGTTCCTGAGAAGGGCTTTGATTATTTAATAGGCGCTTTTAATGCATTAAAAGACACAAGCCATAAACTCCGAGGTGAAAACTGGAAGCTTGCAATAGTAGGTTCTTCTGATCATGAGGATAGATACAGCCTCAGTTTAAAAGAAGAAGCTGAGAAAAGCAGCAACGTAATCTTTACCGGGTTTCTAACGGGTCAATCTTTATCTGAGATATATTCCCACGCAGGGCTTTTTGTGCTGCCTTCTTATCATGAAGGATTGCCTATATCTTTACTCGAAGCGATGAGTTACGGAATTTCCTGTATAGCAAGCGATATTCCGGCAAACCAGAGTATTGAATTAAGTAAAGGCAGGTTTTTTAAGGCAGGTGATACTGGTTCTCTCGTTGAAAAAATCTCAGAGATATTAAATATGGACTGGACCGATGAAGACAGAAAGAAACAGATAAAATTTATATCTGAGAAATATAACTGGGACAAAATTGCAAAAGAGACGCTAACGTATTGCAAAAAGGTTGTAGCTGGTGTTTAACGGGTTGGTTTCTCTAATGAAGACTTCCAATTAGGGAGTTTGCATTGTCTTGCACTACCAAGGATTAAGAAATAAAATTTCAAGACACTTCTTTTATCGTTGTCTTTCTAATTCAGTTTCATTTTTCTATATTCAAGCATTTGCCTGTGAAGACTTATATCATCCGGCCATTTTTTTACTCCTTCCTGCAAGGTGTTTATAGCCTCTTGATATTGAGATGTTCTGCTGTACATGGCAGCAAGTGTAAGATAGAAGTCGGCACGGGGTCTATTTTCCTCATCAATTAATTGCCTGTAGAGGGGGATTGCCTTGTCATATTGATTCATCCTGTTATAATTTGCGGCCATTTCCACCTTAAGAACCCAATTTAGTTGCTTATTATCCGGCCATATTTTTATCCCTTTCTGCAAGGTGTTAATAGCTTCTTGATATTGAGATGTTCTGCTGTATATGGCGGCAAGTGTAAGATAGAAGTCGGCACGGGGTCTATTTTCCGCGTTTATTAATTGTCTGTAGATGGGAACAGCTTTGTCATATTGAGCTTGTTTTGTATAATTCGTTGCTATCTCGATATTCATATCCCGTTGCACTCTTTTGTCGTTAGGCCATTTTTTAAGCCCTTCCTGAAGAATATTAATAGCCTCCTGATAACGTCCCATCTTGCTGTAAAGGTTTGCTAGTGCTGTGTACAGCAATTGAGCGTCTGATTCATCATGAAAAAATCGCTGAAAAAAACCGGATGATTGTTGATTATAGCGATATTTTGTAATTAGCTGATTATAAATGGAAATAGCCTTATCGTATATGCCGGCCTTTTCATATATTTTAGCCATTTCAATATCATTTCTATTTAGATAACTTTTGCCTAATTTCTGAGCCAAGGAAGCTGCAAGTTTTTCTTCAGTTGGCTCAAGAGATGAAGCGAAAGAAAGCTCTTTGTTGCCGGCATTGTATAGTTCTTTTTTGAAAAGATAGTTTGCAAAACTTTTCCTGAGTTCAGCGGTTTCCGGTACTGACTGACTCAAACTATCGTAGTAAGGACTTACTTCCCATATCATATCAAGAATCGGCTCAAGGTAATTCTCATCAAACCGGAGCGCCTTCTTATATTCTTGATACGCTTTGTCAGTATCTCCTTGCCCAAGGTAGAATGTTCCAATATTGAAGTAATTGGACGCATCCATAGGAGAAAGATAAACGGCTTTATTAAATGCCTCTTCAGCCTCTTTAGATTTGTCCAGTTTCATAAGACTGAAGGCTTTTTTAGTATAGTAATAACCCCTGACAGGACATGCAGCTATTGCATCATCATAGTACGTTATAGCATTGGAATAAAAAATTCTCTTTTTCGCCTCATCTCCGGTTGCCGCAGCATTCTTAACCATAAGGTCACCCATTGAAGCTATATGTTCAGCATTTCCGGCATCCACAAAAATAGCGCTTTTCAGGGCGTTATATGCAACGTCATAATTTTTCAGCATCATTTGCTCTTCTGCCTCTTTATGGTGCATATTTCCTATGAAGGGCGATAAAACTCCCGCAATGGATAAAATGCTTAGCAAAAGAATGACAAAGTAAAAGAGACCGTTTCTTCTGTCTAAGAGTTGGATATGCATCAGATGGAATGGCTTATTAATATGAATTTGGGTTGAGATCAATGAGATTGCAGCACATACAGCAAATAGAAATGCATTTGAGGGTATATAAAAATTAAAATCTGTAATTTCATGAATCAATACTGAAAAACACCCTGCAAGTGAACCTATTCCGATAGCCTGAAGTTGTTTGTCATGCTGGGCGATAAGCCGCTTTATCCCTCCTATAAACAGAATAGCAATAATTAAAATACAAGATAAGATTCCAATAATTCCTATTTCCGATGTTAACTCAAGATAGCTGTTATGCGCGTGATTGAAAGAAAACATAATTGATTCTGTTTGATAACGGGAGTAAACATATTTGAATGTGCCGATTCCTCTCCCAAACCATGGATTTTCTTTTATCATAATTAGCGTATCTTTCCATACTCCCAATCTCGATTCTCCTGATATAGTTGGAGCTTTCAGTGTGCTCATCCTTTCGAAAACAGGGTCAAACCCGCCCAGTAATGTTACTGCAAGCAAAACAACCGCTGAAAATATCAAAAAAATCGTAATGCTCTTTTTCCCTCCTCTGCAAAAGGCGGTTATGATAATGAAAAATAATAATCCGCCTAAGAGACCGATTGTTCCACCTCTGGATAATGAAAAAAGAATGGCGACAGCAATGCACATTCCAAGGCAAATTAAGATGATGTGTTTTATCCCCTTGTATGAAAGAACGAGGCCGAGACAGAGCCAAATTACCATTTCAAGAAAACCGGCAAAGTGGTTGTGATTGACAAAGGTAAGCGCAATGAAATTTTGTTCTAATGAGAATATCTTAAATCCTAACAAGTTGCCTTTAACAAAAGCTAAAGCGGCGATTGCGTAAACACCTCCAAAAACAACTATTGTTCTGACGAGATTAATGATATCCCTTTTGTTTTTTGTCGTGTTAATCAGGAAGAAAAATATTAAAACATAATTGATAATCTTATAAGCATGGATACGGCTCGCATAGGGATAGACTGAAAAAGAAGTTGAAATTACAGTGATTAGAAGCAGTAACATTACAGGCAGGTCTAAAGGAGTGCGATAAAATATCAAATTATTTTCTTTTGCCATAGATAATATCCACAACATTACAATAACGATGGTAACGGTATGCATTACTGCAACAGACCAAGTTTCGACAGCACCGTGTGCCATGGATAAAAAAAATAGGAGCAAAAAGAAAAGGCTTCTTTGAATAGAAAATCTATGAAGTGTTCTAATTAAATTCTGTTTGAGAGTCAACGTCTTAATTTAATGTAGCATTTCAATTTAATCTAAGAGGTTAAATAATATGGAAGGTAACGAATACATGTTATTGATTGAGATGTATTATATTATTCAATTTGTCAGATAGCGCTTCCGCAACAAGCTTATGCCCTTCATAATTCCAATGTCCCCAGTGCAATAGAACGCTGTTGTTTTGATACGATTCTCTAAATACGCGCTGTAAGCCAATATATTCAATATCAAGAGATTTTGCATATTCACTCAAATCGTCCTCAAAGAAATTCACATTGAAGGTTGCATCCATAGCTTTATACTGTCCTTCAACATTCGGCAGATAAGTGGATCCGTTATCAATAGTGACCAACATGAACTTAATCTTCTTCTCCAAGCAAATATCCGCCATCGTCTTAATTAATAATTTACATAGATTGTAACTTCTTAGGAAAGCCGGGGCAGGACTTTTTGTGGCGAGACTTAAATAACCATCTATCGAGTTTTGAGGGGCTGTTACTTTTTGTGCTCTGGATGACACATAAGCATTATATCTTTCTAAAATTAAAGAGACAAGTGCAGAGTGCTGTTTAAGCGGACTGAGTAAACTTCTTATTTTGTAAGACCGAGTTTTATTGAAACTTGTATCCAGAATTAACTGTCCATTACTGTCAAAATTATAAAAAGAACGAAAAGATGATGACGCTGTTTCTTTGCTGATATCATCAATGTCATTGCCGGGGACAAACAACAAAATTACCATATCAGGAGAAAATTGAATCACTTTATTCTTTAAAGTTATCAACTCATCTGTCTGAGTAAAACCTGATTGTCCGAAATTCATCAGTTCGACTTTTATCTTGCGGTTATTATTTAAAACCTGTGCGGTTAAAGATAGAAAGGAATTTTCTGATTCAACCTGCAGCGCCTCGACATAACTGTCGCCAAGTACAGCAATTCGATAAGTGCCCGGTGGCTTTGCAAGCGACCATTCATTATCTCTAAAACCGTATTTATTAATCTTTCCAGTAATAGGATGATCATTTTCCTTTAACTGCCAATAAGTCGCGCCTGGGGTGTTTACCCATGCAAACAAAGGGTCTGTCTTTGCCCATGAAATTCTGGCGTTGAACAGATGCGTTGTTCGCAACAAGAATTCAAATGTTCCAATAAATAAAGTAAAAATGCAAAAAGCCATTAAAATATTTTTAAACCTAACGGTAAGTTTTTGCAAAAGATTTTTGGGGACAATTTTCATTCAGTTAGGTTCATTAGACGAACTTATCAGTCTATTCTCAATCAGAAAATTTCCAAAGAACTCTGCTTGCAGTTTGGCTCCTTCTAAGTTAACGTGGCGTCCATCATAGTAGTAGCGTTTAGACTTTGGAAATTTGCTTGCAAAATCAAAGAAATAAACGCCAGTATCTTCCGATATTCTCTTCAATAAAAGGTTATTTTCCTCATGAGCAAAAATATATTCTTCAGAGCTTACTTCAACTAAAGGAGTAAATAGAGATGAATATGCAAACGAACTAATTACAATCTTTACGCCATAATTTTTTGCAATAGCAATCATATTGCGAATGTTTCTTTCAAAATATACGGGTGTATTAGTTTTTAACATTTTCAAGGCGCTTATGTCTTTGAATATTCCTTGAGGATAGACACCTTCATTTTTCTGTTTTATAAATAGATTTCCATAAAAACTATCAGGGATATTTTCATCTATAGTTCTATCAAATGCCGCATGGGGGGCGATAAGTCCTGCTCGGATCATTAGTATTCTTAGCAGAGTACTATACTCAAGCATGCTTGGCATAAACGACAAATTACCGAATGCTCTGCGTCCGGAGTTGTCGCCACGATATGCTTCCTGCGGCCATACAAATCGTGGGTGGATATCATTAATTCCATGATAAATAATAATCATATCCGGTTCGAGATCTAAGATTTTCAGTTCAAGGTCTATGAGGGATTCCCAGCTGCTCCATCCGTCAGCCCCGGCATTTATTACCTGGACATTCTTAATACCTTTTTCTATAAGATATTTTTCAATCAAGTCAGGCCATGATTCTCCATAATCAGCCGCAGCACCATTATATGTATATGTTGTAGATCCACCCAGACAAAATATTCGAAACTGTTCATTTGGTTTAGGAATAGCAATATTTTTCCCACGATACCCATAACTGTTGTGCCTATTTTTTCCGTTAACGTAGTTAGGAGTAGGATAATAGCCAATGTATCTATGAGGAGAATACTGGGGATTACTCATTTTTCTTCTTTTTTGCAATTGTTGCCAAGATGCATAACGAACAAATCTGGCTTCATTCGCCCAGTAAAGCAGGTAAATGTTCGCAGATACTTCGAGTAAGCAAAAAATAAGAATAAATGATATAACAGCGATAGAAATGTTCAAGAAAATCTCGGAGATTTTCTTCATAAGTTTCCCTTCAATTCTATATCTTCCAATGCTTTTTTCTTTGCAATAAATCTTATTATATAATCATTAAAAGCTGAAAATCCGCAGGATATTTTAAAAAATAACCTATAAATATTGGAGATTTTTTTCACCGCAACGATGATTTCAATATATAACGTTAAAATTTTACCGAATTGCTCTATAAATCAACAACATTATGAAATGTGAATGTTTAAAGCTATGCTAAAAAGCACATAACATAACAACGTTAGTTATTTTAATCTTTTTGGGAAGGTAATACAATAGCGTTGAACACCGGCGCATGGTCTTTAATATAAAGATTTGGAAGTAGTATAAAAGCAGAATGATTATGATAAATAATAGTTTTTTCTTGTCATTATAGACAATATTCTTCTATCGTTCATGAGTTAATGTTTTTTAAGTCATTATTATCATGTTGGCAAAAGGTTTGAATATGATATTATATTTTTACTTTCATAGTACAAGATTTATCAAAAACAGCTTAGATGTTTCTTAGGAAAGAAGCTAATATAGAAAAGACCATGAATTTAAAAAGAGAACATGTAGTACTCATGTGTATTCTGCTTATCGGAATCATAGCCAGAATCATAAAATTCGATGAACCGGCATTTGTGCTGGATACGGTTGCCTTTTCGCGTCTTGGGAAGAATCTGGTTGAATACGGCAGATATAATTTCGGAGAAAACTATAATATGGGAGTATTTTTCCCTCCAGGCTATCCATTCTTCATAGGCTTGCTCAATTTGGCAGTCAATAACCTTTTTGTCTCAGCCAAGCTCATATCTCTCATTTCAAGCTTTGTAACTATTCTCCTGTCTTATTTTATAGGGAAAGAGTTGTACAACAAGGAATCAGGTTTGTTTGCAGCCTTTGTTTACGCGCTTTATCCGGTTATACTGATACTTTCCGTTGACGCATATTCAGACGCCCTGTTCTTCTGTTTTATTCTTCTTTCAATTTATCTATTTCTGATATCGCTGAAGCATGATAATTATTTCATCTCTTTCTTAATCGGAATATCAGTTGGAGCTTCATATCTCACACGCCCGGAAGGTCAGTTTCTTTTGTTGTTACCTATTCTGCAGATATTCGGTGTATTCAGCGAAAAACTACATTTCAACAGTAAATACGTATTTAAAGCTATGCTAATTTTATTGATCTTCGGGATTATTATCTCTCCGTATATGCTTTTTCTCAAGAATTATACCGGAAAGTTCAGTCCGACCGGAAAAGCTAATATCAGTATATTACTTGGAGAGTTGAGTGATGAAAGGGAATATCACGAAGTGGTGAACGCCCCTGACAATCTTTATGACAGGGCAGCCTTTACATTAACTGAAGACAAAACCGAACTTAAGGGATGGAACAAGAAGGAAAACCTATCATTGAAAGATTACATTTTTAAAGACCCTGTTGTTTTCTTAAAGAGGTATCAGAAAAATACGCTGCGTGAAATAAAGACCCTAAATAAGCTTCTCATGCCGATTCTATTGCCGTTCTTTTTCGCATTTTTCAGCAGGGATCTTTTTAAAAACAGAATCAGGTTGATATTTATCATATACCCAATGTTATTTTTCCTCATTTACCCGCTATTTATCATAATAGAGAAGCAGACACTTTTTATAGTTATATTTCTCATATTATTTTCTTGTGCTGGTTTTTCGAATGCGCGTCAGGCTGTTTCCAGCTTAATCAACTATTACGGCTTAGGGCAGAACAGGGCGCTTCAATTGGCAGAGAGAAATATCAAATACCTGATTCTTCTTATTCTGGTTTTAAGCAGTATTTCATATATTAGATACTCGAGTTTCGATAAAGTTCCAAAATCTGCAGAACATGACAGAGCGGGGATTTACTTGAAAGAGAAGGCGCAGTCTGGGTATGAAGAAATCAATGTTATGTCCGCAAGGCCTTATGTAAGCTATTTCAGCAATGCAAAGTTTACGATGCTGCCATATGCTAACAGCGCTGACGTTGTTCATTTTGCAAAACTGTATAATGTCAATTATATTGTAGTTGATAAAAGGTTTTTGGGCAAATGGGACTTTTATAACGAACTAATAGAGATGCAGAAATATTCTGACGACGTTGAATTATTCTATGAGGATGCTTCGGATTCATTAATAAAATTGTTTAAAGTAAAATTATAAAACTTTTGATTTGATAAATGAGTATCCTGAAGTTCGGGGGAAGTTCATTTTTTTGATGAAAATCCCGGTTGTAAAAGAACATGGTTCATGGGTTGTCTTTATCTTCTCATCTGTTGCGGGTATTGCTGCCGGGTTGAAGGTCAACTCGCGGCATATGGATATTGACTTTTTCTTTGTGCCAATATTGACCATCGTCGGGCTGGCTTTCCTTATAAATTCCAAAGCTCCTCTTGCATCTGTGTTCAGGACAAAGACCGAGAAGAAGGCGTATCTCACATGGTTTGCGTTCTTCAGTGTCAGCGGAACTCTTCTTTTAATCCCGTTTCTTTATAACGGCTTAAAAACTTTTATTGTTTTTTTGCCGCTTGTCTTGGGTTATCTGATTCTATTATCACTTGAGATGGAACATAATATCTTTGTTGAATTGCTTGGCTTTGCCATTCTGGCTTTATCTGCGCCTATAGTTTATTTCGCGGTTACAGGCGCAATGTCATACAGGTTATATTTCGTGGTTTTTATATTTTTTGCCGCCGGTGTTTTTAAAGTAAGGATGAGGATAAAAAAAGATTTGAAATACAGACTGTTGATGGGTTTTTACTCCATAGCGTCTTTGTTTGTTTTCTTCCTGCTTAATATGCCACTTGTTGTACTTGCGCCTTTCAGCGAAAATATCGTGTCTGCCATCAGGATGAGCGATCTAAAACTCAGGACAATCGGCAATATAGAGCTTATTAAAGGGCTGATCTTCACGGCGCTGCTCATCTTTTTTTGGCGCTAATCGAATAATTATTTTATTACCTATTGACAAAATATTTTTTCCCTGATAAAATCATCAGGTTTTCCTCACGAAACATTCGTGCTTTATAAAACGGGGAAATCTTTAACATTAAAGGGAGGAACTTTGCCTACAATATCTCAGTTAGTAAAACATGACAGAAAACAGGTGCTTAATAAAACTAAGAGCCCTGCTCTTATGTCATGCCCTCAAAGGAGGGGGGTATGCACAAGGGTCTATACGACTACTCCCAAGAAACCTAACTCAGCTTTAAGAAAGGTTGCCAGGATAAGACTTACCAATAAGATGGAAGTTACCGCTTACATACCCGGAGTCGGCCACAACCTTCAGGAACATTCCATTGTTCTCATAAGGGGTGGAAGGGTTAAGGACCTTCCAGGCGTCAGATACCACATAGTCAGGGGATCTCTTGATACCCTTGGTGTGGCGGATCGCAGAAGAAGCCGATCAAAGTACGGTTCCAAGAAACCAAAGTAATAGGGGTTAATCAGATATGCCAAGAAGAAAAGTGCCTGACAAAAGAGAAATCTTACCGGATCCACTTTACAACAGTAAACTGGTGAGTAAGTTTGTTAATGCAATCATGCAGGACGGTAAAAAATCCACAGCGCAAAGAATATGCTATGGAGCTTTTGAAGTTATAAAGTCAAAAACCGGAAATGACCCTTTAAAGGTGTTTAAGACCGCTTTGGAGAATGTAAAGCCGGCTATTGAAGTTAAATCAAGGCGTGTCGGCGGGGCCACTTATCAGGTTCCTGTCGATGTCAGGCCGCAGAGAAGAATCGCCCTTGCTTTTAGGTGGATTAAAGGTTTCGCCGAAAAGCGCAGTGAACATACAATGAAAGATAAACTGGCTGCTGAACTTTTGGACGCAGCAAATAATACAGGTTCATCCATTAAAAAGAAATTGGATACACACAAAATGGCAGAAGCCAACAAGGCATTTGCTCATTACAAGTGGTAAAGAGGCAATATAATTGATACAGGAACTACTGCAAAAGACAAGGAATATCGGCATAATGGCTCACATAGATGCCGGTAAGACCACTACAACAGAGCGGATACTCTACTATACCGGTGTCACATATAAGATCGGAGAGGTTCACGAGGGTACCGCTGTTATGGACTGGATGCCTCAGGAGCAGGAGAGGGGAATCACTATTACCTCGGCGGCTACTACATGTTCATGGAATGACCACAGGATAAATATAATAGATACGCCGGGACACGTTGACTTTACTATAGAAGTTGAGCGTTCACTCAGGGTGCTTGACGGAGCTGTTGCGCTATTTGATGCTGTTTCCGGAGTTGAGCCTCAATCAGAAACAGTCTGGAGGCAGGCGGACAAATATAAAGTTCCGAGAATTGCCTTTATAAACAAGATGGACAGGATGGGCGCTGATTTTGTTATGAGCGTTAATTCCATGATAGAGCGGCTTGGCGCAAATCCCGTGCCTGTGCAGATACCTGTAGGTAAGGAAGACGCGTTCATTGGCCCAATTGATCTTGTTAATATGAAAGCCTATTCATATAGCGATGATCTTGGGGCAAAGTTTATTGAAGGAGAGATTCCACATGAACTTCTACCTGCGGCGCTTGAATACAGAGATAAGATGATCGAGGCGCTTTCAGATTTTGATGATGCAATAATGGAAAAGTATTTGGCCGGAGAAGAGATAGACGCTGGCATGATTAAGTCCGCTTTAAGAAGAGGGACAAAAGAGCTTAGGATAACACCTGTGCTGTGCGGCACTGCTTTCAAAAACAAAGGGGTGCAGCAGCTTCTTGATGCAATTGTTGATTACCTCCCATGTCCTTTGGATATTCCTCCGGTGTCAGGAATAGAGCCGGACAGCGGCAAAAGTGTAATAAGGAAGGTGTCTGACAGCGAGCCTTTCTCAGCTCTTGCCTTTAAGATAATGACAGATCCTTTTGTCGGCCAGCTTACCTTTATGAGAGTCTACTCTGGAAAAATATCAGCAGGCTCTTATGTTTATAATTCAACTAAAGATGCAAAGGAACGCATAGGCAGGCTTGTGAAGATGCATTCAAATAACAGGGAAGATATTAAAGATGTGTACGTTGGAGATATCGTTGCTGCTGTAGGGCTGAAGCGCACTCTTACGGGCGATACGCTCTGTGACCCTGATAATCCTGTAATCCTTGAGGCGATGGAATTCCCCGATCCAGTTATTTCCGTTGCAATTGAGCCTAAGACAAAGGCTGATCAGGAGAAGCTTTCCATAGCTCTGGGAAAGCTTGCGCAGGAGGACCCTTCATTCAAGGTGTCCTATGATGAAGAAGCAGGCCAGACTCTTATTGCCGGCATGGGAGAACTTCATCTTGATATAATAGTTGATCGTCTTCTGAGAGAATTCAATGTCGGCGCAAATGTAGGTAAACCGCAGGTTGCTTATAGGGAGACTATTAGACAGACCACAAAGGCGGAAGGTAAATTTATCAGGCAGTCCGGAGGTCGCGGACAGTATGGTCATGTAAATATAATAGTTGAGCCTATGGATCCCGGCAGCAAATTTGAGTTTGTAAATAAAATTGTCGGGGGAACAGTTCCAAGAGAATATATTCCCGCAGTTGAAAAAGGCGTTAAAGAGGCTCTTGACAATGGCGTCCTTGCAGGATATCCGGTTGTTGATGTAAAGGTTACATTGTATGACGGCTCATACCATGAAGTGGATTCATCCGAAATGGCCTTTAAGATTGCGGCGTCCATGGCTTTTAAGAATGCAACCCGTACGGCGGGTCCTGTATTGCTTGAGCCTATTATGGTAATAGAAGTTGTCACTCCTGAAGAGTACATGGGTGATGTAATAGGCGACCTTAATTCGAGGAGAGGAAGGATTCAGACAATGACACAGCGCACAAAGGTTCAGGTAATCTCAGCTCTTGTGCCGCTCTCTTCCATGTTTGGATATGCTACTGACATGAGATCAAAGACTCAGGGGCGCGCAACATATACGATGCAGTTTTCTCATTACGAAGAGCTTCCAAAAAGCATTTCCGAGGAGATAGTGGCAAAGGTCAGAGGCAGCTGAAAAAAATAATTACGAGTAAAAATATTAGATAAATTTAAACTTCTGGTTTTTATATTAACAGGGGGAGGCGGAGAAATGGCAAAGCAAAAATTTGAGAGGTCTAAGCCGCACGTAAACGTGGGAACGATAGGGCACGTAGACCATGGGAAGACATCACTGACAGCAGCAATAACCAAATACCTGTCATTCAAAGGATTAGCGTCATACCGGGCAGCAATAACCAAATACCTGTCATTCAAAGGATTAGCGTCATACCGGGCATACGATTCAATAGACAATGCCCCTGAAGAGAAGGCCAGAGGGATAACCATAGCAACAGCGCATGTAGAGTACGAGACAGACAACCGGCACTATGCGCACGTAGACTGTCCGGGGCACGCGGACTATATAAAGAACATGATAACCGGGGCAGCGCAGATGGACGGAGCCATACTCGTAGTATCAGCGGCAGACGGGCCCATGCCCCAGACAAGAGAGCACATACTGCTTGCGAGACAGGTAGGAGTGCCCAGCATAGTGGTCTTCATGAACAAAACAGACCAGGTAGATGATCCTGAGCTTCTGGATTTAGTAGAGATGGAGATAAGAGAACTCCTGAGCAAATACGAATATCCCGGAGATGAGATACCGATAATAAAAGGCTCGGCGTTGAAAGCCATAGAGAGCAGCAGCAAAGAGATGGGAGCAGAAGAATACAAGTGCCTGGGAGAGCTTTTAGCAGCGCTTGACGCCTATATACCTCAGCCCAAGAGAGACACAGACAAGCCGTTCTTAATGCCCATAGAAGACGTCTTCACAATATCCGGAAGAGGCACAGTAGTGACAGGCAGGATAGAGAGAGGGATAGTCAAAGTAGGCGAAGAAGTAGAGATAGTGGGAATAAGAGACACAACCAAGACTGTAGCGACCGGAGTAGAGATGTTCAGGAAGCTGCTGGACGAAGGCAGGGCAGGAGACAACGTAGGAGTGCTGCTTAGGGGGACTGCAAAAGAGGACGTAGAGAGGGGCATGGTGCTTGCGAAGCCCGGCAGCATAACACCGCACAAGAAGTTCAAGGGCGAAGTATATATATTGACAAAAGAAGAAGGCGGGAGGCACACACCGTTCTTCAATGGATACAGGCCTCAGTTTTACTTCAGGACAACAGACGTTACGGGAGTTGCGAAGCTTCAGGAGGGGGTAGAGATGGTAATGCCCGGGGACAACGTGACAATGGAGATAGAGCTGATAATGCCGATAGCGATGGAGAAGGAGCTGAGATTTGCAGTGAGGGAAGGCGGCAGGACAGTAGGAGCAGGTGTTGTTACTGAGGTTATTGAATAA